>CAZSEX010000004.1:0-92622 GCA_964606065.1 uncultured bacterium | reverse complement strand
ACGACGGAATATGGAACGAAAAAGGAACTTCACTTACAATTATTATTACTCCGCCCTTCTGGCAAACAATATGGTTCAGACTGCTTATGTTACTTATTATTTTATTGGTAATCTACTCGGTTTACTCCATACGCGTAAAAAATATAGTCGAATACGGACAGAAACTCGAAGCCGAAGTCGAAAAAAGAACGGAAGACTTAAACAAATCAAACAAAGAATTAGAAGATTTCGCCTACATAGTATCCCACGATTTAAAAGCGCCCCTTAGAGGCATTAACGAATTATCGGAATGGATTTCGGAGGACTACTCCGGAGTCCTCGATAAAGAAGGTAAAGAAGACCTCGAGATGCTCAAAGAAAGGGCTTCAAAAATGAACGATATGATTCAGGGTATTTTAGAATATTCGAGAATCGGCAGAATGGAGGGAAAACCTGGGGAAATCGATTTAAACGAATTGGTCAGAGATACAATCGATTTATTATCACCCCCCGAAAACATTAAAATTGAAATCGAGAATAAATTACCTGAATATACTGCGGATAGAACACGTCTTACACAGCTTTTTCAAAATCTTTTAAGTAATGCCATAAAACACTTAGATAAACCGAAAGGTATTATAAAAGTAGGATGTTTATCAAAAGAAAAAGAATGGGAATTCAGCATATCCGATAATGGTCCCGGTATAGAAAAACAATATTTCGAGAAAATATTTAAAATGTTTCAGACTCTGAAGGCGGACCCCACCGGAAAAAGCACAGGCATAGGATTAACCATAGTTAAGAAAATAATAGACTTATACGAAGGAAGAATTTGGCTGAAATCAGAATTAGGCAAAGGCACCACATTCTATTTTACTCTTCCGAAAAAATAAAGGGAATTTAGTAAAATAATTTCTACTATTATTTTTTTTGGAATATTCGCAACTTTTAAGGCTTTATGCGGCAAGGACTTAAGTTTTAGGATGCTTTTTTAGGAATAAAAATCGGAAGGAGATGGTTGGTTATATCCAAAAAGGAGCTAGAATGAAAAATATAACTGTATTAACTATTATATTTACTTTCTGTTTGCCGTTTTTAAACTTTGCGCAAAGTCATAATATTCGATTTGGTCATCTTACGACAAACGATGGACTTTCTCATTCAAATGTAATGTGCATTTTGCAAGACCACCAGGGCTTTATGTGGTTTGGGTCTTTTGATGGATTAAATAAATACGATGGTTATAATTTTACCATTTATCGACATTCCCATAATGACAACAAAAGTATTATGTCAAATTCTATTCGATCATTTTATGAAGACCAAGAAGGAAACATATGGATAGCTACAATGTTAGGTTTATCCCAATATGATAAGCAAAAAGATCATTTTATAAATTATACGACTGAGAATGGTTATAACCTTGAAAATCATGATTCATGGAATGTATTCAGAGATAGCCGGGGGAATGTATGGATAGGAACACGTGGGGAAGGATTGATATTGTTTGATCCGGTAAAAAACTATTCTATTCATTTTCAGAATGATGAAAACGATTCTACTAGCATTAGCCATAATAGAACAAGACAAGTGTTTGAAGATAGCAAAGGCAATTTATGGGTTGCAACAGAACATGGGTTGAATCTCTATAACTATAGCAAACAAAGTTTTACGAGATATTTCAATCAAGAAAAAAACCCTAATAGTTTAATCGGAAATACAATATATTTTATTTATGAAGATTCGAAAGGCTATCTTTGGTTTGGCTGTTATGGAAATGGATTATCATACATTCATGTTAATGATATTGATAAACAATTATTTAAACATTTTCAACATAATCCAGAAAATAGTAACAGTATATCCAGCAATCGAATACTTGCTTTATGCGAGGATAAAAAAGGGGGATTCTGGATTGGTTATGAAGATTCAGGGTTGGACTATTTACACAAAGATAAAAAAACATTTTCTCATTATAAAAACAATAAAAATGATCCATACAGCCTGAACAGTAATTCTATATATTCACTTTATAAAGACAACGTTGGAAATATTTGGATCGGGACTTTTGATGGAGGTATAAATTTAATCAATTACACAGGACAAGGATTTATTCATTATAAAAACATACCAGGCCAATCCAATACTTTAAGCCATAATTCTGTATGGGAATTCTCTGAAGATAATCAGGGAAATATCTGGATCGCAACTGATGGTGGCGGTTTGAATAAATTTAATACTAAAAACGGTAACTTTGAACATTATAATTCAAAAAATTCTAATCTTAATTCAGATGCAGTCCTGACTGTTTTTATCGATTCTCAGAATGATGTGTGGATCGGTACCTGGGCAGGCGGCATTAGTAAATTTAATAAACAAACAAAAACATTTGTTACCTTTCTAAATGGCAATATCAATTCATACAATAATAATGTATTTGATATTGTAGAAGATGAAAATGGTAATTTGTGGCTTGCTACTCAGGGAGGACTTAATAGCTTTAACAAAGAAACAAAGTCATTTGTTAATTATAATAAAAATAATAGTACGTTAATTGACAACTTCCTGGAAGTTGTGAAGCTGGATCATGAAGGTAATTTGCTGTTAGGCTCATCGATCGGTTTTATGATTTTTAATCCAAAAACAGAAAGGATAATTAATTTAACATCTAACCAGGAAAATTTAAAAAACCATTTTATAACATCTATTTTAGAAGAAAATGATACTACTATTTGGATTGGTACAACGAATGGGCTTAATAAGTTGAACAAAAATACAGCATCAATTACCAAATATTTAACATCAGATGGTTTGCCGAACGATTTAATTTTTGGTATTGAAAAAGATGATAAAGGTTTCTTGTGGATTAGCACAAATGGCGGACTATCCAGATTTGATCCCAAAACAGAGAATTTTAAAAATTATACTAAAGAAGATGGTTTGCAAGGAAATACATTTATTAAAAAAAGTCATTATAAATCTAAAGATGGAAGAATGTATTTTGGCGGGAATAACGGCTTTAATGTTTTCCACCCTGATAGTATAAAGAAAAATACTCACGTACCTCCTGTAGTAATAACAAATTTTCTTATTTTTAATAAACCTGTTGAAATCGGAGAAAAAGGATCGCCTTTAAAAAGTAATATTAATTTAACCGAAGAGATCACATTATCCTATAAACATTCATTCTTTAGTTTTGAGTTCGCCGCTTTAAATTACCTGATTCCTGAAAAAAATCAATATGCCTATAAGTTGGAAGGATTCGATAAAAAATGGAACTATGTGGGTAATAAAAGAGAAGCGACTTATACAAATTTAGATCCCGGCAAATATTTGTTTCGGGTTAAAGGTTCAAACAACGACGGAGTGTGGAATGAAGAAGGAGCTTCACTTAGAATTATCATTATGCCACCCTTCTGGCAAACAATGTGGTTCAGGTTAATAATAATAGCATTAACAATCTTAGCCGTTTACGGGATATATTTAATCAGGGTAAAAAATATAGTAGCTTACGGACGCGACCTCGAGAAAAAAGTTGCGGAAAGAACAAAAGACCTGGAAAGCTTCGCTTACATAACTTCTCATGATTTAAAAGCTCCTCTGCGGGGAATAAATCAATTGGCGGAATGGTTATTTGAGGATTACGCAGATAAACTCGATAGAGAAGGAAAAGAAAGCTTAAAAATGTTACAGGAAAGATCAACCCGCATGGACAAGATGATCCAGGGTATACTGGAATATTCCAGGATAGGAAGAATAGAAGGAAAAAAGGAAAAAATCGATCTAAATAAACTTTTAGAAGAAGTAATAGACCTTCTGTCTCCTCCCGACAGTGTAAAAATAAAAATAGAGAATAAACTACCTGAATATACCGCGGACATAACCCGCCTAACTCAGCTCTTCGAGAACCTTTTAAGCAACGCCATAAAACACGCAGGTAAACCGAAAGGTATAATAAAGGTTAAATGCGAGGAAAAACCCAGGGAATGGAAATTCAGCATATCGGACAACGGTCCGGGGATAGAAAAGAAATACTGGGATAAGATATTCAAAATATTCCAGACACTGGAAACGAATCCCGAAGATAAGAGCACGGGTATAGGTTTAACCATTGTTAAAAAAATAATAGATTTATACAAAGGGAAAATATGGGTCGAATCGGAAATTGGAAAGGGAACCACTTTTAATTTTACCCTGCCAAAACAATAAGGAGGAAATAAAAATATGAACCAGAAACAAACGATTCTGTTGGTTGAAGACGACGAAATAGATATAAAAAGCGTAAAAAGGTCTTTTAAGGAACTCCGGGTGACAAATCCGCTGGAGGTAGCCCATAATGGTGAAGAAGCTTTAAAATATTTGAAAGAGAACAAAAATAAAAGACCGGGACTGATTCTCCTGGATTTAAGAATGCCCAGAATGGGCGGTATAGAATTCTTAAAAGAAATCAAAAAAGAAGACAATTTTAAAATTATCCCCGTGGTCGTGCTGACCACTTCCCAAGAAGATAAAGACAAAACGGAAAGTTTTAATCTCGGTATCGCGGGATACATGATGAAACCAGTTAATTATACGGATTTTGTAGAAGTTGTCAGAGCAATAAAAATGTACTGGACTTTATCGGAGTCGCCATAATGAAAGAAAAAAAATATCGTGTTCTCTTAGTCGAAGATAACAAGTTCGATCAGAAAGCTTTTACGCGTTTTGTAGAAAAGAACAAAATCCCCTACGAAGTAGAAATAGCGAGTTCTATAACCGAATGCAAAAAAATACTGGAAAACAATTCTTTTGATATAATACTTCAGGACTTCGAACTTAACGACGGAACCGCAGAGGATGTACTGCGGATGGATATTAACGAACCTGTTGTAATCATAACCGGAGCCGGGAATGAAGAAACGGCAGTTAAATCCATGAAGGAGAACGCCTATGATTATATAATGAAGGATACAGAAGGCAATTACTTAAAAGTTATACCTTCGACCATAGAAAATGTAATAATAAGAAAAAAAACGGAAGAGGAACTTGAGCTTATCCGATACTCCATTAATAATACCTCCGAATCTATTATGCTTCTTTCTCTTTCGGGCAACATTCTTTTCGCGAATCGATCCTCTTTCAAGAAGTTGAAATATCCTGAAGAGGAATTGTTGTCAGCAAATTGGAGTAAGATTTGCCCTAAGATAACCCCCGAAAAAAACAAAAAGCTCCTCAGTCAACTCAAAGAAAAAGGTGCTGTTAATCTCGAATCGGTATACAAAAAAAGGGACGGGACAATCTATCCTGTCCGTGTGCTGCTCAATTATCAAGCTTTCGGTAAAAAAGAATATATTTTCGTGTTTGCCCATGACATCACCGGAGAAAAAGAAATAGAGCAAGAAAAACAAAAAATCCAGAAATTAGAATCTATAGGTATACTGGCGGGAGGAATCGCTCATGATTTCAATAACTTCCTAAGCGGCATTATAGGAAACATATCTCTCGCGATACTCGAAGCAAAAGACAACGAAGAATTAGTAAAGATATTAACCGATGCCAAAGAAGCAACAAACATGGCAAAAAACCTAACCAGGCAACTACTTACTTTCTCAAGCGGAGGAGCTCCAATCAAAGAAACAACCTCGATAGCAAGTATAATAAAAGAAACAGCAGAATTTAATTTAAGGGGTTCTAATGTTCGGTGCTTTTATGATATACCGGAAGATATATGTAAAGTCGAAGTTGACAGGAACCAGGTCAGCCAGGTCATAAGCAACCTGATAATAAACGCCGACCAGGCAATGCCTGAGGGAGGAGTAATAAAAGTAAAACTCGAAAATGCCATTATAGAAGAAGACTCTGTATTACCGCTTGGGAAAGGAAAATATGTTAAAATTACTGTTGAAGACAAAGGTCTGGGTATAGCGAAAAAGCACTTACCACGGATTTTCGATCCTTATTTTACGACCAAACAAAAAGGGAGCGGTTTAGGTTTGGCTACAACTTATTCGATTATCGAAAAACACAATGGTTATATAACAGTTAATTCGAAACTCGGTGTAGGCACGACATTTTTTATCTATCTGCCAGCTTCAACGAGAAAAGAAAAACATATAGACAAAAAAATGGAAAATAACGAATTGTCAGAAGCGAAGGGGCGAATTTTACTAATGGACGACGAAAAAATTGTGAGAAGTGCTTTAAAAAGAATGCTGGAAAGAATAGGGTATACGATCGAGTTTGCAAGGAATGGAGAAGAAGCACTGGAAAAATACAAAAAAGAGATGGATACCGGAAAGCCTTTCGACGCTGTAATCCTTGATTTAACAATTCCCGGAGGAATGGGCGGTAAAGAAACCATTAAAAAACTAAGGGGGTTTGATCCCGATATCAAGGCATTGGTTTCCAGCGGATATTCCAACGATCAGGTTATGGCAAACCATAAAGATTATGGGTTTAAAGGAGTGATAACAAAACCGTTTGATACAGACGAATTAAAAAGAGTTTTAAATAAGCTAATGAAGGGAAATTGATTCCGGGTTAAAGAGAAAACCGCAACGCGGTAAAACCGCTACCACAGAAAAATTATTTAACCACTAAATACACGAAATACACTAAACCCTACCACCCTCATTGAATAGTGTTTGAAAAAATACACGAAAAAATTTTTCATTGCGAGTTCGACAGCATGCTATGCTCAAGCGAAGCAATCTCAAGAAATTTGCACCGCAAAGACGCAGAGTCCGCAAAGAAAAACTATTTGACTATTCAACAATTCAACTATTTAACTTAGATTCAAGAATCTACCTAACTGCCACAAGATTATACAGATTATCACAAGATTACCCATAACCCAACCAAATTATGTTTTTTATTTTACGAAAGCGATTGCTTTACCCCATGAAACAGCTTGTCTACCTGAATGTTGTTTCTATTTCATGGGGCAAGCCGCGAAATGGCAGGAAGAAGAATTTGCAATGACAATTATGGACGCTTTGTATTCTCTATATATTTTTTCCTCTGGGTGTTCTGTGGTCAAACTTTGCTCTCGGCTTACGGCTCACGACAAAAAAAACAAAAATAATTCGTGTTATTTGTTCTTCCTCGTTTTCTGGGAATGGGTGTGGTTTTCAATCAACAATATTAATTTTGTTGTTTTTCTCTATGGGCTTTGTGGTTCGATAAGTTTTTCGCGGGTAAGAGCTGCATGGGCTCTGTGTTCTCTGCGGTGGAAATTCGGGGCGGGAATTATGAACCGCCGATCGACACCAGAAATATACCAAACAGGATACCCGCAACATCGAACACAAAATCTTTTGAAGATGCTTTACCTTTTTCGTCTTTACTATCTTTTATTTCTTTAGACAAACCGATCAGAGAAGAAATTGAAAAGGAAATACAAAAAGAGTTCCCATCGTTAGTTTCCGTTATGTTATTCACGATAAGATATAAGGAAGAGGAAATCGCAGCCGAGTGTACGAAATGCTGGAATTTATCTTCAGAAAACCACTCATCATCTCCGGTTTTCATCAATGAATCAACTTTTGCTTCCGGAAAAAATCCCGTCAAAAAACTAAAGCCCAAGAATATCAGATGCATTTTTCATTCCCTCGATAACTATAGAAATAAATTCATCTAACGCCAGAAAAACTATATTCATATCACTTTCAGGGATTCAGCTCCTTTTATCCCGGGTTCATGCGGTTTATCATTACCTCTGTCCATTTTTAACTTCCTTCAGTATTGCAATCGCTTTATTTTTTAACTCAGGAAATTTCTTTTGCAATTCAAAAAGAGCCTTTTTTAAGAATTTTTTATTTCCGCTAAAAGCCAGAGCTCTGATCAAACGGAGTAATATGTAGGGAGCATCGTTTGTATCTCTGTTTTCCTTATACGCAATGGCCAAGACCCTGGCAGCTTTACCTTTCTGCCCCCTTCTTTCATACAACTGAGAAATAAAGTAAAAATCGTAAGGGCTCAAGTTTGAAATAAGACTTTTTTCTTCCAACACTTCCTCGAAGAAATTTAAAATGAGTGAAGGATCTTTTTTTTTCATTCTAAGTATTCTAAATGTCTCCTTCGCAACCGATTTAGCTTCTTTTTTATTGTTTCCCTTAATATAAATGTCGATAAGTTCCTCCGCAGCATCCAAATTAGAAGGTTCATTCATTAATATTTGTTTAAGATGTTTCTCCGCACCCTCGATATCGCCGGTACTCCTTGCTTCAACTGCCTTACTAAAATCCAGATCCACCAGATTTAAGGTATTATCGACAAGCGGCGTTAAATATTTACGTTCCAGTCCACTAAACCGGAGAAAGACCACAACTGCAATTCCAAAACCGAAACCCCCTACATGCGCCCAAAAAGCCACGTTAGAATAACCGGTCAGATATATTGCGTAAAACAATTGTATAACAAACCACAGAGGAAGATAGAACCAGGCATAAAGCGGAAAGACCTTAAAAATAAAAGGAAAAAGCAGGACGAATAAAAAATATATCTTGGATTTATAATATTGAACAGCAAAAGCACCCATAACCCCGGCAATAGCTCCCGAAGCCCCTATCAAAGGCAAATTCGAATTGGTCATCGCAGCGAAAAGCAGAGACGCCATAATCCCTGAAAAAAGGTAAAAACCAAGAAAAAAAGGCCTTCCCCAGTCGTCTTCAACGTTCAATCCCACCAGCCATAAAAACCAGAGATTTCCCAAAAGATGCATAAATCCCGCGTGGAGAAACATGGAAGTTACTAAGGTGGCCGGGTCAAAGTCAGCCGGAACAAAGCCATATTTCCTTACAAGCCTCTTATTAAAAGCTTCCTCATAATCATTATAAGCATTCTTCCATTCTTCCCATAATTTATCCGATATAACTATTTCTCTGTTTTTGATTTTTTTTCTTTGAACTTCAGGGTTCTTCGCGTACTCGATAATGGCGGAGGGATCTTCAGGTGATAATGTCTTTATCTCAATTTCCTGGAGTTTAATCGCTTTTTCCATAATAAGATTATGCTGTCTCTTCATAGCCGGATAGCTGAAAAGAAAAATCAAGATATTTAGAGCTATTAAAGATACGGTTACGACCGGAAAACGTCTAACTCGACTTTCAGACCTTATCGGGAATAAGAAGAACACTTACTTCTCCTTTAGCAAAGAAATCGGTAAGATTAAAATTGTTACCTCCTAAAAAGAAAACATCCTGAAACTTTATGCCAAATTTTTCCGGAAAATAGAAATTTAGCTGAGGATAAAGAATTATCCCTTCTTTCAGGACAAAATCGCTATTTTTGGAAATGTTTATACTTTTTCCGCTAAGCGTTGAAGGAGCATTAATAGGCGGAATAAAATTTTTGTCATAACCATTATCCTTAATAAGTTCGAAAACATATTTATATATCTCTTTAATTATCTTTCCATAGGAGATAAAAGATAAAAATTTTCTATATATTTCAGTCACGTTATTATAAATTTCTTCTAAAAACCTATCGGTTTTTTTCCATATAAAGGTTCTGGCTACTTCTATACCGACTCCCTCACGTATAATCCCGAAGTTTAGAATAATAGCGTCTCCTTCTTTCAATTTCGAATTATTACTTAAAGCGAAGGGGTTCGAAGTATTTTTTCCGAAAATTACCTTAGTGGGAAAAGCTCTTCTTTCTCCTCCGAATTTATATATCGCTTCATCAACAATATTTCTTATCGAAATTTCCGGAACACCGTCTTTTAGCACCTGAAGAGCTTCTTTCAATACTCTCTCGCAAATTGAAGCGTTTTCTTTAAGTATCGAAAGCCTTTTTTTATTCGGTTTCAGAAAAACCGTAGCAAAAGGATCCGGGATTCTAACCGTTTTAAAATTAGTCAATTTAATTTCACCGAACGAACCGATTCTTTTCACATTTAATTCTCCAAGAAGTGTCTTAAGCTCCCTTAAGGGAGAAAACCCTTCCTTTTCTATACTACCCACATCAGTTTTTCTTATTTTAACTTCCTCTGTGATTTTTACAAAAGAAAACGAAAAAGGATCTCCGATCAAAAAAATCTCTTTCGCAGTAATCAAAAGATAAAAAGCTATTTCAATTACATTAAAAGAAGCATTAATATCTAACAGATTGAGGATTTCATAAATATCGGTTACAATAACCGCATCGAGTCTTTCTTCGGCAATAGTTTTTCTTATTTCTTTGATTAAGGGCTCATTCATTAAATTCTTTCTGGAGCTGGACTAATTTTGATTTATTCTCCGCTTTCTCGAGAATTTTGACATCTTCTGAAATTTCAAAAATTTCCTCAAGAACAGCTTCCGCCTTATTCATTTCCTGCCGACTGAGATACAACCGGGCCAGACTCAACAGACATTCCGCTCGAGCATAATTATCTTCGAATTTATCAGCTGCTATCTCATAATTCTCTATCGCTTTTGATAGTTCACCCTTTTGCTCATAACACTGGGCCATTCCCTGATATGCACTGGGAGTAAAAAGTTCATCATACCCTCTATTAACAAAAGACTGAAATTTATCCAGCGCATCATCCAGATTTCCCTCCTTATAGCTTATGTTAGCCAGCATAAAAAGAGAACGATTAAAAAAAGGTGTACCCCAATAATTATTTACAATAGTTTGAAAGCCCCCCCTCGCCTGGCTTAGATTACCGTTTCCGTATAAAATCACAGCCATATTATACATTTCCCTGGATTCCGCTATTTTAATTTGTTTATTATTTCTGTAGACAAAAAAGAATATAAGTAAGGCAGCGAGACCGATTACAATCCACAAAACTGTTTTTTTGTGATGTTCGTAAAAAATAACAATATTTTCAATTGTTTCTTTAAATTCATCATGTTTCAAATCTTTTCTTCTATGTTTTGCCATTAATCCCCCTTTATTAAATACCCCTGGTAAGACTCGAACTTACGACTTCCGGTTTAGGAAACCGGTGCTCTATCCACTGAGCTACAGGGGCACATTTATATTTTTATCAAGAAAACCACATTTGTCAATGGTTTCCCCTAAACAAAGCTAACAGCTAACAGCCTTCAGCTTACAGCTAAAGAACTTAAAAAAGCATATTGATTAGTGGTAAAGCTGCCAGCCGAGACTGTGCCAAAATTATCAATTTCGCTCGTAGGGCACGGCTTTAGCCGTGCTAAGATATTGGCAATCATTTATTTTGCAAACCTAAAGGTTTGCCCTACAATGAAAAACTGGGATTTTGGCACAACCTCAGCCGTAAGCTGTAAGCCGAGCGCCCTTTCTGACCCAAAACTCAGTATCTCCATTGCAGGTTAAAAAGGAACCTGGTTTGACCTTCAAAATCTCTTTCCGCCTTCAAATACCCCCACTTTTTTAACTTATATTCAGCCTGTATTTCAGGTATACCGTAAGATTGAATATCGGTTCTAGCTTTTACAAAAAGTTTATCGGTTACATATTTACCGACAACAAATTCATAATGTTCGCTTCCTCTATGCATTTCCAACACATCGATACCGAACTCTTCTTTTAACCGGCGATTCAAAGTTTGTCTTACCCAATAATTAAAAGCCGTTTCGGTAACCGACTGACCAATTGGTTTAACAGACGTTAAATCTTCCCAGCCGACATTTAAAGAAAGAAGCGTTATTATTTCGGCTTTAGAGAGAGAAGATTTAGAATAAATATCAAAAACAGGAACTTTCATTGTCCCGGTAACTTCAAGAAACACGGTATCCTGTTCCGAATTTCTATCGGATCCGTCTGGAATAAGAGTTATGGCTTTAACATTAACGTTGGGATTTATCTCGGGAGACTCGTTGAAATTAAATTTCCCTTCAACAACTTCAAAGCTCTTGTAAAGATAGTAAAAAGTACCCTGTCTCACCTCCAAATTTCCCGAAAGCAATAGTGATCCTCCCTCATAATTCATTCCCACTTTTCCCGCCAATTCGATATTAGCAAGATTGTTCCGTATCCAGACATTACCCTGACTCGCGTCAAAAGTCAAATTCAAAAAAAGATTAGAAGGACGTCCTCCCTTTTCTTTTTTTTGCTCAAATTCCATTGTAATTGTAGATCTATTAAGCCAGACATCCCCCTCTACAAATATATTTTCACGATCTTTTCTTATCGACAGCTCCCCATCTACAGTAGCGTTGAGATATTGCCAATTAATTGGAGTGTTTTTCAGCGTTGTTTGTATCTGGAATTTATTATCTCTCAGACCGATTCTACCTTCCGCCTGAATGTTTCCATCACCTAAAAGAGCCGATACATTTTTCAACTCCCCTTCTTCTCCTTTAAACGAAGCCGCCGCCTCTAAATCCTTTACTTCTATGCCAAAATCGTTTATAAGTAAATTTGCCTTTTTAAGATCTACTTCGCCGTAAATCATAGGTTTCTTAAAATCACCTTTAACCTGCAAATTTCCCGACAAATTGGAACTGTTCGCTGTAACATATTTTCGCAAAGGATAAAAAACCCATGCGCCGGATTCCTGTAATTTCATCTCTATACTCAAATAATCTTCTTTTGGATCAATCATTCCTTTAAAATCGGAACTTATACCTTTTTCCGTAATTTTCAGATTTTCCATAAAAACCCTTTTATTTTTGTATTTAATATAAAAATCTACAGAATCCCCTAATTCCTCATCACCAACTTTTATTTTTCCTCTTCCCTGAAAGGAGAAAACAGGTGAAGAGAGAGAACCGGTAATCGAAATAAAGCTTGATAACTTACCCGAAAAAGGATGGTAAATGATCCCGAATTCTCTGAGAAATTCCGGTCTAAATCCCGATACATCTAAATCCCCATTAATTTCCTTCGGGGATATCGATATATTTTTAATTCGAAGATTTTCTCCCCTATTGCCTAAAAACCTTACATCTCGCAACTGCAGTATATCCCTGAAAGAAAACGAAAAAGAATTTATCAGATAAAGCCACCCATCGGGATACTCAAACCTCATACTGCTAATTGTTACTGTATCAGATTTCAGAGAAAAACGATAATTCAGTTTCCTGTTTTTACTCTTAAACACTCCCTTAACTTCCCAATTTTTTTCTTCTATTTCCAAATTCGACTCCCCAAGTTCAAATATTTTTCTATCCTGAAACTGGAAATCCCGTGACACAAAAGCGACTGTGCCAGAAATTTCCTCTTCTTCTTGAGTAAGGTTTAAATTACCTTCAACAAGTGTCAATTTTAAACCATCATAAGTCAAATTTTCCAGCGAAAAAGCTCCGTATATTTTCTCATGAATGGAAAGACCCATATTTAGAATTGCCGATGTTTTCACCCCAAAAAATTCGGCAACAGGTGAAATATCCACTTTGTTAATCTGTAAATTACCATCTATTCTATCCTTATACATTCCCGAGAAACCAAATTCCCCTCCATTAAAAAATCCTCTGCAGCTATCGATATATATAGCCTCTCCCTTTCTGATTACCTGAAGGTTAAAATCCTCGAGAGGCCTCTCAAGGATATCTCCTTTAAGCTTAGAAACAAAACTAAAAGTATCTGCCTCCATATAAGCAAAATCTATAAAGCCGGATAACTTTGAATCGGGATATTCGCTGCTTGCTTCTTTAACATTGAAATCACGTAGTGCAATTTGTCCATAAATTTTGTTCCCGAAATCAAAAAAACCCGCGAGATTTTCTCCTTCTATGGTTACCGAATCTTCGACTCCCGCAAATTCAAATTCAGGCAAATTAAAATTCAGTAAACTCGCTATCTGACTTACACCTTTATAAGTAAAAATAGTATCATAAGTAAAAGACAAATCCATAAAACCCTCACCCTCAACACCTAAAAATTTTTCTAATTCAGAGAAATATATCCGACCATCTCCTTTTATTCTACCGTGAACATCACTTTCTATCTCGAATTCTGATTTCCCTACTTTAAGGTTCTTAACATTCAAATTCGAAATCCTATTCGATATAGACAAATCGACGCCCCGAATATTAAAAGGAACATCATCCACTTCTCCCCAGAGTTCGCTTATATCAAAAACGATCTGACCTGTACCCGTAGAAAAAATCTCTCCACTACCATTCATTTTGAAATGATGATTCTTCCATACCGCAGAACCATTCGTAACTTCGATTTTTTCAACATAAAATAGCGCTGATATACCACCACCTCCCCCTACATCTCTTTCCTCCTCAGGGATTAAAAACGAGGGGGAATCGAGAGATATTTTTTTTATTCTACGACGTAGTATATCCACGGGAAAATACTCTATTTCTACCGCCGGTAAAATACAAACATCTTTAATATATAGAGAATCGGCAGATACTCCGCTTATTCCTTTAAGACTTAAATTTTTTATATAACTACCCTCGGGTAATACGGAAAGTATTTTTTGTGCAATCATGTCCTGGATTTTGACAATAACAAAATCCGAAAAAACCCCAAGCAGAACAATAAAACAGAAAAAAGAAAGAATTATTATTAGCTTTCTTTTCATTATTTAAATAAATCCTCCATAAGACTTTCTCCGTCGAACTCTTCAAACGAAGTATTCTTCTGTCTGATATTTTTGTTTAATTCTTCCAGCAACTTATCCGCGAGCTTTTGAGCAAGTACCCTTACTGACCCTAACAAAGTTTCCTCTTTAAATATTACAACCAATAAAAATTTTGAATTTATGTTTTGATAAAATAAACTATAAGCTTTACCTTTAATAAATAATTGTTTAAACTGATGTTCGTCGACCAGTTTAGCCAATTCCTCTGTAGCGTTAAAAACACCTGCGAGGAGAGCTGTTATAGAAGAAATTTTTTCTTCTTTTTTTAAACCCGAATGAACCAGTACTTCCCCGCTTTTAGCGGCAAAAAGAATGTGCTGCGCACCGGTCCTGACAAGAAATTTCTCGAGAAATTGCTCGATTCTTTTCTGTATCTCATAGAAAAGTATAATAGTCGACACTTATAATTCTTCGGATATAGCTTTAACACATTCCCGCAACTCAAACCTGATCTTTCCTGTATCGATGGTCGGATCGGTAAAAACAGCCAAAATAAAATTTTTCTGAGTAACAATAAAAAGATTCTTCTTCTGCGCCATAACAATTATTGAAAAATTATTCTCTATACCCATCTGAGTGGAAAGCTCTTTTGTTATGGCTGCAATTACAGCGGACGCCAGAGTTTTATCTAACTTATCATTCCCCGCGTCTTCTACAATTTCCCCATCTCTATCAACCAGATAGCATGACAATACTCCATTTATCGATCCAATTCCTTCCATCATTTTCTTCATTACTCGACTCCTAAAAGGTCAATCGTCTTATGAAAAGCCTCAGCCAGGACATTTTCCACCTGGCTAACCAGAATATTTCTGGCAGTAAGAACGATAAATCTTAAGGATTTTGAACCCAATACTATTATATTTCCCCCCGGTAATTCAAAAAAAACCTTATTTATTAATCCCAATTCGAGATCCGCAGATGAAAATTTAATTTTATCGTAAATCGAAGAAATTATTGCTCCCGTAGATTCTTTCTCCACAGGCAACTCTAATTTTGCCCCTATAAGAGCCCCGATATCATCCACAATCAAAACTCCCAGGATTCCTTTAACCTTAAGTAAATTACTCAAGACTTTATCGAGTGAATCGCCTAACCCGGTAGCGGGTTTTTTCGTTTTTGTTTCTTTTACCTCTTCTTTCTCATCTATTTTTAGAGATTTTAGCAGCTGCTTTATTTCCTTATCTTCAGGGCTTATTTTCATCGCATTCTTTAAAACGTCAGCCGCTTTCTTTTTATCTCCCTGAGTTATAAAAATTTTACTCAACAGAGTATAAGGCTTTATTTCTTCTTTATTTTCCTCAATAGCTGTTTTCAAAAGATCTTTCGCTTCCTCGACCAAACCGTTTTCAACATAAAGATCGGCAAGGGAAATCAGTACGTCCAAGGAATTAATATCGGGTCGAAGCCCTTTTTCATTCAATTAAAACCTCCCAATTCACCATCTTTTTATGAATCCCTTTTAACAAATCAAGTGCTTCTCGAATTTCCTTCTTTCTGTTTTCATCGGAAGACAAAATTAAAAAAGAATTCCATTCCGAGATAGCTTCTTTAAATCTCCCTTCGGCAAGGTAAAAATAACCCATGTTATAGGAAACACTTGGATCTTCAGGATATATTTCCTTTAATTTAAATAACTCTTTAAGTCCTTCGGTATACTTACCTTTATTCCATAACCTGTTCAACTCTTTAATTCTCTCTGTATCCTCTTCGCCAGACGTTTCCTTCTCTTTTATTATATCATCTACCGGAATTTTTTTTTCCGTTATTATACCGGTCATGGTCATCCCATACAGTGATTTCATCACGGTAAATTTATCTCCGCCTATCTTGTTTATAATATCGGCTATGGTTAAATTTCCATCTATGAAAGATAATAACTTCCAATCCATGGGAGAAAGATTAATTTGCTCTTTTTCAATTAAGTCAGTCGAAACTTCAAGAACGATATCCGTATTGGGCAAAATTTCTTCCATTTTGGATATTTCATCGATCCTTCTCGCAGCTTCCAATATGATATTTTCTATTTTTATATCCAGAGTAAGATAATCGGGTATCTCAAAATCCGTCTCACGAAAACTGAAATGACCGTTTTTTATGAGAAAGAGAGAATAAATCACATCCATAGCTGTTTGCTTGAATACCGCCTTAAAGGTACCGATCGGAATTATTTTATTTTCAACCAAATAGTCAACGAATTTACTATCTGCCACTTCTATTATTTCTTCTCCGGTCAAAAAACCTCGTTTCAAGAGCTCTTTTTTCAACCTCTCGGGAAAATCAATAAAAACAAGATTCCCTCTACCAAAATAGAGCACATAAGACTTAAGTATTTCCTCCCCACTTATGGTTAAAATTCCTCTCTTTTCAGCCAGAGAAATCAACTGAAAGAGTTCAAAAAGTCCTAATTCTTTTATCGGTCCTTCAATGGGCATTACATCTCTCCCGTGATATTTTTAAGGCGCAGCAAGCTTTCAATCGCTTCTCTCGCTTTATGTAACACCCGTTCATCCTTTGCTTCATCCGCTATATTATTCCACAAATTTTCTGCTTCTTTATACCTTCCCTGTCTGAAATACAGAGAGGCTAACATATGACTTGCCTCGAAGTTTTTACTTTCAAAACCAATCGCCTGTTTCAAACTTTTTATTGCACCCTCAATTTCGTTCTTATTATATAAGGCTTTGGCTTCCCATAAAGCCAGATTACTGTCAGCTTTTATAACTTCTTTAGCTTCTTTCACACTACTTAATACACCATCATAATTTTTAGAAAGCAGGTACGCTTTAACCAGCGCTTTCAAAACCCTTTTATCTCTCGGCGCTAATTTCTTCGCCTTTAACAGAGCTTCAATTCCACCCTTAAGATCACCTTCACTAATTCTTTGATTTGAGAGTTGATAATACCCTTCTGGGGACGGAGTTACAGAAAGACTTTTTTCTATTAAGGAAAGAGCTACTCTTTTCTTACCTAATTTAAAATTAATGGACGCAAGTTCCAGCAGAATTCCAGTCTCTTTTTCCCAATCTGGAAATTTCTTAAGAAGTTCAATTGCTTTCTCATATTGTTTTTTTCTTTTTAAATATTGGGCAGAAGCTATATAGGCAAAGGATTCTTCGGGATATCTTTTGTTGAGTTCTTTTGAAAGGTTTAAAGCTCGCTCCCATTCTCCGTTCTTCTGATATACTTTTATCAACAATTTGGAAGCTTCAAGATTTTCGGGAACCAGACCTTGCAGAACATCCTTCGCTTCCCCGAGCAATTCCTTCTTTTCATATATTTTACCCAAAAGAAGCAATAGTTCCTCATTTCGGGGTTCTACATTCCTCGCTTCCGTCAATAATTCCATTGCCGTATTTAATTTATTTTCCTTAACCAGAGCAGTAGCTCTCTGAATTTCCTTTTTAATATCCGGTTTGGGCTTAATTTTCTCCCCCGGAGCTTCAAAAAGATCCCCGAAGAAATCTTCAGCGGTCTCCTCTCCTGCCACTCTTCCCACTTCCATGTCTTTTGTCAGTTCTCGTGCTACAAGGATACCAAGACGCTCGGAGTATATATCTACCCCTAATTTAAATCTATTACTTGAATAATACGGATCTATTTCCATAGCCTTTTTCGTAGCTTCAAGAGCCTCGTCATATTTTCCTATTCTGGACAGGGCGAAACCCAGATTATAAAGAGCCTCAGCAAAACTATCATCACGTTCAACAGCCATTCTGAAAAAATATATCGCGTCTTCAAACCGTTCAAGATTCAAGTAGACCGACCCCAGATAATTAAAGGGAAGAGGGTTTTCCCCTTTCATTTCTATAACTCTTTTAAAAAATTTTTCAGCGGTTTCATAATTGCCTCTTGTCATATATACAAGACCTATATTCAAATATGGATCAACGTACTCGGGATTTATCTCTTTTGCTCTTTTTAAACAATTAAACGCTTCTTTTGGAGCTCCGGAATGATAATAAGCCACTCCGAGATTATTCCAGGAAACGGCATAATTAAGCTCTTTTGAAATCGCTCTTTTATACCAGGAAACAGCTTCTTCCAATTTCCCCAGTCTATGGTAAGCAATTCCAATATTATTCGCCAATTTAGGTAAATCAGGATCCTGTTTAAGAGCCTCAAGATAAGCTTTTATCGCTTCTTCATTCTTACCCGTAAACAGATAAACCTCTCCTATTTGTTCTCTTACAAGAGAATTTCCAGGATCAGCCTTTATTGCTTTCTCGAGTTCCGCAAGAGCTTCTTTGAACAGTCCCTTATTTTTATAGGCAAGCCCCATAGCGTAGTAACCGAAAGAAGGATTTTCTCCGATTTTATCTTTAGAAACGGTAAGAAAATCTTCATATCCTTTTCTTTTATAAAGACCCAAACTTAAGTTTGCCTCTGTTTTCCCGAAACGAGGATTTAAATTTATAGCCTTTTTTGCTGCTTTAGTGGCTTCATCAAATTTGCCCTCTTCTCCATAGGTAAAAGACAACAAATAGTACGATTCTGCATCTTCGGGATTAAGTCGAATTGCTGTTTTTAACTCTTCTATAGCAGAGGAAAACATTCCCAGATTATAATAAACCTCACCCAGATATTTATGAGCTGAAGCATTATCCTTATCAAGGCGTATAACTTTCTTTAGCTGTTCAACCGAGGGTTCATAGAATCCGCTTGCTTTGCACGCTATACCTAACTCTAAGAGAGCCTGCGTATCAGAGGGTTTTTGTCTTAAATACTTACTATACTGATTTATAGCCTCATAGTAATTGCCTATACTCTTATACGACCTTGCCAATTCAAGTCTCGAATCGTAGTCATCCGGATTTTCTGCTATTTTTCTTTCCAGTTTTTCGATTTGTTCATCATAGTATCCTGTACTTCTATAAATATAGTCAAGATTATTTTTAGCCAGGGTAAAATGAGGATCTATTTCAAGCGCTTTTTTAAGCTCTTCAACGGCATCTTTTACCAACCCTTTATTATAATACACAACAGCAAGATTATTATGGGATCCTGAATCGGTAGGCTCGATCTTTTTTGAAAATAATTTTAAGAGCTTTTTTTCCTGTTCGGATATCGGCATTTTCAAACAATCATCTTTACAAGAGATTCATAGCTTTTAAGATATTATTCAAACTTTCGGAATCTGGTATCAAAAGAAGAAAAGCCTCTAATCGACTATCGGTATTCTTAAAATAAAAGATGCTTTTCACGCAAAAGACAAATTCTTCTCCGGCAGTAAATTCCAGATAAGCGCTCGAAATTATCGAACGAAAGTCATCCCAAACAATTATGGGTACCGAAGGTAATAACATTAAACCAAGAAACTCGGAAATCGCGCTGAGATAGGAACTACAAAGGATATTAGCAACTTCTTTGATAGAAGAAACTCCCATCTCGTCAATTTCCGAATAATCAGATATCTCTTTATCGAGTAAGATACCCACAAGAAGCTTCGCATCCTTCTCGTCCAGCACCACAAGATTTCGCCCCGTCGCGTCACCGAAAAATTTTGTAAGTGCTGCAACAGCGATACTACCTTTCAGGTTTAATATCTCTGATGTCTTTTCAATGGGGAAAATCTCGATTTCCGGCACTTTCACTTCTACTTGTTTATTCAACATCTGACTCAAAGCTGTAGCCGCGTGCCCCCCCCCAATATTTGCGGCTTCTTTTATCCCATCCAATTGTAAATCTTTAAGATCCTGTATTTTCATAACTCCTCCTATACCTTAAAGCAGGCAAGTCTAAAATTAGACAAGGCCTTCCGTCTCCTATCATCGTAATACCCACGTACCCTTTAATTCTATCGATTGGTGATGGCAAAGGTTTGACAACTGCTTCCATACTTCCTTTGAAAGTTCCACCTACAATTGCGAAACGATCATTCTCAACCTCAATAACAACACACGGCGAATTCTGATTCCCGTTACTTGAAGAAGGTTGTCCCAGAATATGAGCAAGATGATAAACCGGAAGTATTTCTCTCCTAAGCAACATTACTTCTTTTCCCATAAGATATGAAATACTATTTCTTGAAATTGTTAACGTCTCATCCACAAAAGTCATCGGTAATGCAAACAATTGGTTATTTAAACCGAGCAGATAAACTTTAATTATCGACATCGAAAGAGGCATCTTCATCGATACTGTAGTACCTCTGTTTTTTTCTGTGTTTATATTTACACTCCCTCCTACGGAGCGAACAAGTTTTCTGACCACATCCAGACCGACACCCCGTCCGGAAACCTTATCCGCTTTTTCTTTAGTGGTAAATCCCGGCGTAAATAAAAATCTTAGTATTTCAGCTTTAGAAAGTGATTCCATTTCTTCTTCCTCAACCAAACCTCTCTTGAAAGCAACGAGTAGTACTTCCTTTTCGTCAATCCCCTTCCCGTCATCACTTATTTGTATCAATATATCGCCCTTTATGCTTTTCGCCGAAACAGTTATTTTCCCTTCTCTGTGTTTACCTATTTTCTCCCTTTCCTCCGGCAATTCAATGCCATGCGAAATCGAATTTCTAATAAGATGAATCAATGGATCACTGATACCCTCAAGAAGAGATCGATCAACTTCTATATCCGCTCCGAAAATCTCAATATTTACTTCTTTCCCCAATTTTCTGCTTAAATCTCTGGCATATCGAGGAAACTTATCGAAAATCAACGATAGAGGAACCAATCTTACTTTGGTAATAACTTCCTGTAACTCTTTTACGCTTCTATTGTGAAGGTCAAGAACCCCTTCAAATTTTTCCTCACCAAAACTTCTGATAATTTCCGACAATTGAGAGGTGGTAACCACCAATTCACCCACGAGATTCTGCATTCTGTCCAGCATATTCACGTTGACTCTTATCCCTTCTATACCAGCTGAAGATGTTTTTTCTGAGCTTTTTTTATCCGCGAGTTTTACCTCCTCAACTTCGTCAAACGAACCAACTAAATCTATAATCTTTTCAGGTTCGGAACAACGAACCTTTAATATTCTTCCGATATTACCGGATTTTATCTCCTCATAGGTTGGATCCAGCCCCTTAATTTTTGTCTTTTCTTCTATCCTTTGAATAATCACGGCCGCTCTCGCAGCCGGAAGAGATACATCCTCTTTAAGCAAAATTTCGACATAAGGAATGCTGCCAACTTCCACTTTCGTCTTGTCCCCGATTTCCCCTGAAATCTCCAGTGCCTCTAAAAGACTCTCTATTTTGTCTATACTCTTAAAAACCTCATCGATGACTTCCGAATCGACACTTCTTTTTTCCTCCTCTTTGAAAATTTCCATTTTTCCTTCAAGGTCATGCGAAATGGTTTCTATTTCAGTATAACCAAGTGAAGCTGCCATTCCTTTCAAAGTGTGAAAAATCCTGTAAACCTCCGCAATTATTTTCTTGTTACCAGGATTTTTCTCGAGTTCAACTATTATTTTATTCAGTTTATCTAAGTATTCGCTGCTCTCTTCTTTAAATAGTTTTATATACTCTTTTCTCTGTTCATCCATAAAACAATTCTACAATTTTAAAACCCTCTGAACCGCTTCTATAACTCGTGAAGGTTGAAAAGGTTTAACTACGTAGTCTTTTGCTCCGGCCTGGATAGCTTCGACCACCAGACTCTGGTGACCCATCGCACTTACAACAACAATTTTAGCGTCCGAATCTAACTCTTTTATCTTTTTAATTGCCTCTATTCCGCTCATATCAGGCATTATTATATCCATTGTAACAAGATCCGGTTTATTCTTCTCGTATTTCTGAACAGCTTCATTACCGTTACCCGCCTCATCACAAATCTCATAACCACCTTTTTGAAGTATGTCCGCCAACATCTTTCGCATAAATATTGCATCATCTACTACTAAAATCCTTGCGCTCATTTTTTCCTCCTTACATCAAATTAATTCTTTTATATCAATAATTATATACTTTTCTTTCAATTTTACAATTCCTTTCATATATTTCGATTCTATTTCTCCTTTTAAACCGGAAGGCACCTTTTTAATTTCCGGATCGGAAATCTGGTGAATATCCAGAACTCTATCAGGTCTCAAACCTATTTTCACGCCATTTATCAGACAGAGTATAATTTCTCTTGATGTCGAAGCACCTTTCAGTCGTATTTTTTTTCTTAGATTTATCACAGGAACTGGCTCTCCACGGAGGTTCATTACTCCTTCAAGACAATCATCAGACAAAGGTACTGGAGTTATTCCCGTTTCTTCAACAATTTCTTTGACATTTTCCAACGGTACTCCAAAAAATTTATCTTCTAAAGTAAAACTCAAAAATTCCATTATTTAACTCCAATCCACTCATAATGAAAACGATTCATCGGACCCATTTTAAAACCAAAAACCCTATCACTAACCAACAAAAAATTGAAATCCTGAACCAAAAAAATCAGCGGGGCATCTTCCAATATTAAATTCTCAGTTTCCTGATATATTTTCTTTCTTCTGATGGGATTCGTTTCCTCAAGTCCCTCTTTTAGTTTGCCATCAAGAGCTTTGTTTGAATAAAACGTTAGATTTTCCTTACCGGCTCGAGAACTATGAAAAAGATTATATAAATAGTCAGCCACTTCGGTGCTTTCGGGAAAATATTTTGTAAGGAACAATTGTACCTTTCCTCCCCGAACCTTCTTTATGAACCTGTCCCAGGGATTTTTTTCGATTTTCAAGTTAACACCTACACGAGAAAAAGTCTCCTTTATTACCTCGGCTCTTTTAACCATACAAGGAGCATCATAAACAGAAATAGTGTATGTTCCGGGCAAACCTCCGTCAAAACCCGCTTCGGACAGCAATCTCTTTGCTATATCCTTACTATATTCATACCTTTCTACTGTAGATTTATATGTGTCAAATCCTGTTGGAAATATTCCTTTTAAGATTTCACCAAAACCCGAAGAAGTCTCATCTATAATAGCTTCTCTATCTACCGCGTAATTTAACGCCTGCCGAACTTTTTTATCCATAAAAGGAAGATCATTCATATTGAAGTTGAAACCGAGGTAATTAACATTTAAACCAAGGGATGAAAACAAATCTTTACTCAGGTCCCTGTCAGTTTTAATAGCGGAAATATTATCCGGGGAAACTCTCGCCACATCGACTAAACCGTTTCTGAACTCTTCTACGGGATCCGTCCCGGTTCTAAAGATAACTTTCGATAAATAAGGTTTACCGGCAAAATAATCCGGATAAGATTCTACCACTATTTTTTCTCCCTTTTCCATGTTCTTCAACTTAAATGGTCCTATACCAACTATACCTTCTTCGTCGTAATCTTTAGTAAGTACCGATGAAGTGACTCTGGCTAAATTAGAAAGAAAGGACATATTAATTCCGTTTAATTTAACAGACAAGGAATATTTACCCTTAATATCTATTTCATCAATCATCAATAAATCTTTTATTTTATCCTTTTCCTTCAAGTTTTCAAGTGTAAATTTAATATCCTCGCATTCTATTTTCTTCCCTTTATGATTTTTAACATCATTTCTTATCGTAAAATCCCAATTTCTGGCATCTTCCGATAATTCCCATCTTTCCGTTATTAAAGGATAAACTCGTCCCGAAAAATCCGAATCAAAAAGTCCTCTATGCATAAGGTAAACAATTTCACTCGCATCCGGTTCTCCAAATCCACAAGGATGTAAAGAACGTGGAATTTCCCGGGAATACACAGTTAAAATCGACTCCTCTTCCTTTTTTACAATTTCAAAATTGTTCAAATCTTTCCAATTATGATCCTGCATGAGATTTTCAGTCAGGTTTCTCTCTCTATCAAGTCTCTTTTCAAGTTCATCAGTTACTTTTTTGTAATCTTTCAAGGCTTCTATTACAGATTTAAAGGAATTATTTATTTCCCCTACAACATCTTCCTGTTTATCAATAAAGGGACGAATACCGGAAGAAACGTCCGTCAGTGTTTCAATTTGATCTTTGTTCTCCTGGAACGCAACTTGGCTCTCGTTAACAATATCCATCAATCTGCTTGTAGTATTACTAATTGCCAGTGTCGTCCTTCTTAAATCTTCGATATTATCATTGACCGGTTTAAAAAACCGCCACAACTTATCGCCCAATTTAGAATAATCACTGGAAAGACTTCGCATTTCATCAACAATTGCCGAAAGACCTTTAATATCACGCGGCACTCTGGAGGCTTCTATTTTTCCGTAAAGAGAAATTACCCGCAACTGCTCGGCAAAATCTACCGCATTTTCAACCAATCTACCTAATCCAGAAGAAATCCTCGATAAATTTACTTGCATATTTGTTACTTCTTCTATACCTTTTGCTTCTTTTTCTATAAAAGTTTGAACATTCTTAATATTGTTTAAACATAGATTTGCCTGATACCGGGTTTCTTTAATAATTTCCTTTACTCCCTCGATCTCTCTTCCTATCATACCCAACATTTTTCTCATGCCATCTAATTCTGATAAATCAAAATTGCTACGGATCGGAGCGGAATTTAACGTTAAGACACCAAGCTGGCTATATCGATCGAGGTCGCCAACTTTCTTCAAAGAAAAATCTATCTGCGAAATATTTTCAGGCAAAAAACCCATACCATTTTCTGCCAGGAAATTAAAAATATCGATGTGGTTTTTTAAAATTTCTATCATGGTTTCCCTTTGATCAAGGAGAAGGTCTATTTCTCCTAACTTCAAAAGAGTATTTCTGGAGAAAGAAAGTAAAAAGCTGGCTGTTTCCTCAACATCGCGTCTCTTGATGTCGATATCGTCAAGTAAATTCAATAACTTATCGGAAATTTCCATAACGAGAGAAATTTTATCTCGCACTCCGTCAGAACTTTGTTTTAAATCATCTGCGTTTCCGATAAAATTAGAAAGGTTTTCTCTAATGTTTTTAAATCTATCCGTGGCTTCTTTCGATCGTTCCTTGAGAGACTCAAGTCTCTTTACCATCTCACCGACAATTTCCAACGATTTTCCTGTTAAGCGACCTAACTCCTCGGCTACGACTTCAAAGCCTTTACCTGAAGTTCCGGCTTGATAAGCTTTAATTTCGGCGTTTCGGGCAGTATTTCCTGAAGTTTCATTAAGTTCCTGTAGATTTGAAACAATCGCGTTGATTTCTTCCTTTTTACTTATTAAATCATCCAATTTTTGGCTCAAAGTAACCGTACTGTCATTGAATAAGTGAATTCTATTCATAACCTCATTTATTAAACTAAGCCCAAAAGACAATAATTCTTCACTTTTCCTAACGGTTGTCCTGAAAGAATCCGAGCCTTCGTAAATAACATACATGGAAGCGTATAAGTTCTTTAACATTTTCCTTATCTCCGTTAACTTTTCAGCTGATTCTATCTGTTTGCTTGAAAGCCGATTCCAAAGAGATATCGTATCTTTAGATAAATTCTCTAATTTATCTATATATTCTTTAACCGTATCGTTCGCTTCCATTCGTTTATCTATTATTAAATTATCAACAAACCTCTTAATTGTCAAGAGTTTAAAATCTTGACATTCTCACCCATATTAATATCTTAAAGATATGAAAAAAATAAGCGTAGAAACCCTGAAACTTCTGATAACAATCGGACTTTTCTATTATCTTTTTAAAACAAAAGTACCCCTAAATGAAGTAATACAGAATATAAAAAACTTAAATATTTTTTACTTTATTATAATCATCCTTTTTTTTCTTCTTTATTATTTAATCTTTTCATTGCGCTGGAATTTCCTGCTTAAAGCTCAAAAAATAGACATTTCCCGTTCTAAGAGCTATTTATACATACTTGTTTCCTTTTTCTTTAATAATTTCCTGCCAAGCGGTTTGGGAATGGATTTGGTCCGGTCTGCATATGCTGGTGGAAAAGAAAATTTTGAAAAAGCGCTGGGTACATCCATAATGGAGAGGATTCTCGGAATGATAGGAATGATGACAATAGGAATTTTAGCTGTATTTTCGGGACAAGTAAAGTTTGCAAAATTTTCTATTCTTTATACAGGACTAATTTTAATAACCATAATGATATATTATTTCTTCATTTCTTTAAAAATCGCATGGTTAAAAGAAAAATTATTATCAATCAAACTTTTCAATTTAGGCGATTCCATGAGGAAATTTTATAGAGCGTTTAAAATATATAAAAACAAAAAAAGAATATTATTGATTGGAATAGGCTACTCGGTCCTTGTTCAGACGATTATAATCATAATTAATTACCTCATAGCCAGAGGATTATCAAACTCGATCCCTATCTTCGCTTTGATTACATATATACCCATTATAACTGTGATAAGCTTGATTCCTTTAACCATTAACGGTTTAGGTTTAAGAGAAGCGGCTTACGTTTATTTCCTTTCTTCCACCGGTATAAATGAAGGACAGGCTATGTCGTTGTCTCTCGTTTTCTTTTTCTCCTCCGTTATAACGAGCTGCATAGGGGGTATTGTTTTCATATTCCTCTCACGCGAAAACCGCAAAAAACTCGAGATTCAAAAAGCAAAGTGATCCTTGTATGTGAATTAATCCGATGGGGGTTTAAATTTTTTCTGTTTAACAGTTACCTACCCAAGATATTCGAGAACGATTCTGAGCATTCGCCAGATGGGCTCCGCAGCACCCCACAGAAGCTGGTCACCCACACTAAAGCAGGTGAGGTACTCGGGACCGATGTTCATCTTCCTTATACGACCCACAGGAACAATTAAACCACCCGATACCGCAGCCGGAGTAAGTTCTGAAATGGTGTCTTCATAAGTATTTGGTATTGCCTTTACCCACTGATGAGCCTCACCCAGCATACCCTCTATTTCATCCAGAGGAATATCCCTGCTTAATTTAATAGTAAAAGCCTGCGAGTGACATCTCATGGCACCAATACGGACACAGATACCATCTATGGGAATCTTTTTCTCGGTCCGCAATATTTTATTGGCCTCTGCCATACCTTTCCATTCCTCTCTGGTTTGACCATTACTTCTGGCGGAATCTATCCAGGGTATTAAACTGGCAGCAAGAGGAACCTTAAACTCATCTACAGGTAAATCATCTTTACGCAATTTCCGGGCCATAACGGAATCCAGTTCGAGCGCGGCAATCGCAGGATTTTCGATTAAATCCTTTACGGAATCGCTCAACGAAACGATCTGTTTTACAAGTTCTATCATTTTTTTAGCTCCCGCACCCGAAGCTGCCTGATAGGTCATAGAAGAAATCCATTCTACACAATCGTTTTCAAAAAGACCGGAAAGAGCCATAAGCATAAGACTAACAGTACAATTACCGCCTATATAAGAACGTATTCCCGAAGAAAGGGCATTATCTATAACTTTCCTGTTCACAGGGTCGAGCACTATAACGGAATTTTCGTCCATTCGGAGTTTCGAGGATGAATCTATCCAGTAACCCTGCCAGCTGTTTTTTCGCAGTTCCGGATAAACCTTACCGGTATAATCACCACCCTGGCAGCTTACAATAATATCCAATTCAGAAAGAATACTTAAATCAAAAGCATCCTGAAGTTTTGGTATTTCAAGACCTATTTCAGGACCATCCTGGCCTACCTGTGAAGTAGAAAAAAATAAAGGTTCGAACCCTTTAAAAGCATCTTCTTCTTTCATTCTTTGCATCAAAACAGACCCAACCATTCCCCTCCAACCCACAAAACCTACTCTAAACATTAAAATCGCCTCCTTTTTGCAAAAAGTATAATAGCTATCTTATCTCCTTTGTCAAGGTTTTCGACCGCAGAGACGCAGAGTACGCAAAGAAAAAATTATTATTTAAACCCATCCCCACACCGAAAAAGGAACCGCAAGATTACATACGGCGTATAATAAGCGAGCGTTTCGTTTTTTTTACATCTTCTCAGAATTTTGATTTAGTAATAGGGCTTGAAAGACAAAAAACAATAATTTTTATGGGATGGGCTTCGCGTTCTCTGCGTCTTTGCGGTAAACCCGGCACCTTGACTTTTATTTTAAATATCTTATTATCCCTGATAAAAAAGGAGCGCAAAATAAATGATTACTCATACGTTAGGATTCCCGAGAATAGGTGTTAAAAGAGAATTAAAAACGGCAATCGAAGGTTACTGGAAAGGAACAGTTTCCGAAGAAGAACTTCGGAGTGTTGCAAAAGATTTAAGAATACGTCACTGGCAATTACAGAAAGAAAATGGTATCGATCTCGTTCCCGCTGGAGATTTTTCGTTTTACGATCATATTCTCGATATGACAGCGACTTTAGGAGCGGTACCCGAACGTTTTAATTTTGAAGGAGAAAAAGTCGACTTAGAGACCTATTTCGCCATGGCAAGAGGAAAAGGAAGCGCCGGTGCGATGGAAATGACCAAGTGGTTCGACACAAATTATCATTACATAGTTCCGGAATTCTCACCCGATCAAACTTTTAAACTTTCAAGCGAAAAGATTTTCGAAGAAACAAAAGAAGCGATCGATGAAGGGTTTAACGTAAAGCCTGTACTTGTGGGACCCCTAACGTACATATTCCTTGGAAAAGAAACCGAAGAAGTATTCGATCGTTTTGAACATTTAGATTCGGTATTGAAAGTTTATGAAGAAATCCTATCCCGTCTTTCAAGCTCTTGTGATTGGATACAGCTGGATGAACCCATACTGGTTCTCGACCTGAGCGTAGAAATTAAAAATCATTTCAAAGAAACTTATTATAGATTAAAAGGAGCAGCGGGACATTTGAAAATACTTCTTGCCACTTATTTCGGAGAACTCGGTTTTAACGAAGATCTCGTTTTCTCCCTGCCTGTATCCGGAATACATCTGGATTTAGTCAGAACTCCTCAACAGTTGGACTCGGTACTGGCAAATACTGGTCCGGATAAAATACTTTCTCTGGGGGTAGTAAACGGAAGAAACATATGGAAAACAAATCTCGAGAAAGCTGCGAATATCGTAGGAAAAGCGACAAAAGCAGTCGGTAATGAACGTACAATGGTGGCTCCATCCTGTTCTCTTCTACATGTACCTGTCGACCTGGATGAAGAAACCGGACTGAACCCTGAAATAAAAAACTGGATGGCTTTCGCGAAACAAAAATGCCAGGAATTAGAAATAATCCGCGACGCTGCTATCGGAAAAGATATTTCAAATGAATTAAAGCTAAATAAAGAAGCTCTACAATCGAGAAAAGAAAGCCCTTTAGTTACAAACAGAAATGTTCAAAATAGTTTAAAAAACGTATCAAAAGAAATGTTTACAAGAAAATCGCCATTTAGGGAACGCATAAAAAAGCAGAATGAAAATTTAAAATTACCTTTACTGCCGACAACAACTATCGGTTCTTTCCCACAAACAAAAGAAATTCGAAAAGTACGCTCAGAATTCAAAAAAACGCAAATTTCAGAAGAAGACTACAAGAGAAACATGAAAAACTTTATAAAGGAAATTGTAGATAAGCAGGAAAAACTCGAACTGGACGTTCTTGTTCACGGCGAACCTGAAAGAAACGATATGGTGGAATACTTCGGTGAACAGTTAAAAGGTTTTTGCTTCACAAAAAACGGCTGGGTACAGAGTTATGGAACACGCTGTGTAAAACCACCAATTCTTTACGGTGATGTAACGCGCCCGAAACCAATGACAGTAGATTGGATAAAATACGCACAGTCCTTAACAAAAAAACCAATGAAAGGAATGTTGACCGGTCCGGTAACAGTTCTCTGCTGGAGTTTTGTCCGCGACGACCAACCCAAAAGCGAAACCTGCAAGCAGATCTCGCTTGTTTTAAGAGAAGAAATCGCGGAATTGGAAGAAAACGGGATAAAAATAATCCAGGTGGATGAACCCGCGATGAGAGAAGGTCTCCCTTTAAGAAAAAAAGATTGGAAAACATATTTACGATGGGCAATCGATTGCTTCCGTCTCGCGACATCCAGCGTTAAAGACGAAACTCAAATGCACACTCACATGTGTTACAGTGAATTCAACGATATTATAGAATGGATAGCTAAAATGGATGCGGATGTAATAAGTATCGAAGCGAGTCGTTCAAAAATGGAACTCTTGAAAGCTTTCAAAGATTTCCAATATCCGAATCAGATAGGACCCGGAGTTTACGACATTCACAGCCCCCGAATACCCTCTAAGGAAGAGATAAAAAACCTAATTAAAAAAGCGATAGAAGTAATCCCTTTAAAAAACCTCTGGGTAAATCCCGACTGCGGGTTAAAAACCAGAAATTGGGAAGAAGTCATTCCCTCGCTTCGGAATATGGTAGAAGCGGCAGAAGAACTAAGAAAGGAATATCGGTCTTAGGTATCTGTTATTAGGTTTTTCTAGTAAAAAATCCAAAATTCAAAACTCATAACTCAAAATAAAACAGGTCACGATTTTAATAACCGTGACCTGTTTTATTTACTTACTCAGCTGTCTCTCTAAAAAGCGAATCCGGCGGAGACTCTATTAACCATGTCTATACCCGTTAAATCGAATTCACTGTAAGAATAATCGATTTTCACTCCCCCAACACTAATGCCAACCCCGGCGTTTAAACCCTCCGCGAAATAGTTGAATTTATAACCAGCTCGCAGAAAAAGCATATTTTTAAACGAGAGTTCTCCTCCCACATGATACTGTTCGTCCCAGTCACGCGGATGCAGCATTTCGGCGCCTATATTAAACGAATAATCTTCATATTCCCCGAAAAGATCCAGAACATCCATACCCACGCCAAGAGCAAAGGTTAAAGGCAATTCAAAACCCACTAATTCGTAAGTCACCCTGGGGGAGAAATTTCTAACGGACATACCGAAAGCAAAACTTTTAAAGCCGGGGGCGAAAAGCAAACCGAAATCATAAGCAAGGGTCCAAACATAGTTGTCTTCCTTATAATAACCCCCTATACTATCTCCTTTTTCATTTTGTCCCAGATACTGGGAAACATATTTAACTTGAAGACCTACCGTAAATTTGTCGGTGAATTCTCTGGCGTAAGCTACACCCCCGCAAAACGCCTTAACACCAAAGGTATCAGTCTCCGCATAGCCTGCTCCGCCTTCAGTAACTATGGTGCCGTAAAAATCACCATAATCGGGAGCTATAAGGCTAAAACCGAAATTTCCCCACACCCCTGCATTTAAAACCCCAGATAGATAAAGATACTGAATATCTGCTATCCACTGCGTTCCGCCGGTCGACAAATCAAAACCGGCATCGATTTCTCCTATACCCGCGGGATTATAGAAAAGAGAGGTAGCATCTTGCCCTAATACAGTAAATGCTTCTCCCATTCCGCAAGCCCGTGCTCCCTCACCAACATCCAAAAACCCGCCTCCTGTCTGGGCGACTTTTTTGCTCGAGTAAGCATTAATCGAAAAAACAGTTAATAGAGCTATAATAAAAAATTTCTTCATTCTTTCCTCCCCTTTATCTTATTATTACGAACTTGCGAGAAACATGTTTGCCCTCAGGAGTCGTTATATGAGCAATATAAATTCCACTCGCAGGCAGCTGATCGGAATCCGTAAGAAGAAATTGTTGATTCTTTGGTTCCCACGTTTCTGTTCCGCTTCCGTTTTTATGCTCAATGGTGGTCACCAGATTTCCCGATTCTGTCAATATAGTAATTGTGCATTCACCAGGCAGTTTGACAAAGGCTAATTTTAATCCCCCTCCCTCGCTGTATCTCGTACGTGCCGAAGAATTTACATTTAAAGGATTTGGAACAACTCTAACGGCATTGAGATCGGTACCTGGATGACTTTGTAAATTCGCCGCTAATTTGGTCATTGTTAAAAACATTCCGCTTTCAACTCCCGAATTGCTTACAGCTGTAATCGCGTAGTAATAATCAACAGTCGGAGTAACACTCGTATCCTCATATAAGGTATCGTTCGCACCGACAGAGTCGATCACTTGCCAGTCACCCGTAACAATCTCTCCCTGTTTTTCATATACATAACCTCCTAAAGCTCTGTAGATTCTAAACTTTGCAAGATTCGAAGGTTTATAATTACCAAAATCAGACTGATAACTCCATGTCAGCTTTATCATATCGGGACGTGAAGTAACATTAAAAACGGAAGGAGGCGCGGGAGATTCGGGTATGTCATAATCCATATTAAAGTTTCTCTGCGCGTTCATGCCGTTATTGAAGAGAGAATCTCTCCCTGTTGCCACCAACAGGTCTTTCGCTATATCATTAAGCGAAGATACGGGAGTTAACTCTCCGATATCAAAAAAAACATCGAATATAGGATCCCTTTTCTTTAACTCTTCAACCATTTCAGCCGAATCCATCTCTGCCAGCCAGCCGTAAGAAGCAGCGTTACCATTATTCCAGGCCTCACCGGCGAGATATGAAGCTTTCCTATTTATGGCACCAGCCACATAAGCATATACAAACCTCAGAGTGTCTCCGAATTCCATCTGGTATGGACCTATGGAAAAATGACACTGCTGGTCCCACCTGATAATGGTAGAAGGAATTTCCGAGGCATATCTGTATCCCCTATCCGGGTCCAACTCTCCCCATCTATCCACGGGTTGTTCATAATAAGTGGGTGCACCGCTGGCGGTAGTATCGTAAACATCATAAACACTATCCATAGGATAAGTTTTCTGATAGTTAACTTCTTCCGGATCAATACCAAATACACCCTTCTTCATAATTTCATAAGCATCAACGAATTCCTGGGGTGTCATTGCGGGAAAATCAGCCAATATCCCATTGTGCAACAACATCCAGCTGGGCTCAGCTAAGAGACTCGTATGCATAGACGGCTGAGCCGGGTCATTACTGGCAGGAGTATTTGGTAACTGCGGAACATCGCATGATTTAGGGGCAAACAAAGTCGCTGAACCCGCAAAACGAGATCCGGTCAAAATATTCGACACACCAACTGAAGGGTTGAGACCGTAAGTATCACTCGTCTCATCTGTTCTAAGAGGAGTGACATAATCAATCCGAAGAGAGTCATCATCCTGGGGATAGGAAAGCCTTGTGTCCTGATCTTCTGTTGTTCCTGAAAAAGTAGGAAATACTTTATTATCCCCGGTCCCGTTTACCATAGTCTCGGTAATTCTGTTAATATAAACATCCTCCAATGCCTGCTCCGGAAGCTCGATATTATCATCTAAATTGACATTTCCCGTGTTTACAAATGTCCAATCCCATATTACATAATCATCATGCCCCGGCTGACTCCAGGCTAACACCCTCTGTTTGGCATCCACACCGATATTAAATCTGACATTGGACTCAACCATTATATCGGCGGTTCCCCATACTTTCTCGGGCGCCACATCATCTCCCGACATAGGAAACGGATCTCCGGTTTCTACTCCATCTACAAATATCTTTGGAAGAGGATATCTCATATATCTTCGTACGGAATACCCTTCTTCATCCGGAACGGCAAATTGATAAGATTCGCTTTCCTCTCCACGTAAACGAGCACCATGTCCAGTGACAAAAGCGTCCCATTTATGTCCGGTTGCATCCACCCAGTTTCGAGCACCAAAAAGCATTCCGGCATCCCCAAGAATCTGCTGTTGATACGGGCTTTCAAACGCATCCTCCTCTCTAATGTAACTACCTCTAAAGTAGCGAATCATACCATTTTGATAAAGATCATTGCTCTGACAGCCGTGGTCAAATATCCTGGCTTCCATTTTTCCCACTTTGACCATTGTAGCAATCTGAGCATGAACACCACTCACCCAGAAAAAAGCCAGAAGAAAAATTAATATTAATAACTTCCTCTGTTTCATTTTTCAATAACCTCCTTTACCTTCTAAAAAGAGAACCTTATTCCAAACTGCACATATCTGGGATCAAGGTAATACAGAAATTCTCTATTCGGATTATTTATATACGGTTTATCTTCGCTTCGCAAATCTCCAATGTGATCCGGCTCAACTCCAAGTTCTTCAGGACCCTTCATCGACTCATCTGCCAGAAAAGGTTCTTTATCATAAATCTCGAGATGAAGTGAATTTAAATATGCAACCCGGTCCCCATTCTTAGGTATCGTGGGGTCAAAACCCTGAGAATTTAAAGTCTGCCAGTCAAAAACATTGTGCACTTCCACAAACAGATTGGCTGTAATACCCCCGACCGAAAGACTCTTGTTTATACTCATATCAAGAATGCGCGTAGAAGGCCACTGGATATTGTTCTGCAACGCATCTTCCAAATCGTCTCCATAAGGATTATGGGTATCATAATATCCCGCTCTCCATTGATATAAGAATGAAAGATTATAACCGCCCAAAAATATTCCCCAATCCTGAGGCGTCTTTAATGTGAGTAAAGTCCTGAAAACGGGTCTCGGAACGGGACTATCTTCCTTTGGGTCCACCTCTGTTTCTCTTGACTCTAAAAGCGGTTCCTCATAATGCTGCGTTATCCCGATGTTTCCTGATGTGTGCACCATGTAATCATAATTTATCCATCCTGTAAAAAACCTTCCATGGTCTTTCCTGAACTCAATTTCAAAACCCCTTATATCACCGTAGCCGGTATTTTCCATCGTCGTATAATCAACATATAAACCTTCAAGCCCATAATATCCAATCTCACCAGCTTCATTATCTACATCTTTATAGTAACCTGAAACCCTTGCCATATAAGTGTTGGCTATACCGCTTTCAAGACCCACCTCATAAGAAACAGTTCTCTCCATCTCAAGACGCGGATTCCCCAGGAAATGAATATTTTCAGTCTCCTTACCCCAGTCGATTTTATACCTGTCCTCGTTGTTCGGCAGGGAGTAAAAATGTCCGTAATTGAAGAACAACTTGCTTCTTTCCAATATCGGGAATGAAATTCCGAGTCGTGGACTTATCGCAAAGTGAGGACTTACGTCTTCTACAGGACCCTGAGTAAACAAAGAATCTTTAAGATATTTGGAGAAAAACATCGAATATCTGTCTTCAGTCGTCGGCCATTCGGTATTCGGGTCCGAGTAATCAAACCTCATACCAATATTTCCAAACATCCCTTCGAATTCAATTTTATCCTGAATATAACCACCCGCAAGGATAGGATACGCGTCATAGTTAAAATAATATCCCTCACTATGGTCTCTTTCTCCGGGTTCCGGCCAGAACCATCCCTCATTGGTGATATAAAACTCGTGCAGTTTATCATATTGAAACGAAAGACCGCCTTTTATCAGGTTGTACTTATTTATCTGCGAACTCATATCAAACCTCGCGCTATAGGTCTGCGACCAGGAAGTATTCCAGGTTCCGCATTGATGAGAAAACCCAAATTGTGCTTCGCCAGTCTCATCATATCCATAGTTGTTTTCATATCGAGGGTCGGCCCATCCAAATGGGACATCATCCACAGCATGTTCGGTTTGTCCAACAATATCTGAAAACCAAAGTACTACTGTATCTCCCATCATACGAGTCGGCACATCAAAATTGTATTTAGCGTCATTCCCACTGCGTATATAAGTCAAATGCAGATCATAAAAAGTATTCTCGCTCAACGCATGCTGAAGCGCGAGACCGTACATTCTGGAAGTAATATCGAACGGGGTTAACGCATTTGCTTTGTACAGCTGATCAAGGCTCAATTTATTACTGCCGTGCCATCTTCCATCATAATCCCCGATTCCAAATAGCATATCCGAACCGTCTCGGAGGTATACCTGTCCGGTTAACCCCTGGGAATATTCCCCTTCCCACCTGTGACCCTCGCCGAACGGAGAGAGGGAATTAATAATCGAGTAGACACCCTTAATACTCGCCTTTAAATCGCCAAAACGAGAAGTCAACTTTAAACTCGTCTGGCGTTCCCTGTAATAATCCCTGCTGTCCGGGATAGCGAATGTTTCATTATGATCCCTGTAAGAAGTATAAAATGTCATATCACCCAAATAACTGCTAATAATAGGAATGGGACCACCAAAGCCGGCGTCCAGTGTCCAATCCGGCAGTTGACCGTATTCGCCGGTCCTGTCTTGATCACTAAAATCATAAGCAACCTTTTTATATCCGGTTAATGAATCATTCTCATAAACCGGGACGTATATGGAATCACCACCATTATAAATCAATAAGAGAGAATCTGTTCTTGGTGTATTAATACGGCGCATCCACAGAAATTTATCACGCTGCATTTCAGGAGTAGTAGTCGTGTCTCTTCCTACCAGCCGTATCCATCCTCTGAACTCTCCATAATTGTTATATTTAACCGTATCGTAAAACGGACTGGTTGGATCTCCCCATACCTTGCCGGAGCCTTTCCAGCAAACGCTGTCATATCCAACAACCGTATCTTCATATGAAATAATATTACCTGACGTATCTAATATAGGATTCAAATAACCAGTATCTAACTTGTTCCATAAATACAATGCGTTATGATAATTATCGGGGTCAAAGATCGTTCTACCTTTATGCTTTTGATAACCCGGAGTATATCTGAACTCGAATGAACCTTCGTATTTATCGGGAGAACCTTCTCTGGTTACAACGTTTATAATACCCGAACGAACATTCGCGTATTCCGCGTTAAAGCCTCCTTTCATCACACGAACCTCTTTTATCTCGCTCAGATTGGGCATCATGATAGGTTCATTTGATCTCTGGTCGACAAGAAGCAAACCATCAGCCAGCAATTTGGTCTCACCTTGACTGCCGCCCCTAACACTCCAGCCTGCTATTCCGGCCTGAAAGTTCAAATATTGTTTCACGTCTTCGATAAGAGGGACAGCCTCTATTTCACTTTTATCCGCAGCGAAAGAACTGGAAGAAAGATCCATCTTGATAACTTCCCTTTCAGCTTGAATCGTCACTCCTTCTCCTTCCACTACCGTCGGCGTCAATTTAAAATCAAGCGGAGTGGTATGATCGGAAATGACTCTAACACCCGCCTTTGTAACGCTGGTATATCCCATCATCCTCGCCTGAACGTTATAGGTTCCCGGTTCCAATCTTATTATGTAATAATAACCGTCAGCGTCACAGGCAGCTCCTCTGTCAGTACCCTCAACTATAACGTTGGCACCGGGTAACGGTTCACCTGTTCTCTCATCCACAACGACACCAGCAATTTTTCCGGTAATTGCTGCTTCCGCATTCTGGATAACCATAAAAAAAGCTGCAAACCAAAGCAAGCTAAACAAAATCCACCTGAACGACAATTCTCTTCCCGCTCTTTTCATGAAAACCTCCTTTTATTAAGGGTTAAAAAACAATAAGTTAAAACAATTTTACATAACAAAAAACCATTTCCGAACGTTCTTAAAAATGCCTTAAAATTCACTGTTACTGTTTTTCCTCCTTTCTCCGCAATTCCTATAAAACATTACACATCTTTAAAACTAAAGATTCCTCATTCGTATTCAGTATTATATGAAAAACAAACAATAATGTCAAGTGCTATTTTCCTTATTTTTTCGTAAGCTAATGGATGATATAACATCATTATCAACCTTGGGGCACCTTAACCATATGACTAACAAAATTTCTTAAATTTCTGCTCGATCAGCATCAATCTCTCCCCATAATTGGGAAGAAGTTCCAGACCAATATGCTCTATTTTATTTACCGCGTTCTCAGCTGTTTTTCTCATTTCTGAACTCAATAATATTTCCTGGGCTCCGAGAGCCGCGGCATTACCGACCTGGATAATCTTTTCGGAAGGGATATCCGGAACGAGACCAATTATCCTGGCATTCTCTATATCTATATAGGTGCCAAAGGAACCTGCGATATACACTTTGTCTAATTCGGCCGTGGTTAAATTTTTCTCTTCTAACAGAGCTTTTATCCCCAGGGATATAGCTGCTTTGCCAAACAAAAATCCTTTCGTTCCTTTTATATCGGTTTGAGTTATCTGAATGTTATCTGTTATCTTAAAAACTTTGCCGTTTTTAAGATACCCATCTTCATCCATCATATTGTTTTTTCTTAACTCTCCCATAACATCGATTATACCGGAACCACAAATGCCAATCGGTTCGATATCTCCTATAGTTTGCCAGCTTATTTTACCACCTTTTATACTGAACCTGTCAATCGCCCCGGATAATGCGGGCATAGGCTCTAAAGCCGGACCTGCCGCACAGGAAGTCGCGATAATTCCCTTTTCGTACTTCAGAACAATCTCACCATTAGTACCAATATCGATGCACATCGCAATTTCCTCGGTGTCGTCGAAAATTCCGCAGGAAAGAGAAACTGCGAGAGCGTCGGATCCAATATGGGAGCCGATCAAAGGAGGACCATAAACTTCAGCGCTTTTGTTTAATCTTAGACCGAGTTCAGGAGCCTTCACTCTCATGAAAGTTCTTCCCTTCTCTCTTTCCGTAATGGATTGATAGGGGCTAACTCCGAGACTCTGCACATCGAGTCCGAAAAACAAATCTCTCATTGTGCTGTTTCCCACGACCACAAAATCATATATTTCTCGACTATCTACAGGCATTTTCTTTATTTCTTCATTTATTTTTTTTGTCAAAATATTATGCAATTTGCCGGGATTCTTACCGTCAAATAGAATCCTGCTTATTACATTACCTCCATCAATCCTTTTTTGAGGATTTTCGAACGCGGAAGTGTGGATAATATCGCCTTTTTCTAAATCCATTAAATGTAGTACAACAGTCGTTGTCCCAATGTCAGCAGCAATCCCAAATACGCCATTGCGGTAATCATCAATTTCATTTCCTTCTGAACAAACCTTATTGCCTTTTTTTTGAATCAGGGGATTTAAAAAAAATTTTCTTGTTTTTGACGCGTGCGTCAGGATATTGGTTATAAAACCACTCTGCGTAAAACTCACATATACATCATGTTCGCCGTTTTCAGTTACAACTTGTGAAGCTAATCTTTCCTCTTTGCCTAATCCTTTCTCTGCTTTAGTTCTTTTATTTAAAGCCTCAGAACCTTCTTCTACTTTGATTCTACATTCCTTACGAATTCCCAATCTACCGTAACCAATATTTATAGGCACACCCAATTCCCGTGCATACTCCAGAACGATTTTACCGGGTTCTATTACTTTGCTTTTATTAAATTGCGGAAAGTATATTCGACCGATTTTCTAAATCCTCTATGTTTTTCAAAACCAGGTGCGATCTTTACTTCATTAAAACACTTATAAAGGATTTCAATTGCCCGGAGTTTACCTTTGCTTTGCCTTTTTCCTTCTGAAGTTCTTTAATATACTGAAGAACCAGTTGCGTCATTACAGCTCCCGGTCTGGGATAAGCAGCTACGATATAATGCGGGGTTGGAACAGTTTCTCCTGCTTCTATTTCCAATTCAGCTCTCAGGTTATCCGGAGAGATTAACGAGTTCGCGTAATCGAAAATAACCTTATCCATGGCTTTATAAACTTCCTTGCTTTCTTTCCTAAGACCGTAATAGTCGAGAAGCTCCGCGAAAACATAATTTGAAGTGGTATATACATCCTGACCCTGCTCCGATTCGACTTTTCCTCCGTCTTCAGTCCGGCACATAGCCCAACCCATGAAAGTTCTGTTGTTTTTATAAATCGTCTTGAGAATCTTTTTAACTCTTTTCTCAGGAATAAAAGGCTCTTCTCCGATCGCTATTAACGCCCATATCGCATCCAGTTGATTAAGCCATACATCGGTATTTTCTTCACCTGTATCCTGGTCATAGCAGGTTATATAATATTCCAACTTCTCGCCTTTTTTGTTTTCTTTCTCTCTCCACAATTTTTCGAACTCCGTCTGAGCTTTTTCAAAGGCTTTCTCGTATTCCTTTTTCGCTTCTTTGTCTTTCATCATATCCGCCATTACAATCATGGCTCGACAGCCGGCCATAAAAATAGTGGCATCATAAGCATCCACTCCAAACAGAGTCAAATTATCGAAAGTATTTTTTACTTCACCGGGATTACCTTCGGGTATTCCGTCACCGTCATGATCATGAGTCTGAAGATGCTTGAACCCGAATTTCAGAGTTTCCCAATTTTTCTTCAAAAAGTCCTTATCTTTCATAAATTTAACATTGCGCAGCACTCTTGTGGCAAGTTTGGGAAAAAGGTCTACCCAATAGTTGTCATTGTACCAGGCATAGTCACTGACGTTACGCAATGGATGCCCTTTGGGTAAAGCGCCGACATCATGAGAAACGGCACCTTTAATCTTAATTTGATCATATATCTGTGTCAGTGATTGACCCTCATACTCTTCAGGATAATCCTTGAAGTGCTTTCTGGCTTCAACAAAAGACGCGTGCAAATGATAAAAACGTTTATTTTTGTTTTCTCTGTTGATAGAATCCACAAAACTCTGACAGAGTTCCCTTTCTATATCCGGAAAAAGTATCATAAGCACCATGGAATACCAATCCACATCGGAAGGATCTATGTAAGCGTAATCAAAACACTCTAAGAATCTCGCTCTCTGGCTGCTGTCTTTATCTTCAACCCAGACCGCGGCATTCGACAGGGGAAAACTAAACTCATTAAGAATCAGTCTGGTTAACCTTAATGCCCCGGCTTTATCATTTTTATAAGCCGGATTTTTCCTTATTAAATCGTATATCTTACTCTGGATAGCCATCGTTCTGTCGAACCAATCCTTGTAATTATCCAGAGCGACTTTTGCCATATCGACCGTACGGGTTTTTTCGTTTTTGAAACTCTTTATATATTTCCGATCGAATTTTTTACCATCGATATAAGTTTGCACGGGAAAATCCAGACCGACAGCAAAAGGTATTTTCATTGATGATTCAGATTTCAATGTAAACGATAAACTTATCGCCGCGCCATAATCCTGTTTGACAAGAGGCTCTCTTTTCCGATAAAAACTACCGTCATCATTCAACAACAAATCCTGTTTCAGGTAATTCAGGCAGAAATAGGGGTTTGTGTCAATATTTACATCTTTCAGCTTCGGTACGGCAATTACCATTCTATCTTTACATTCCTTACTACCCATAACCACTCCCTCCATACCCGACGATTCAAATTCTTTATGAACATGACCTTTAACCGGCGCGGAACATATATAAACTGTATCCTGATCCGTCGGCTTCAGCTCTTTTTCCTGAAGATTGACAAGAGAGGGTCTGGGCAACACCAGGGTAATTTCTTTTTCCTCGTCACTGTTATTAATAATCTCATATTCCTCGACGCCAAGGGGCATTAAAGCCTGATCTCTCTCAGCAAATAAGGGAGAAACCAGACGTCTTTTAACACTGACTTTATCGATTTTATATGCCATTTCCAGGAGAGGTGTGGCAATCGAAATAGTGATATCTTTCTCGGGAAGCGGTTTATGATAATAATTCTTCAATGCCGGTACATCATCGATTTCCTCTACCTTCTCCGGATCCCTTCTGGTAAGCATAAAAGTATCTTCTTCCACTAAAATCTCTTCCTCTTCCTCTTCCTCCTCCTCCTTTTCTCCCCTGATACGAATAAACGGAGCAGAAGCAAATTGAATCGCGTTTTGATTCAACAAAATCAGCCTGCCCGCGTTGTTAAGCCTGTTGTATAAACCATCGGGAGATAAACCTATAGAACAGGTAGGAGCACCCTGAAGAGCTATAGTGTGAGGGAACTGAAGAGTTTTCGACATTCCCTGAAAATGAACGGACATGTAGTTATCGTCATAAATTTTTGATATCTTCTTCCCTTTAATAGTAAAAACGTCTTTTATTTCTATACCAGAAGATTTTGGCATATAATATCCTCCTTAACAATACGATAAATCCAGCTTTTTTGATTTCTTTTTGGCCTTCAGTTTTTTCTGGGGAGTAGATTTTTGCTTTCCGATATCTACGGGTACTTTTGTGGCAGCGCGCGGTTTAAACTTACCAAAAAGTAAATCCGCGGAAGCCCTGATAGAATCGGGCGTAGCGCTGAAGTTGCAAATAGCAGCATCGGCAACATCGGTCGTGCCCTCGACATACGGGCTATTGGTAACAACGACGATATCTTTCCCGGCTTTTTTCAGTTTCTTAGCTAAAAGTTGATTGTTACCGGATTTAACTATTCGCGCGTAATAATTGGTCATCACCACAAGGTCCGCCTGCTTCGCGAGTTCCATACATTCTTTAATTTCTTCTTCGAATGCTGAAAATTCCGTATCAACAAGAATCAAATTCGTGGAATGATCGACCATTCTTTCACAGAACATATGCATATGCATATAAGGATCTTTACCGCAGAACTCATAGGGAATACGCTGTTCTATTACAAGTATCTTCTTTTTATCATTGAGCGGCAGTAATTTCTTATCATCTCTCATTATAATTTGAGCTTTCTTCGCTATATCCCAGGAAAAATCTATAACTTTTTTATCTGTGGTGATCTTGTAAGTTTTCTCAGGACTAATTTTGGGAGCCGTTTTATATAGGCCCTGGTCATACTTCATTCGCAGGAGACGAGTAACCGCCTCATCTAACCTTTCTTCGGATAACTCGCCATTTTCCACAGCTCGTTTAATCCCAAAGAAAGTCTGAGACCTGGATTCATCGTCGGCTTTCAGAAGTATCGTATCGACTCCCGCTTTTAAAGCCATTACACAGGCCTGCGGAAGAGGCCATTTCTTAAGTATGGCAGCCATACCGATAGCGTCCGAAACAATTACCCCTTTAAATTGAAGCTCTTCTCTTAATAAACCAGTCAGTATGTTTTCGGATAAAGTCGTGGGATATTTTTTATCATAAGCCGGATAAACGGAATGCCCGGTCATAATAGCTTTTGTACCCGCCTCGATAGCGGCTTTAAAAGGAACCAGATCGACTTCGTGCATCCTCTGCTTACTTAAGTTTAACACTTCCAGGACATCGTGAGCATCGGTATCCGAGCTGCCTCTTCCCGGGAAATGTTTGGCAGTGGTTGCTATACCATTATCCTGTAAACCTTTAATCAAAGCTACCGCGTGATCCGCGCAAGTTTGCGGATCATCACTGAAAGATCGAACTCCTATTTCAGGATTCTTGGGATTTGTATTCACGTCACAGACCGGTGAATACATCTGTGTAACACCCATAGCCGATAACATTTTGCCGATAATCTCACCGATTTTATAAGTTATTTTTTTATCACCTATCGCAGCCATACCCATGGGAGCGGGAAACTGTCTTATTCCCCCCGCCATATAATCATTTTTGAAATCGCCTTCAAAATCGACTGTGATATGCAGAGGAACTCCAGAAGGACGATCCATGGCTATTTTCTGCCATCTTTTAAGTCTCTTCGCGTATTCTTCCGGGGTTATGCTGATCCCAAAATCTGAACCCGCGAAATAAGTCTCGGCTATTTTGAAATAATCTTTCGGTTTCTTAAAAGTCGTATCTATCTGGGAATTACCCCAATACAGGTTCTTACATGTTTCCACAGCGTACGGCTCGAGACAAAGTCCGCCGCAGTGCAATTTCGTAACCTGTTCGATTCCGCTGGGAGTAAACACCGTACCCCTCCACGTGAAAGTTAAAACCTGTCCGACTTTTTCCTCAAGAGTCATTTTTGAAATCTGCTTACTTATAAATTTAACTCTCTCTTTTTTTGACATTCTTACCTCCTCATTTAGTATTTTATGATTCCCATTTACCGCTGTTATCAGGTCCCACCCAGAACCCTTTTTCAAATTTCCAACCATCTTCATCGATTTTCAATTCTCTTGTCTTCCAGCCCGCTTCGATTCGCCTCGTAAGATCTTCAAATCCTTTATTCCAGGTAAGACCATCGGGGACGGTAACATTCATGCTGCCGGCAGCGTTAGCATACCTTAAACAGGATTCGACTGAATGATTCCACACAAAAGCGGAAAGGAATCCTGCAATAGCGGAATCGCCTGAACCGAGAGCACCCACGAATTTTTCCTCTTCGTAAACAGGAAACCAGAGTTCACGGTTAGCCCAGTTATCGAGGTCTGAACATCCTGCCGCTCCTAATTTGCTCAGACGTTCCTTGCCGGCGGTTCGCACATACAATCCTCTGTGCCCGCATTTTACCATCGCTATTGCCGTACCCATTTTAATTAAATCTTTACCAATGTCAGAAATCTCTTTCACACTCATATTGTCGAGAACCGTTTCTCTCTCTTTTAGACTTCTCCTCTTTTCAAGGAACTTATCTTTGTATAAAAAGTAAAAAATCTCTTCCGCGCTGGGTACCATAATATCAGAAAGAGGAATCCAATTTTCCATAATAGAAAACCAATCTATATTTTCGGCGTAACCGTCGACATCAGGAAGAGAAAGGTCCAGAGCTATCGTTGTTCCTAATTCTCTTGTCTTTTTAAGTATTTTAGTCAATTCCGCTCCTGTGTTGCTGTAAAGTTTCTTCATCCACGGCGGATATCCGAAAAGCATAAGTTTTGAACGTTCCACGATATCAAAATCCATATCTTCATAGCCAAAAGTATCATTGGCTCCGCAATGATGAAGATAAAAACGGTCTATTCCGGGAATACAAATCGCTATTGTATAAGATGTAGATTCACCTTCGACCATTTTAATTCCTTTAAAATGCCCTTCATGTTCTTCATACCACCGAAGAATCTGTTTTCCAAAATCATCGTCACCAATTTTGCCTATTAGTTCAGTCTTGACACCGAGTCTCCTTATAGATACTCCGGCGTTGGTGACAGGGCCACCTCCCACAACCACACATTCACCCATGTCTATCATTTTACCGGGTACAAGGACATCAGTCATCCTATCAACTGTCCCCTCGATTGTGAAAGCCGGTATTAAATCAAGGCAGGTATGACCTGCAGCTACAATTTCAAGATCTTTTTCATCTGTCATTTTTAAGCTCCTTGTGTGTTAATTTTGAAGTATATTATATCACCATTTATCTATGTCAAGTGCAGCACTTTGTCTGTTATCTCCTATTACCATCTACTTTGACCTGTTTCCACAACGGCATAGAAAGCCGGTTTGGGTTTACAATCACGATCGAACAACATCGGGTATTCGGTCCTGCCTCTTATAGGTAAATAACTGCGCCAGGATTGTTTGTCGTGAACCGCCCAGAATGTTATTCTGCTAAACTTGTCACGGTGTTTTAAAAACAATGAAAACAACTCCGCGTACCTGTCCGCCTGTTCTTTAAGAACCGAATCCGGAACACCTTCGGTATAAGGATTTAATTTTTTCTGTGTTTCAGGGTCAAAAGACGATAAATCTCTCGCGGGTGTATCACAGGGATAAAAAGGAGTAACCCCAACATCCATTTCCGTAATCATAATCTTGACCTCTAACTTACCCAGCTCTACAACAAACTTCTCGATTTCAGCTATTTCAGGATGTTCGAGAAACCAGTGCGCCTGTATGCCGATTCCGTCTATTCGAACGCCCTTCGACTTTAAATTTTCTATCAGCTTAATAATACCATCTCGTTTAGGTTTCTTATAATAATCAAAATCGTTGTAATAAAGTTCCGCGTTCGGGTCAGCCTCACGCGCGTACTCGAATGCCTTCTGTACATAATCTTCCCCGATAATCTCACACCACTTGCATTTTCTAAAAGAACCATCTTCGACAACCACCTCGTTTACAACGTCCCAGCCGTGTATTTTACCTTTATAACGGCCCATTACCGTGAAGATGTGGTTTTTCATCCGGGCGAGCAACGCTTCTCTGCTGAGCGCTTTTCCGGAATCATCTTCAAACACCCAATCGGGAGTTTGATAAAACCATACAAGGGTATGCCCAACCACAAACATCTTATTTTTTTCTCCGAAAGCCGCGTACTTATCAGCCGGTTCAAAATTATACCTATCTATTTCAGGATGTATTTCTTCCCACTTTAAAATATTTTCAGCAACGATACTGTTAAAGTGCTTCTCTACAACAGCTATTCCATCGGTATCTTTACCCTCGATTTGATCCAGATTAAGCGCAGCTCCGATATAAAAGTCATCCTTAAATATTTCTTTTAACGAGGGTTCATTCTTTATGTTTTGGTTATCTTTCATCTTCTACTCCTAACCCTATTTCTTATGCTTCACAAACTCGAACCAATCAAAATCAGCCGGTACGGTGCTTTTTTCTCCGTTACCCGTAGCGTACATACCGAAATATACTCCTGTAAAGAGATATCCTACCACTTCTTCAAAAGTCAGATATTTGGTTTCCACTTTTCCCATACTCACAGGAGTTCCGCCGTTTATCTGATAGAATAGTTCATAATACAAAGGCTTTGCTTCTATAGACAGGATTACTTCGCCTTCACCGATTTCCTCATACCGAACCGGCTCCACCAATTTGCCTTTAACCATATTCGTAAAAAACGCATGCCGCTTCCCGTCTTTCAGCGTAACTCCTATTTCAGCCCTGTTGACCTCGTTTCCTCTTATAACCAGACCCGCCTCTTCTCCCTCTCTTTCAGGGTTAAAATCGAGTTTCGCCGCGATTTTACATTCCATGGCGGTCTGCCGCCTTCCGATAAAAGTAGGCGAATCTTGATCGCCCATAGTAACCGCAGTACCCCGGAGTCTCAAATAACCCGGACGCTCGGTTAAGGAATAATTTTCCATATATGGATTTCGTAAATAATTCCAGCAAAGAGCAATATCACAACCGTTAAAATTATCCCTATCAGGTTCTTCTCTGAATTTATACTTAGGCAACTTCGGAGCAGGCATCGTATCTTCTATGGGTTTATTTTCATTGACAACCGGCCACCCTTTTCCATTCCACTCAACCGGAGCTAAAAACATCTCTCTGCCAAGATGATTGTAATGACCACCCTTGGGTCGAATCCCCAGAAAAACAATCCACCAACCATCGGGAGTTTCAACTAAATCTCCGTGTCCCAGAGCCCGGAATTGATGTCTCTCTCTATCTTTATGCGTAAGAATGGGATTGTCCGGATTGGACTCGAAGGGACCCCAGGGAGAATCACTTCTGGCTATTGTAATCATATGCCCGTAACTCGTACCCCCCTCCGAAATCATCAAATAATACTTACCGTTTATTTTATACAGATGAGGACCTTCAGGCCATATACCACCCGTACCTCCCCATATCTTTTTCAAATCTCCTTCAAGTTTACCTTCTTCTATATTTATTAAACACTGAACGATGTGACCGTCTGCCTCACCTTCATGACGAGTGTAATAAACCCTGCCGTCATCATCGAAAAATAAAGAAGGATCTATCCCCTCTCTATCCAGCCATACAGGTTCGGACCAGGGACCGGCGGGATCCTCAGCGGTCACATAGAAATTTCCGCCCCCATCCACATTCGTGGTAATCATATAAAATAAACCGTCGTGATAGCGAATGGTGGGAGCGTAAATACCTCCGGAATATCTCATGTTTTTAAGAGGCAACTGACTCTCTCTGGTCAAACAGTAACCGATCAATTTCCAGTGTACGAGGTCCTTACTGTGAAAAACCGGTACACCCGGAAAATACTCGAATGAACTGTGCACTGTATAGTAATCATCGCCAACTTTGCAGATACTGGGATCGGGAAAACCTCCGGGAATAACCGGATTCGTATATGTTTCATTGTATTCAACAGAACACTGCGTCAAAAAAAGCAAAGATAAAAATGATATTATTAAAAGCAATATGCTAATTCTATTCATTAATCTTACCTCCTAATAATCGGCAAACATTTTTCGTCAATCCTGCTGATACCCCTCTCTTCTCTTTATTAATTCTTTCTCCATTTCGAGTTCCGTGCTTCTATCTATTCTATAAAATAAAAGAGCTCCCACACCAAGTAACCATAAAATCGCGGGATAGACACTCATCATATAACGAATACCTTTCAATGTTTCCGCGGTCTGTTCTACATTCGGTACATAATTATAAAAACTAAGAAGCTTCGCGGCAATCGTGCTCCCAAAACTAAAACCTAATTTCAGAGCGAATAAAACTCCGGCAAATGTCATGGCTGTAGCACGTCTGTGAGTTTTCCATTCGGTAAAATCTGCCACATCCGCGACCATAGCCCAGAGCAAAGGTACGGTAAACCCATAAAAGAACTGGATAAGAATGTTAGAGATAAATATCAAGAAAATCTGTTCCGGTTTTAAAAACACATACACGAACGTAAAACATGTCGCCAAAAACAGAAAAAACCGAAATACATCTCTTTTTCCAAACCTGACAGCGAAAAATTTTGAAAAGAGAATACCTATTAATTGAGCGATAAGTCCGCTGGTATTAAAAATTGGGAATCCTATATTTACGACATCCGCGGCGGGGTTCCGAGCCATACCGAAATTCTGCAGGAAAGCCCGAAGACTCTCATGGTTTACGAAGTATTCAAAGTAAAATATTGAGATACTGTTCTTCATGGACCAATAAATAAACACGAAAAGAGTCATAATAAACATAATAACCCAGGGTCTGTTTTTAATGAGATCGGAAAGGTCCTGTTTTATTGAAGTCTTTTGCCCGGGTTCGGGTTTTATTCTCTCCCTGGTGGTCATGAAAGTGATCGTCAACATTATCACAGTCATTATAGCAAAAAATACCATGGTGAGCATAAAACCTTTCGCGTCATCACCCCTGCCGAGTTTCTCCACAAGAGGCAAGGTTGCTCCCTGTACTATGAGCATCGCGAAATTCGCGAAGATAAAGCGAATTTGATTAAGACCGGTACGTTCACCCGAATCGGCTGTCATTACACCCATCAAAGACGAATAAGGAACATTGCCCGCCGTATAAGACATCATGAGCAAATTATAGGTCACATAAGCCCACACAATTTTCCCCACCTTGCTTAAGTCCAAATTTGTAAAACATAGTATACCTGCTATAGCAAAAGGAAAAGCGGTAAAGAGTATCCACGGACGGTATTTTCCCCAGCGGCTTTTAGTACGATCAGCCAGGGCAGCCATTAATGGGTCATTTATCGCGTCCCACACTTTAGAAACCAGAAACATTGTCCCGACAACCGCGGCAGGGATACCAAATATATCCGTATAGAAGATCAACATATAAAACATAGCCGCCTGGAAATAGAAATTATAAGCAGTATCACCCAGACCGAATCCTATTTTCTCCTTTATAGACAATTTTGTCGCTTCAGGGATCATATATTTTATACCTCCTTACTATTAGTTTCTCCTCTTCTAAGAGTAAAATACTCTTTCCAATAAAACCTGTTTTTCTAAAACTTTATCTAATTCATCGACAGTTTTCTGATCCGCTCCGTCAACTCTCCTGATATTCTTTACGCCTTTCTATCAGAGCCTGCTCCATCTCGCGTTCCGTTTTTCTGTCTATTCTATAAAAGAGAAGCGCTCCGACACCGGCAAAAAATAAAATCGCGGGATATACACTCATCATATAACGAATACCTTTTAATGTTTCCGCGGTTTGCTCTACATTCGGTGTATAATTATAAAAACTGAGAAGCTTTCCGGCAAATGCTCCGCCAACACTGAGACCCAATTTAAGAGCGAACAAAATACCGGCAAAGGTCATAGCTGTTGCTCGACGGCGAGTCTTCCATTCGGTAAAATCTGCCACATCGGCGACCATAGCCCAGAGCAAAGGAACTGTAAATCCATAGAAGAATTGTATGAGAATGTTAAAGATGTATTGCAGTAAGACCTGTTCCGGCTTTAAAAACACGTACACGAATGTACAAACCGCCGCTAAAAAGAGACACACTCGGAACACATCTCTTTTCCCAAACCTTACAGCAAGCATCTTAGCAAAGAGAATCCCTATTAACATAGCGATAACTCCGGTGGTGCTGTAAAAGGTGAACCCTACTTTTACCACATCCGCGGCCGGATTTTTTGCCAGACCGAAATTCTGCAGGAAAGCTCTAAGACTCGCATGGTCTACAAAATATTTAGTGTAGTAGAGTCCGATACTACCCTTCAAAGACCAATAAACAAACACAAAAACGGTCATAATAAATATAATAACCCAGGGACGATTGGTGAAGAGATCGGCAAGGTCCTGCTTTATCGAAGTCTTCTGTCTCGGGTCGGGTTTAATTCTTTCTTTAGTGCTCAAAAAAGTAGTTGTCAAGAATACTATAGCCATGGCGGAGAAAAACACCATGGTAAGCATAAAGCCTTTTGCGTCGTCTCCCTTACCGAGAAATCCCACAAGAGGCAAAGTCAATCCCTGTACTATAAGCATTGCCCCATTTGCGAAGGTAAAGCGCCACACATTAAGACCCACTCTTTCATCCGAATCGGCTGTCATCACACCCATTAAAGAAGAGTAAGGAACGTTACCCGCTGTATAAGACATCATCATCAAATTGTAGGTTACATAAGCCCACACAATTTTACCGACTGTACTTAGATCCACAGTGGTAAAAGCTAATATACCGGATATAGCAAGAGGAAAAGCGGAAAACAATATCCAGGGGCGAAATTTTCCCCATCTTGTTTCCGTTCGATCGGCAAAGGCTCCAATCATGGGGTCGTTTACCGCGTCCCATATACGAGAAACAAGAAACATAGTTCCGACGACCGCAGCGGAAATACCGAATACATCGGTATAAAAGAATAACATAAAAATCATCGCCATTTGGAAATAGAAATTGTATGCGGTATCGCCGAGACTGTAACCTACTTTTTCCTTTATAGATAACTTTGCAGCTTTAACATCCATATTTCACTCCTTTTCTAATTTTGAGCGCTTTAACAAACAATTAAAATCATACCGGGGAATAAACAACGGACATTAACATCCGATTTAAAGCAGTCATTTTTCACCTAATATTCCCATCATCAACAAATCTTATAAATATTTAATCATTAATATATTTATTATAACCCACTCAGGCTATCCGGTTCCTGGTCCCCGGAGTCACGCCTTCTCTCATTTAAATCTTTTTCAATATCCACCATCATCTGGTTGGTTAACGGATAAAACAACATAATAGCGGCGCCGATAATCGCGGGGATAGCAGGATATAAACTCATTACCAGCTTTACTCCGAGTAATCCTCCCGCGGTCTGTTCGACACCGGGATTATAACCATGAAAAGCTAAAAGGCCCGCGAGAAGAGCACCACCCAGAGCTACTCCCAGCTTAAGCGCGAACAACGAAGCAGCCATGAGGAGCGCCGTGGCACGTCGACGATTTTTCCATTCGGAATAATCCGCCGTATCCGTGTACATTGCCCACTGCAGCACAGACACAGGACCGAATGTAAAGGACGCGAAAAGCTGCATAATAAACATAGGAATAATATTTATCGGGTTAAATAAATAGAAAACCGCCGTGAATATTCCGGTTACTGCCAGAAATCCAACATAACAATTTCTTTTGCCAAAAACTTTGCTGAACCATCCGGTTAAAACAATACCCAGAATTGTCGCGAGCGTACCCGAAATAAGAAAGGTGGATGTCATATTATCACTGGAGAACATATAAGTGTTTCCAAAAAGCATCAATTCCTGGTCACCCACAAAATACTTAAAATAGTATATTATACTGCCGTTTCTAATAGTGATATAAGTAAGCTGAAATACTGTCCCCCCAGCTACCAACAGCCAGGGTTTATTTCTGAACAAATCGCGCAGGTCTTCCTTTAAAAAAGTTTTTTGTTCCTTGGGAGGTTTAACTCTTTCTTTAGTCGTTATAAAAGTAATAAAGAACATAATGATTGCCAGTATTGAGAGGACAACCATGGTGAGCTGCCAGCCCAGAGCTTCATTTCCTTTTCCTAATATTCTGACAAGTTTAAGAACAGAGTACTGAATAATCAGCCCGCCTAAAAAAGCAGCCGCAAAACGAAATTGAGATAGAATGGTTCTTACCCTCGCATTAGACGTCATAACACCCATCAGAGCCGAATACGGCACATTTATAGCAGTGTAAACAAAATCCAGCAGAATGTATGTGACGTAAGCGTATATTATCTTTCCGGTCATACTTAAATCAGGCGTGGTAAAGACCGCCACGCCTACCAAGCCGAACGGAATCGCCACCCATAGAAGATAAGGTCTGAACTTACCCCAGCGGGTATTGGTACGGTCCGCGATAGCGCCCATTATGGGGTCGTTAACCGCGTCCCAGATTCGCGTAATCAAGAACATCGTCGCCAGTGTCGCGGGCGCGATACCGAAAACATCGGTGTAAAAGTAGGTTATAAAAAAGAGAATGGTCTGAAAAATCAGATTGGACGCCGTATCACCCAGACTATAGCCAATTTTCTCAGTTAGCGATATATCCCGTGTCTCAGAATCCATGCCTTACTCCTTATAGTTTTTAAAAAAAATCCAACCCTACTCTTGAAGAACAATCTCCATTCTTAACTCGCTATATTTCTTCAGACTATTGATTAAACTCCGCTAAAAGACCATTCCCACAGAAACTCTGTTTATCATATCGAACAGCTCAAATTCACTGTAGGAATAATCTATCCTGACTCCTCCATAAGTAAAACCGACCCCGGCGTTTAAACCCTCCTGGGAATATCTGAATTTATATCCAAGCCGTAAGAAGAGCATATCCCAGATTCCAAATTCTCCTCCCAGATGAAACTGTTCCTGCCAATCACGGGGGTGCAGCATTTCGGCACCGATATTAAACGAATAATCGGGATTATCTCCCAGAAAATCCATTAAATCCAAGCCTACGCCAAGCGCAAAAGTCAAAGGCAACTCAAACCCAATCATTTCATATTTTACTCTGGGAGAAAAATTACGCACAGACATTCCGAATGCAAAACTCTTAAAACCAGGATAAAAAAGTAGACCAAAATCATAAGAGAGAGTATTAATAACATTATCTCTCATTAACTCAGGATTTTGGGGATCCGAACTTTCTCCCAGTTTCTGCATAATATATTTAACCTGAGCTCCGACCGTAAACTTATCGGTAAATTCTCTTGCGTAGGCAACCCCTAAACAATATGAGTTTACATCTACCTGACCGGTATTTACAAAATCTAATGGTGCAGTAGTATCAACCTCCGTACCATAAATTTCTCCATAATCAGGTACAATAGCACTAATTCCGAAATTCCCCCACACTCCACCATTAACAACCATCGACATATAACCATAATTAATGTCGGCAAACCACTGTGTCATACCTACTGATAAATCAAAATTGTCGTCGATTTCACCTATGCCGGAGGGATTGTAGAAAAGAGCGTCAGCATCCTGCCCTATCACAGTATAAGCTTCTCCCATTCCGCAGGCACGAGCTCCCGCGCCTACGTCAAGCATTTTAATACCTGTCTGGGCAACTTTATCCTGAGAGTAAGAAGCAACCGAAAAAACAAACATTATTAAAGATATAAAAACAATAAATTTCTTCATTTCTCTCGCCCCCTTATCTAATAATTACGAACTTACGGAAAACGCTTTTACCTGATGATTCATCCTGTATATGAGCTATATAAAGACCACTTGCCGGTCTCTGGTTGTTAACCGTAGTCGTATAATTTCCACCCTCTTCTATTATCTGCCAGTCTTCACTCCCACCACCATCATGTTTCAGAGTTTTTATCAACTCTCCAGATTCGGTAAAAATCCTGATTGTGCATTTTTCTGTTAACCGGCGAAATCCTATTTTATTCGGCTCATCCAACTGCTGCCTTGGATCCCTAATATTCAAAGGATTAGGAACAACACGGCACGAATCAAGAGTCACTTCTACCGGGTCTAACAAAGTCGCCTTAAACGGTTCAACGGTCATCGTCATCCATCTCCCGCTTTCGACTCCAGCAGTACTCACCGCTGTAATACTGTAGTAATAATCATAACCTCGTACAAGTCCCTCCGTGTCGGCAAAAGTCCTTTCATCAGGACCCACAGAATCGACCAGTTCCCAATCACCTTTAACTGCTTCTCCTGCTTTCTCGTAAAGTGTTGCGCCTACAGTCCGGTAGATATTAAAACCCGCAAGGTCTGAAGGCGTATAGTCACCGTACGCCTCACTCTCATAACTCCAGCTCAGTTTAATCATATCGTCTCGCGACTCAACCACAAACTCCGAAGGAGGAGCAGGTGAAGCGGGAATATCATAATTTAAATTAAAAGCCCGTCGAGCCGACATTCCGTTTTCAAATAGTGAATCCTTACCGGTCGAAATCACATAATCCGTGGCAATTTCATTTAATCCACCATCCATATACACCTTGTCTCCAAATAATTTAGCTATACGGTCTCTTCTCTCATATTCTTTCCGAATCGTTGCGGAATCCATTTCTGAAACCCACTGAAAATCACGCGCCTCTCCATTTGCCCTCATCTCGCTTAGGACGTAGGTAGTCTTTCGATCTACAGCACCTGCTACAATCGCGAAAACGATTCTTAAAGTATCTAAATACTCCATATTGTAGGGACCTATGGAGAATTTCGGGGTGGTAGAGAAAGTGTAATAATCCCAATCTCTGGGATAAATTTCTCCGCGAGTTATCTCCAACTCTCCCATCCTATCCTGAGGCTGGTCATAATAAGTACTAGCACCAGTAGCGGTGGTATCGTATACATTATACATTCTGCTCATATCGTAAACATTCTGGCATTCCGAGACTGTCGTATCCTCATAACCGTGAATCCCCATCCTCATAATCCTGTAAGTTTCCCTGTGATCGGCAGTATCCAGCAAATTTTCCACATCTGAACAGGCATAACCACCTTCTATCGTGCTGTGCATACTTGGCTGAGCGGGGTCATTACTTGCAGCAACGTCCGCAATAGGATACGTCTGCGGAACCTGCGTGTTTTTCGGAGCAAATAAAATTACATGTCCTGTCCAACCGCACCCGTCCTCGAGGTTCACATCCCCCCCCCAATCTTTCTCACATTTGTCACCGTAGGAGTCATGTTCATGATCTGCTTTTCTTGCAAGAGCAAGATAATTGATCCTGAGAGAATCGTGCCCCAGAGTGCCGAGATGCCGATAATTATTTTCCGTTACCCCTGCCCAGGAAGCAAAAGGATAAAGCCCTCCGTTAGGCATAGCGTCGTAATGTCTAAAAATAACAACCGAATCTAAAGTTTGCCCTGGTCGTTCAATCTTCTCATCTCTATCCGTATTACCGGTATTTACAAATGTTAAATCCCAGATAACAAAATCATCGAGTAAAGGCTGGCTCCAGGCGAGATTCCTCTGGTAAACATCCATACCATTGGAAAGTCTCCAGTGGCATTCAATCATTACATCGGCAGTACCCCATACTTTGTCCGGAGCTACCTCATCTCCAAGCGCACCCCATGCCGGTTCGCAATGCATTCCATTAATTATTATTTGCGGTGGAGGATAAGAAAAAATCCTTTTTATGGAAACCCCATCTTCATCCGGTATATTAAATTGAAAAGGGTTATCACTCAAGGTAGAAGAACCGGGACAATGCCCCGTAACATGATAAGGCCAGAATTTACCGGTCGCATCTTTCCAGTTTCTATTTCCCACAAGAATTCCAGCCTGGCGGAGAAATCCACCTGGATAATAAGTGGTTGTCAATAAATCATCCCAGTCCGCATTAAAGTAACCTCTTTTATACATGCAGTGACTCATTAAAAGATTGGTAGCACTCTGAATACCATCATCAAAAATTTTTGCCTGTAGTTTACCCACATCAATTCTCTTCATATTCGCCGCATAAGCGATATTTGCGACAAACAACAAAAGTAAGAATACAATCAACTTTCTTTGCTTCATTTTAAATAACCTCCTTTCCTAAAAAGAGAACCTTATGCCAAACTGCACGTATCTAGGATCCAGATAATACATAAAAGTTCTATTTGGGTCATTTATATATTGTTTCTTATCGCTTCTGAAATCCACCCCAAGAACATCAGGGTCTTCACCCTCCTCGGGTGGAATACCTATTCCCGCGCTCTTATAAGGTTCTTCCCCGAATATCTCAAGATGAAGTGACTTAATATATTTATCTCTATCGCCATCGAAAGCCTGTGAAGAAAGTTCTTGCCAATCAAAAACATTGTGAATATCCATAAACAAAGTGATGGCGGTTCCCGCAACCGAAATATTCTTGCTGAGACTCAAATCCATGTTTTTTTCATCCTGCCATTGAATATTGTTCTGCACCTGATATTGAACTAAACCTGTCTGTCCCGGGAAAGGATTCCATGTTTCATATCTACCCGCTCTCCAGCTATATAATAAGGAAAGACTATAACCTCCAAAAAACATTCCCCAATCCAGAGGTGTCTTAAAGGTCGCTTGCGCCCTCCATACAGGTTGAGGCACGGGTTCTGTTTGTTCGGGATCATTAAAACCCGATGTCAATTCATCTTTTATAACAAAATAATGATCCCGTTTCCCGAGATACCCCGTACTTGTTACTCTATAATCATAAATAACCCAACCGGTAAAAAATCTTCCATGTTGTTTTCGTAACTCTAACTCAAAACCTCTTGTATCACTATATCTTAAATTTTCATACGTCGTATAATTAAGATCGACAGAACCCAGCTCATTTGCATATCCAACCTCAGTAAACTCGTTATCCATATCCTTATAGTAACCGGTAACTCTGGCCAGGAACTGATTGGCAATATTGCTCTCAAAGCCCACTTCATAGGAAATCGTCCTGGACATATCCAGGTATGGATTTCCCAAGTATTTAATAGGTTGAGAGGGCCTTCCCCAGCCAATCATAAAGCGGTTCTTGTTCGGAGCAAGGGAGTAAAAATGCCCATAATTAAAGAAGAGCTTACTTCTCTCCAATATGGGAAAAGAAATCCCAACACGGGGACTCAGTTTCAAGAGAGCCGGCACATCTTCTATTATAGAATCCTGATCAAAAAGCTGGTTTTTTGACCCGGCTGTGTAAAAGGAGGAATAAGGATTGTCTCTGCTTGGCCATTTGTTATTCGGATCCGAATAATCAAACCTTAAACCTATATTCGCGAACATCCCTTCGTATTCAATCTTGTCCTGAATATAAGCGCCGGCTAAAATCGGATACGCATCATATTCAGTCACATAAACATTCCCTTCTTTTTCCTTACCCGGCTCAGACCATGAAAAACCTTCATTTATTACATAATTTTCATGTATTTTATCATAGTTAATTTCAAGACCCGTCTTTATCTCGTTGTACTTATTTATCTGGGAAGTCAAATCGATACGGGCGTTATAAGTTTGAGACCAGGAGTGGTTAAAGCTCCCCTGCATGTGAGCCGGACCCCATTCCGTTAAATCCGATCCAACAATACGGGCAATTTCAAAGTCCGGGTCAGGAAATCCAAACGGAATATTATCACCCGTATAATCAGCCAAGAAGCTTCTATCTGTAATATAATTTCCCTCGGCATTAAACTTTTCACCAAACCATACCAAAACCGTATCGTTCATTCTTCCCGGAACATCATAATAGAAATCAGCTTCATTTTGGCTCCTCACATAAGTCAACCTCACATCATAAAATGTGTTTTCACTCAACGCGTGCTGAATGGATAAACCGTACATCCTCGAGATAACATCAAAAGGAGTTAAAGAATATAAATTCCAAACATTCGAGATGTTTCTCGACCTGAGTTTATCACTCCCATGATATATTCCATCCCATTCTCCTCTTGGCGAAATCATATCAAAAGCATCTCTAAGGTAAACCTGTCCGATATCCGCCACCGTGGAAGAACCAACTATTTCGCCGGTAGCCCAAGGAGCAAGAGTATTGGTTATTCCGTATCGCCCTATGGCATTAACCTTTACATTGCCATCATAAAAACGAGACGTTAGTTTCAAACTCACCTGACGCTCACGATAATAATCTCTGCTATCGGGAAGTGGAAACGCCTCATTGTGGTCACGATATGAAGTGTAAAAAGTCATATCACCTAAATACTGACTCAATATGGGAACAGGACCTCCAAAGCCCGCGTCCAGTGTCCAATCCGGAATATCACCGTAGCTGCCTATCCTCGGTTGGTCTTCAGGTATTGTATAAGGCTCTCTGGTAAAACCTGTCAACTCATAAGTTGTATCGCCACCTTCCACTGTTATATCCCATATCGGAACATACATAGAATCGTTGCTGTAGATAGAAAACATTTCTTCCGGATTAGTCAGTAAAGTATCTCCACCGGTATTAATCCTGCGTCTCCAGAGCAACAGATCCCTAAAACCCTCAGCTGTTATCGGCTTGCCCTCAGCTTCATACTCCCATCCCTTCCAATCGGGATTGTAACTGTCTTTCCACTTGATTGTATCATAAAACGGGCTTTCAGGATTTCCCCAAACATAATTCGGACCTTTCCAACACACGCTATCTAATCTGACAACTGTGTCAAGTCCAAGAGTCTCGTCTGTAAAAAAGTCTACATTCCACTGGACACCGGTATCTACCTCATTATGAAAATATATTTCATTATAATAATTGTCGGGATCAAAGATAGATGGTCCATTATGCTTTTGATAACCCGGTGTATATCTGAATTCGAATGAACCCTCGTATTTATCGGGAGAACCTTCTCTGGTTACAACATTAATAACACCTGCTCTAACATTCGAAAATTCGGCGTTCATTCCTCCCTTTATCAAACTCACCTCTTTTATTTCGCTGATATTTGGCATAAGGATTGGCTCGTTAACTCTCTGGTCAACAAGTATTAAGCCGTCCGCCATCAACTTTGTGTCCTCAAGACCACTACCCCTCACACTCCAACCATCTATTCCAGCCTGCAAGTTAAGATATTCCGAAACGTCGGAAATCAGAGGCACTGCCTCTATATCAGTTTTATCGGCAGTTATGGAACTCGAAGAAAGATCAACTTTAATAATCTCTCTTTGAGCCTGCACAGTCACTCCCTCACCCCTTACAACCGTTGTTTCCAGCTCGAAGTCTACAGGAGTTGTATGCCCCGATATAACTCTAACACCGGCAATTGTAACACTTTTGTAACCCATCATTCTTGCCTGCACATTATAAGAACCAGGACCCAATCTCGTTATAAAATAATAACCATCCACATCACAGGCAGCTCCCCTCTCGGTACCTTCAACTATAACGTTGGCACCGGGCAAAGGCTCGCCTGTGTTCGCGTCGACAACTATACCGGCAACCTTTCCGGTAACAGCAGCTTCCATTTCCTGGACAACCGCAAAAAAAGACACAAATCCGAGCAAGCTAAACAAAAAACACCTGAACAGCAATTTTCTCCCTGCTCTTTTCATAAAAACCTCCTTCCATTAAGGTTTACAAAACAATAGACTAAAAAAGTTGCTTGAAGTAAATATTGCCTGACAAACAGTTTTATTTTTGCCGAAAATACTTTAAACTCCGGTTTCCCTCTAATCCTTATTACTACCTCCTTAATTCCAGTGAACTCATTAATTTACAGGGTAAAAAATATATACAATCTTACAACCTCGTCAATTGCTCTTTTCCGTATTTTATTATCAGTTTTTGGATGGATTGTAAACCATGTATTAAAACAGATGAATTCCTCGAAATATTTAATTTACATGCCCTCATAGGTTTTATTATAATAAGTTACAGAATAATTGTCAAGGGTAAAATTTTTATTTTTTTATTGTCAGATTACAGTTGTAAAACACAAGATTACCCATCCCCCCAACCCTATTATCGTTTTTTTTATTTTACAAAAGAGATTGCCTCATATATTATCAAAAAAACATCAATTTTCCTGTTTTGGAATTCGGAAACCGTATTGTTCCAGAATATTGAACCTATATATATATAAGGATTAACCCTTTAACCACAAATAACATAATTGCGTCCGGTTTCCATAAAAACCGATATATTATCAAGCGGGGTTTCCGATGGAAGGTCGCAACCTGTGCTCAAAACATAATTGGGGAATGGATTCATGGAATAAAGCAAATCTTTTACCTCTTCTTTCACTTCTTCTGGACTGCCGTAAAGGATTGTCTTTGTTGGGCTCATATTGCCAATTATAACTACGTCATCAGGTATTTTTCCGGCAACCTCCGTAAGGTTCACTCCGACATCCTTAGAATCGAGACTTAAACCGTCCACTTCCGAATCCGCCATTTTTTCTATAAGGTGCATACTGTTACCGCAAACATGATATACGCAATTTGCATCAGCATTGTGACAAACTCCAGCGATTTTCTTTACATTCACCGAAGAAAATCTCTCAAAATGAGAAGGACCGAGCATTACCCCACTCGGTTCTAACACACAAATCGCAAAAGCTCCCGCAGAAAGAAGAAGTTTGGCATATTTTATTATACATTCGGTTGTAAAGGCGCAAATCTCTCCGAGTTTTTCCGGATCTCTAACAGCCATTAGACCCGCCTCCTCAGCGCCGATTATAAGACCGGCGAGAGTAAAAGGACCCGTAACATAAGCTCCGACTTTTACATCCGATGGGAAGTTTTGTTTCATTAATTCGACAGTCTTAACATAACCCAACAGCCTGCTATCACTACCGAACTTAATATTCTTGAGCGAAGTCAACTCATCCATACCAAATTCACCATGTTTTTTCATAACGGTGGCCGAATCATTCGGGGGAAAAAGAGTATCAAGCCCCAGGGCATTCGCCTCTACCGAAAGATCCATAAGAACAAACTGCATATCCGGTTTAAAACTATCAACCAGAGCACTAACCACTTTAAAATGCTCTTCATAATTCTGCTGAGCGAGTTTTATACTCGAACGAGCCATTTTAACACCCGGAAAGCCAAGCAAAGGAGCAACCAAACGACTATTCTCAGAATATAAACTTTTTGCTAAATCTATGAGTCTTTTCACGCCTGCATGCCTACCAATTTTTTCGCCAAACGAACCGCGGAAGCTGCGTCGGTTGAGTAACCATCAGCACCAATTTCTCTTGCGTACTCCTCACTTAACGGAGCACCACCGACCATTATCTTAATATCATCCCGCAACCCTTTCTCTTTAAAGTTGTCTACCACATTTTTCATTTCACCCATTGTTGTAGTTAGCAAAGCAGAAAGGCAGAGAATGTCGGGTTCGTTTTCTTTAACCAGGTCAATAAATTTTTGTGACGAAACATCGACTCCCGCGTCTATTACTTCAAACCCACCACCTTCCAGCATCATTGCTACAAGGTTCTTTCCTATATCGTGTAAATCGCCTTTTACCGTTCCTATAACAACCTTTCCTACACGTTTAACACCCGCTTTGGTCAACAGTGGCTCCAATATTTTCATACCCGCTTTCATAGCTTTCGCGGAAATCAACATCTCGGGAACATAAATTTCATTAGCTTGAAACAAATCGCCCACAACATCCATCCCGGGTATAAATCCGTCATTCAATATTTTTTCTACATCAATACCTTCATCAAGAGCTTGTTTTGTATATTCGACAGCTTTAGCCTCATCGCCGGCAATTACGCTTTCCTTTAATTTTTCCAGTACAGACACGACTCCTCCTCTTCAAATTAAATATGATTTACAATAATAATTTCCAAGTGCTCCTTATTATCAATCAAAATAAAACTACTGCTTTTCTTAGTTTTGTCAATGACTGTTATGAACCCGCATCACCAAAAAATATTCTCACACAAAGACACAAAGACCACAAAGTTTTTATTTCTGTTTTTTTACTCGGAACTCGAAACTTTAATTAATTCTATTTACAGTTTATATGATTTAACGGTTTTCACAAACGCTTTAATGTTTTCCGTCGGCACCTCCGGCGGCACGCCGCCTCCGCAGGAAACGATTACCCTTGTTTTATCCTCAAGGGAATCCAGTAATTTTTTTACGGATTCTTTTACATCATCAGGATTTCCCTTCGCGAGAACATCCCTTGGTGGAATATTACCAAGCATGGTGACTTTGTTGCCTGTTTTCTCTTTTAATTCATTCATATCCGAATTAAAATCCATATTGAAGAGATTGATACCCATTTCATTTAAATACTTAACAGATGACTTGTAAGTAGCGTCATTATGAAGAAATTTTACTATCATATCAGCATGGTAGAGTTCTTTAAAATAAGGAAGGCCGAAAGTTTTAAAATCCTCCTCTCCTATAAAACCAATTATATCATCCAAAATAAGAATACCATCTATTGAAGGGAAAGTTTCTCTTTGAAGCTGATGCCATTTTTTTAAATACTCTGTAATTTTATTTAGTAAGGAATGCGCCTTTTCGGGCTCCGTTTTTATAGACATAAGAAACTCTGTCATTCCCATTAAGAAGCCTGCTATATTTAAAGGTCCGCGGGAAACAGAAAATTTTATTTTATGTCCCGCGTCTTCGATTCTTGGTTGAGCCAATTTTAGCCTATTTAGCATAAACGGAAGAAGTCCATCTTTTTCTGGATCCGGAATCTCAAGGTCGCTAATTTCATCCGAAGACTTTATAATTTTTAAAGGATTGGGAAACGCGTTTTGTGGAAATATACACTTTGTACCAAAAGCGGATGGTTCGGTACACATACCATATTCCGACCAGAAACCCGGCAGAAAAATTGTATCGGAAAATTCATTTATAGCTTTCATATTCGCGTCAAACCATAAATTATCATTCGTATAATAGTCAAGTATAGAAATTCCAAACCAGTTCGGCAACCATGGACTGTCTATAATAAAACCCACCGGTAAAGGTTCTACTTTCTTTCCGTTTATAATATCAACCAATAAATCCCACTGTTTATCCGTCATAAAATTTATAATAGGAAATCTTTTTCAGATGTCAAGTACGAATACAAATTAAATGCCAAAAATTAAAAAGCAAAATATTTTTTTTAGCCACAGATTCGCACAGATATTCACGGATTTTTCCACCCCCTCATAATATAATTTTTTTTAAACAACAAAGAAAATTTTAATTTTTTTATCTGTGTATATCCGTGTTAATCCGCGGCAAATTTTCTTTTTGAACTTTGATTTGTAATTTTCTATTTTGATATTTGATTTTTAAATTTCGATTAATTTTGAGACTTCATTTTCCACACTCCCCTAACAAATATAACAAATCGAATTAAGGTCAAAACGAAACAGGGTTGACTTACATATTCGATTTTAGTATTATAGTTTTATGAATTTAATATTATGGCTTTTCAGCAGTACCGTTATTATAGGTAATATTGAAGGGGTTATAAGCCCCATAACTGCAAGTTATGTGGAAAGAGTTATAGAAAAAGCCGGAGATACAAATGCCGAAGCAATAGTTTTCTTACTTGATACACCCGGCGGACTTATGGATGCTATGCGAGAAATCGTTAAAGACGAATTAAACTCCAACGTTCCGATAGTTATCTATGTACATCCTTCAGGAGCAAGCGATGCTTCAGCAGGAGTTTTTTTAACCTACGCGGCTCACATAGCGGCAATGACTCCGGGAACAAATTTAGGGGCGGCTCACCCGGTGGCAATATCGCCTCAAGGCATAGGAGGGGGCGAAGAAAAAAAACCGGATGATACAATGATGGAAAAAGCTACTGAAGACGCGGCTGCTTACTTACGAGGAATAGCAAAAAAAAGAAATAGAAACATAGAATGGGCGGAAAAAGCAGTCAGAGAATCCGTCTCCGCGACAGCTGAAGAGGCTCTGGAATTAGGTATAATCGATTTTCTTGCTTCATCGGTCGACGAATTACTGGAAAAAATTCACGGTACAAAAGTAGAATTACCCGGAGGTGTGAAACAATTAGTTACAAAAGATGCAGAAAGGGAAAATATACCTATGAACTTCAGAGAAGAATTTCTAAAATTAATTTCAAACCCAAATATTGCTTATATCTTGTTCATCGTCGGAGTATACGGTCTGATATTCGAAATAAGAAGTCCGGGAGCAATAATTCCCGGTCTTTTAGGCGCACTCTGTTTAATTCTGGCTTTCTACTCATTTCAAACTCTTCCTATAAATTACGCGGGTGTAGCTTTAATAATACTCGGCATTGCAATGTTTGTTATGGAAGTTTTAACTCCCACATACGGACCTTTAACTATAGGAGGTATTGTATCGATGTCCATAGGCTCGATGATGCTAATAAATTCCGACCTTCCGTTCCTGCAAATTTCCAAACCTTTAATTTTTGCAGTGGTGGGAACAACTGCCGCTTTCCTTATATTCGCGTTAGGCGCCGCAGTAAAAGCGATGAGGGCAAAACCCACAAGCGGGAAGGAAGGATTAACCGAAAAAACAGGGAAAGCTGTCAGCGATATAAACTCGAAAGGCGGAAAGGTGTTTATAAGAGGTGAATACTGGAACGCGGTATCCGATAAAAAAATAAAAAACGGCACAGAAATAGAAGTTGTAGAAGTTAATGGATTAAGATTAAAAGTCAAAAAAAAGGAGGTATAAATTGGGCAGTGGTTTGATAATAGGAATAGCAGTTGTTGTATTAATAATTTTAGCTAACGCGATAAACATACTCCAGGAATATGAAAGAGGCGTCGTCTTTCGACTCGGAAGATTCGTAGGAGTAAGAGGACCGGGATTCGTTCTTATTATTCCGGGTTTCGAGAAAATCGCTCGCGTCAGCCTGCGGGTCGTCACTCATGATGTTCCGGCTCAGGATGTAATAACCAGAGACAACGTCTCCGTGAAAGTTAACGCGGTTGTTTATTTCAGAGTTATGGATCCCGAGAAGGCAATAATCGAAATCGAAAATTATAAGTTTGCCACGTCGCAGATTTCACAAACAACTCTCAGAAGTGTTGTAGGCGGCGCGGAATTAGATGAACTCTTATCCGAAAGAGAAAAACTCAACAAGGAGCTTCAGAATGTCATCGACAAAGAAACAGACCCATGGGGAATAAAGGTAAGCACCGTGGAGATAAAACACGTCGATTTACCTCAAGATATGCAAAGAGCGATGGCGCGTCAGGCGGAATCCGAAAGAGACAGAAGAGCGAAGATAATCAACGCCATGGGCGAATATCAAGCCGCGGAAAAACTGGTCGAAGCCGCGAAACTAATGGAGCAATCTCCGATTACGCTGCAGTTGCGATACCTTCAAACATTAAACGATATCGCCGCCGAAAATAACTCGACAACCGTATTCCCTATACCTATGGATCTTTTTAAGCCTTTTCTTAATTTAATAAAAGGCGGAGAAACAAACATATCTCCGGAGAAATCAATAGAAAAAGATTAAAAATAGGTAAACAGGAGATAGAGCAGTAAAACGAAAAGTTTGCTGGGTCACATACTACTTTCCTCCTATGGGAATGGGGGGGGTACAAAGGTTATATAATATCCCAAAAGTTTTAAAAGAACTCGGGTGGGATGTCGATATTTATGCGCCTTATTCGCCTTACAATTATCCCAAAGACACGGAATCTTTTAAACCGTATAATTTAAACATTATAAGATCCTTTTGTCCCGATCCTCTTCATATACTGCCCGGAAGAATTTCACCGCCGGGAGCGGGGAAACGCGATTGTTTCTCCTTTCCCGACAACAAAGTCTTCTGGCTGCCCTTTTTATGGAAAAAATTAAAAAAAGCTGACATAATTGTGATTTCATGTCCTCCCTTCTCTACCGCATTAACATCATTCATAAATAAAAAAACCCCCTGCGTTATAGATTACAGAGATCAATGGACAGGCAGTTACCTCGGAGAATACTTTTTTAAAGCCGAAGAAAACCTCGCTAAAAAAATCGAAAAAAAATATTTGGACAAAGCTGATGCGGTGGTAACCGTAACAGAAAAAATAGGTAACTACCTGAAAACTCAATATCCCGCGAGCAAAAATAAAATTCATTTAATACGAAATGGCTTCGACGAAAAACTTTTCCCGAAATATATAAAAAGAGATAAGACAGATAAGTTTACTTTAACTTACATGGGTTCTTTTAATAATACCTTCGATCCGGATCCGATTTTCGATGGTTTGGAAAAGCTTTTTTCAGAAAAACCCGCGCTTCGCAAAAGAATCGTCCTTAAATATATAGGACCTTCAATAATAGAAAACTTAAAAAAAAGAGCAAACGAAATCGGATTGATAAACTTTACTACAACCGGATACTTGCCACATAGAGACGCCATATCCGAACTCATGAAATCGGACTTGTTAATCCTCATAGGAGGAACCGAAAGAGAAGACCAATGGCTGGTACCCGGAAAACTTTACCAATATCTGCGTACCGGAATACCTATCATAGCAATAACAAAAAATAAAGAAATAAAAAATCTAATAGGTTCCTCAGGATTGATTTGCGATCCCGAACCCGAATCTTTTGCTCATTCTATACTAAAAATCATTGAACAACCTCATTTGTTTAAACCTATTTCCGACTATTCAACTTACTCCTGGAAAAATTTGGGAATCGAATACTCCGAACTATTGAAAAATGTTTTGCGTCTTAATTAATTTCACACCAAAAAACAGAACTACGGAACATATAGAAGAGCTTTCGCGTCTTTAGTTATGAATATTGAAAAAATTTTTCGAGAATACAACGATTATGTTTTTAAATATATTTATGGAATGGTGCAAAATAGAGCAGAGGCTGAAGATTTATTACAGGATACCTTTATAAAAGTAATGAAAGCATCTAACAAAGACATCAGGAACTGGAAGAGTTACCTTTTAACAATAGCAAGAAATACGGTATACGATCATTGGAGAAAAAGAAAAAGTAAATTGAATCTGGATTTTTTAAAATTAAAAACAAAAGAGAGAGATATTGAATTAAAGCTTGACATAGAAAAAGGAATAAAAAATCTATCGCCAAAATTAAAGGAGGTATTAATTTTAAGAGAAATAAATAAAATGGAATATCGAGAAATAGCGGATGTTCTTGGAATTGAAAAAGGCACTGTTAAATCAAGGCTTAGCAGAGCCAGAGAAGAATTAAAAAATTTTTTGGAGTATAACAAATGAATTGTGAATCCTTTAAAGAATTATTATCAGCGTATATAGACGCGGAATTAGAAAGAACCGATATTCTTAAGGTTGAGGAACACATTGAACAATGTAAAAAGTGCAGGGATATTCTTAACAGCTATCAGAACATCAGTTTAAGCATCAGAAGTATAGAAATTCCAAAACCTTCCGAAAAAGTGCTCAAACGCCTTATTCTATTTCCGAGGAGAAATATCTATCGACTGCGAAAACTCGCTGTTGGCGCTTCTCTGTTTATAATAATGGGAGTGCTTATTATACCTTTCTTCAGAACTGGAGAAAATGTAACACAGGAAAACCCAAAAAAATATTACATTTTAAAGGATGAAAAAAACCCATACTCTGAAGTTTATTACGAAAGAGACGGCAATTTTGTTTTAACAAATTACTCGGGAGGGAGCTTCTAAGTAAAAATCTGAGGCATTATTAATCATGAGTTTTATACTGATTCTACTCGCGACTTACCTTTCAAAAATAGAACAGGAAGTATTGACTCTTGATAGGGAAATTTCTCCTTATGTTGTTTCTTTACGTACAAGCGAAAAAAATCTAATAATGACCGGTACAGTCGTAGAAAATAGCCATATTGTAACAGTGGGATTTATCGAAATCGGTCAGGAAGTACAAGTAGAAGATCAATTCGAGAAAATTACAACAGGAGAAGTTATCGGTCGAGATCCATCCACGGGAATCCATTTAATCAAAGTAAACAAAAAATTCGAGGTCCCCCCGATTAAAAAGGAAATAAAACACGGACAAATTTGTTATATTTACGGTAACTCTTATGGTTCAATTGGGCTTACAGGAATTGGATTCCTTCAAAGTCCCGAAGGAATATCTTTCAATCTTTCCATTCCACTATCTCCTGGTAATAACGGAGCGGGGGTTTTTGATTCCGAAGGAAAGCTTCTGGGAATCGTAGGAGGCTGCGTTAATCGTTGTGTATCCCCTCAAAATCCCTTTAAAGACAATACCAACTTCGCCGAAGTAATTAAAATCAACTACATCTTAAACACTGTGGAACAGATAAAAAAAGTCGGCTCCGTAAAAAGAGCCTGGCTGGGGGTTATAATCGAAAATAACGCGCCATTGAACTTGGGGGTAATAGTAAAAGAAGTCATAAAAGGCTCTCCTGCCGAAACCGCCGGGATAAAAAAAGGAGATATTATAATCGCATTAAACGGTAACAATATTCCCCACCTGGAAAGACTCAAGGAAATGATTCTGATCGAAGAACCCGGTAATACTGTTACTCTCAGAATCATAAGAGACAAAAACAAAATGGAGATTCCTGTAAAATTAGGAGAATTAGAAAACAACAAACCTGAAAGTCCTTCTGATTTTAAAATCGAGAAAATTACACAAAAAAAATTCATAGAAAGTAAAGAACAATTAAAAAAATTTTTATCCGAAAGGATACTTCAACTTTCCCGGGAAGTGGAAGAACTGAAGGGAGAATTAGAAAAACTCAAATAGGAAAGAATTAAACACAAAGACCACAAAGTACTCAAAGCCACACCCATACCCCACTTTTAATTATTTCTTTTCACCCCACCTTAACCACCCAAAAAATTTAAACAGGATTAAGATAATTCTTTTTAAAAAAAATAAAATCTTTGTGATCTTTGCGTGCTTTGTGGTTAAAAACCCTCTTTACGGAGCTTCTTCAGTCTTTCTTTTATCTTCTTCTCCCACCCCTGCTCGGTGGGTTCGTAAAAAATCTTTTTCTTAACTCCATCGGGAAAATAGGATTCCTCAACATAATGCCCCGGATAATCATGAGGGTACTTATACCCTTCAGAATATCCGGCTTCTTTCATGAGCTCTGTGGGGGCATTTCTAAGATGCAAGGGTACACCCTCATTCGGATACTCTTTTAAAAACTTTTTTGCTTTATTATAAGCCATGTAAGAAGCATTGCTTTTAGGAGCAGAAGCGAGATAGGTTACGGCTTGCGAAAGAATTATTCCCGCTTCGGGCATTCCTACAAATTTAACGGCTTCCATTGCAGCCGCCGCCAACTCTAACGCGCGTGGATCGGCATTACCTATATCTTCCGACGCGAGAACAACCATTCTTCTGACGATAAACAGAGGGTCTTCTCCACCCTTCAACATCCGTACCATCCAGTAAAGTGCGGCATCGGGATCACTCCCCCTAACAGATTTTATAAAAGCGGATATGAGATTATAATGCTCTTCGCCCGATTTATCATAAATAACCTGCCTCTGAAGAACATCGGCGATAATCTTTTTATCGACTTTACGCTTTTCTTTGGAAGATATTTTAACACTCGCTTCAAAAACATCCAGTGCAACCCGCGCGTCTCCTGAAGAAATTTTTGTCAAATAATTTATAGCCTCATTATCTATTTTAACCTTAACTTTCTTAATTTCTTCGTCGATTTTAGAAGCTCTATCGATAATCTTTTTAATGTCTTCCGGAGAAAAAAGTTTTAAGATATAAGTTCTCACCCTGGAAAGTAAAGGGGAAATGACTTCGAATGAAGGATTTTCAGTGGTCGCGCCGATTAAAATAATTGTTCCGTCCTCAACCCAGGGAAGCAACACATCCTGCTGGGCTTTGTTGAACCGGTGTATTTCGTCTATAAATAATATGGTCTTTTTATCTTTATCCTGTAGAAGATATTTTGCTTTTTGTATAACTTCTCTAACATCTTTTACGCCGCTTTCAGTGGCACTAAGACGCTCAAAATTCGCATTTATATTATTGGAAATTATATAGGCTAAAGTGGTTTTTCCACAACCCGGAGGACCCCAGAAAATCAAAGAAGGAAGATTCCCGGTTTCTATAAAATTCCGCAGAACAGAACCCTCACCCACCACTTCTTTCTGCCCTATAAAATCATCTAATGTTTTAGGTCTAACGCGATACGATAAAGGAGGATTCCCTTTTCCTCTTTCGAATAAATTAGCCACCTCTCCACCTCACCTCAAATAATTGCCACTGATTTACAAAGATAAACAAGAATTTCTCATTAAAGCCCTTTGAAAAAAATATAACCCCCACAAATGGAGTGAAGGCTAATCGTTCAGAAGGACGTCTCGGAAGCCGAGCGACCAGGGTCTCTTGAAATATTTTTATTTCAAGAGGAGTGAGGCTGAGAGCGAGCGGCAATTTCCTCGGTGGGGAAATTGACCGTGTTCCTGATGAATGGTTAGCCTTCGCTTCCGTCTGGATTTTGAATGTTGTAAGCAATTGACGGGGCAGCAGGTTCTCTGCGTCATTCTTTTTAAACTTATTTTTAGCGCTTGACTTTTGCATTCTTAGCGGCTCTGCCGCTTCAGGTATTTGATACCTTTATCTCCTATATCTTTTCTGTAAAACAGATTCGAACATTCAATTTTTTCGATACAACGATAAGTTTTTTCTTTCGCGCTAATTAAATCATTCGAAACTCCAACGCAGGCTAAAACTCTTCCTCCGCTCGTATAAAAATGCCCTTCTTCCGTTTTAGTCCCCGCGTGAAAAACGGAACACTCCAATTCCGGTATATTTATCTCGAAGCCTTTTTCGTAACTCCCGGGATAACTCTTCGAAGCCATAACAACCGCCAGAGCAGAATCACTGCTGCAATTTAACTCATCCGGCAAATCATAGTCGTTTGCTTTTAATAGAACTTCCAGCAAATCATCTTCCAGCAAAGGAAGAATAACCTGTGTTTCGGGGTCACCGAATCTGACGTTGAACTCGAGAACTTTTGGACCTTCTTTTGTAATTATCAAACCGCCGTAAAGAACACCTTTATATTCGATTCCCTTTTTCTTTAACTGTTCTACAACAGGTTCGAATACTTTTTCTCTGATCTCCGGCATATCACGTTCCTTCAAAAAAGGTGTTGGAGCGTAAGCTCCCATACCTCCGGTATTCGGACCTTCATCGTTATCATACGCCCTCTTATGATCCTGAGAAGGAAGAAACGGAAGAATTTTATCTCCTGAAATAATAGCTAAGACAGAGACTTCTTCTCCGACTAAAAGTTCCTCCACCACTACGGTATCACCCGCTTCTCCGAACCTTCTTTTTTCCATTATAGATTCGAGCGCTTCCATCGCTTTTCTTTTACAATTACACACAATAACGCCCTTGCCCGCGGCAAGACCGCTCGCCTTAACAACCGAGCATTCTCCTATTTTCTCTATATATCTTTTCGCGGCATTAAAATCGTTGAAAACCTCGAATGAAGCGGTGGGAACATTCGCGGACGCCATAATCTCTTTTGAAAAAGCCTTGCTCCCTTCGAGCCTCGCGGCTTCTTTTGTTGGTCCGAAAATTTTTAAGCCTTCAGCTTCGAATAAATCCACCAAGCCATCGACTAATGGCTGTTCGGGTCCCACGACAGTAAAATCTATTTTTTCTTTTTTTGCAAAATCGAGAATATCCTTAAGCCGGGAATAATTAATATTTTTACCTAAAACTGAAGTTCCTCCGTTACCGGGCGCGAAATAGAGACCCGATACTTTAGGGCTTTTTGAAAGCATCCACCCAATCGTATGTTCTCTTCCGCCTCCGCCTATAACCAGTACTTTCATAGTATTTTCATTTATACTGAAAAGGCGATAAAAGTCAAGGTCATTATTGAACAACAACGCGGTTAAACCGCTAACGCGTAATATTAACCACAGAGCTCTCAAAGACCACAAAGAAAAAAGATATTATGTCATTTAAAACCTTTCCCAACCCAAATATTCACATGTAGAACATGTAGTAATTATAGTTGTTTGTTTTTGCTAATCAGCCATTCAACGATTTGACCATTTAACTAATCCAAAGGATTTATAATCGGGCGCAGATTTACAGGATTTTATCCCATCATCCCACCAAAAAAACGAGGAACAACGAATCACACGAATTACACTAATTTTTTACTTTTTTTGACAAGTGACCAGTGACAACCGACTAATGACTAGACCCTCACATGTAGAACATGTAGTGATTGTAGTTTTTTACTTACACCTAAAAACAGATACCTAAGACCTTTTTTCATCTTGACATAACCAATCTTATTCCTTATTATATTATAGGCTATAGGATAACATTGCTTTCGGCTCCGGGGATATGGTATTCCAAAAGTGATGGGATAATTAAATAAGGAGATAAGATATGTTCAACAGATTTCAATTATTCCTAATAATGTTTTTTGTAATAACGGGATTTTTCAAAAAAGCGTATTCGCAAACAAACATAACCGTGTTACCAGATGATACCGTCGAAGTAGGTGAAAAAATATATTTTGATGCAGTCTATTATTCAAGTATCTACGGAGACAGCATTCAATGCGAATGGGACTTCAACGACGGGTACTCTTTGTATGCCGATGAAGATGGAAACCCGTTTGAAACCGGTTTATGCGCGATTCATTATTTTATGAACCCGGGAGATTTTAAGGTAAATCTAACTGTTTCCCTGTTCGACATGTCGACAAGTCCACCGACAAGAGGGGCGCTACTTGCGTCGGATTCTGTCAACATAACCGTTACTGGTGAAGCACCGCTTGCCGGATTCGAGCTTTTGCACGCTCCATTTCACGTGCGTACAGCGCAGTATATTTATGCTATTGTTCCTGAAGGTTATAATCCCTCTCAGGTAACAGTAAGAATCGAAAGAACCGGAGGGGGATATTCGGAGGAACTTACAGGTATCAACGAAAAAGATAAGCAAAAATTCTTACTCGTAAACGCCGATTTACCTTCGGGAGATTACGTTCTAACAGCAGAATTAATAGATGGTGAAACGAATGTGCGTACCATCCGCGAAAAATTTTCCAAGCCGTACGGCGGAGCTCCAGAAGTCGGAATCAACGAAAACAACGCTTTTATCCTGAACGGAGAAGAACTTTTCTTTCCTATAGCGCCTTACATGTTAAATGTCCCACTTATTCCTCTATGGCAACACGTTAGCAACACTCTTCATACAGAAGGCTGGTACGAAAATCATACTTCAAGTACCTGGCTCGATTACATCAGCCAGGGAAACGCGTACGGCATGATGTCAGTCGGTCCTTCGAGGTGGGAAGGATTTTTAGAATCACCTTATACTCGTAATTCGAATCCTGATGACCTGGTTGTTTATGTCGAACAGGCAAAGGATTCACCGGGTCTTCTTGGGTGGAACTGGGACGACGAACCAAATATGGGCGGAAGATACCTCCGTGTTCCGGCGCACGTGCTGGCTGGCTGGAATTACCAAACACAACAAATAGATTCGGAACATCCTACAAGCCAGCAGTATTACGGCTTCGATTATTTTCCCTATTACAATCCTCTCGAAGGAGATAATGGTTATGATTACATGCGAAGCGCCAGTTCATTCGGAGGGAAAAAACACTTCCTGGGTGATTTCATAACACACGACGCTTATCCTATCGAATATAAAGAACATGTATCTTTAGATTACTCTGACCGCGGCGCGATAGATCTGTGGCTTGAGAACTTAGATAATTTCACCTTGAATTCAGGTGGGCTAATACCTCTGGGCACTTATATAGAAACTCAAAACGTCACTTCCTACCAGCGCATGTCGGGAACGAGCTATCTAACCGATTGGGACGCGGGTCCCACACCCGGCGATATACGAACCCAGATGTGGGGAGCCGTCATTCACGGCATGAAATTCATCGGCTATTTTGAATTTTTCGCCCCAACACCTGCCGACAACATGAGCGCGATGGCAGAATTTAAAGAAGCGGTTACAACCCTAACTCCAGTTATACTATCCGAAACCTCATCACAAGTCGTCACCCACAATGCCACAGAACGCGGTAACAGGGTCGACATTATGGTTCACGAAGATGAATCGGACGTTTATGTTTTTGCGGTACGCATCACCGAGCCGGAAAGCGAATGGAGCGAAGTCTATGAGCCGGAAACAATAAACTTTCAATTAAATACAGATGTAAATTCTTCTATCGTTTATGATGAATTGGAAAAATACCGCTGGAATTACCTGTTACTTGATGCTTCGGAAGGACAAACTGAATTCAATTTTACTGTGCCGGAAGGAAGTATAGAACCCGGCAATTTTATAGTAAGCGCTGTAATTAATCCGGTGGAAGCCGGAGACCCCGATTCTCTTTACGACAGGTGGACAGAAAAAGGATATCCGACAACCCTGGATATGCAGGGAAACTTAAAATACGGATACGACGATAGTATCGGAAATGTGGTTCCGCTTTATTCCTGGGAAGGAGTATCAGGTAGTATCGATTATGAAACGGGAGAAGTTTCTTTAATCTTTGACGAGGGAATACCACAAGGAGGAGGTTTTGTTCAGGTAGCTTACGCACCACAGGATAGAGAAGCAAGAGAAATCCCGGGAAATGATGGGGTTTTTACGGATGTACTGGAAAGAAACGCGGTTAGAATATATCGTATACCAAAAGACGGTTCAGGACTCGATGAAAATAAATTTTTCTTACAGAACCAGCCAAATCCATTCACTCGTACAACGAGAATCAATTATACTGTATTACAAGCGGGAAATGTTAAACTTACAATTTACGACCTCCTGGGCAGAGAAATAAAGATATTGGTAGACGAATATCAATCCACCGGGCTTAAAAGCACAGAATGGGACGGAACTAATTCACAAGGCAAAAGAATCCCGAGCGGAACGTATTTTTATCAAATAAAAGCGTCTGATGGGTTTACAAGTTCAAAAAAGGCGATATTTTTGAGGTAAAAAAGAAGATGAACCACAGAGAACACAAAGACTTTTTGCCGTCGGCTGAGGCTGTCAGCTTTTTTTACTCACACGGAGAACACAGTAGAAAAGGTATGTTGTTTTAACTAAAGATTGTTAAGGTATTTCGCTATCTGTTTCGCGAAAGTATCAAAATCTTCTAAATTCTTTTTAAGAAAGATGAAAAAATCTTTCGATGGCAGCCAACTCAATAGGATTATCGCTGAGATATTTAATATCTTTGCCTTTAAAACTTTCTAAATGCTTAACATATTTTTTTAAATATTCGAGTTTCCTCGCGATTTCTTCTTTCACTTTAATCCCGCTTTCTCCATTCGCTTGAGCTGAATATTTATATGTCTTTTGTGATAGTAGTTTATATCTAAGTATTTATTCATCATTTTTGATTCTATTAGAGCTTTCTCGGTTTTCGAACGCTCGAATATAATTTCTCCCTCTCTAATTATATTAAAATTCATAAGGAGCTCGGATGAATTCATCAATACAAGACCGATATTATCGCCTAAAACAGATATTAAGCTATTCAGCAATTCCATGTAAATACTGTACTTCTTATTGTCCGATAAACCCTCATCGAGATATACCGCGAAGTCTATATCGCTCAGAGAAGAAATTTTATTTTTTACAAGAGAACCAAAAATATAAGCGATTACAACCTCTTCTCTTGAAAAAAGCCCTCTTATATTATCCTTGTTTTTATTGTATTTTATCAAAATTTTATTTTCCATATCCGTTTCAATGAATATAACCTTTTATAATTGAATATCAACTTATACCCCACATTTGAAACGCGGAGAATACAGAGATTTTAAAACGCTGGTCTGTGGGTCGTTTAGTCCGTTGAACCGTTTAAAAAACACAAAAAAATAACAAAGAGAAACAACAATTCATATAAATAGCACAATTTGTTATTTTTTGCGAAATCCCCTGCAACAATCCCCTTGACTATTCACGACATTTCCCTTATCCTTACCAATATTGAAAAATTTTTGGAGATAATGTATATATGAAAAGGTTAGAAGAGTTAAAAAAAATTATCAATGAACATAAAAAGAAACTTGAAGAAGAATATAAAGTAAAAAGTATAGCCATCTTCGGCTCTTATGTCAGAAATGAACAGAACAAAAAGAGTGATGTAGATATTCTTGTAGATTTTCATGAAACACCGGACCTTTTAAAGTTCATTGAAATCGAAAGATACCTTGAAAATATATTGGGAGTAAAGGTAGATTTAGTAAGAAAACCTGTTTTAAGAATGGAGCTAAGAGACCAAATATTAAGCGAAGCAGTGGAGATATGAAAAGGGATTATAAACTTTTTATAAAGGATATTCTAACATCCATAAATAAGATTGAGAATTTTATAAGTTATAATAGCTTTGATGAATTTATGCGGGATGAAAAAACCAAAAGCGCGGTAGTACGCGAGATCGAAGTGATCGGAGAAGCGACAAAGAATATACCCGAGTCAATCCGTAAAAGATATAAAGATTTATCCTGGATTGATATGGCAAAAATGAGAGATAAAATCATACATTTCTACTTTGGGGTTGATTATGAAATAGTCTGGGAAGTAGTAAAAAAAAGATTGCCTGAAATCAAATCTTTAATTGAAAAAATTTTAGAGGATTCGCAAAAGCAGAATACAGAATAAAAAATCCTCTTAGCCTTATGTTCGTAAATGGTTTAAAGATACTCTCATATAAAAATCGATTACTTTTGGGTAGTTGAGCTGTAGGGATTCTGTGTGTCCTGTGATAAAAGATGTTGGTTGTAGAGGATTAGTTTGATTTGCTTGACAGATTTAACAAAAAGCATATCCTAAAAACAGATAAAATGAAAAAGCCCGATTTCTGTCTAAAATTCAAACTGTCAACAATAATCTTTTTAAGCGCGCAATTACTCTTTTCATTAGATGTTTCCGGGAACAATCTTCAATTAAACGATTTCGAATATTTCGAAAAACAGGGATTAAATGTACTGGTCTACAGCAACTTGTACAACGAAAACTTCGACGACTCAAAAATTAGCGGAATCGAAATAATTCACCACGAAGTAAGGACAGCCACAAACGGCGACGTTCGACTGGAACCTACACCCGGACAGTGGGACCCGTTTCCCAATCTAATAGAAAGAAAAATAAACAAAAAAGAAAACAGCATCGAAGTGCTGTTGGAATACCCCGATTATGATTTCGACTTCTTGATAAAAGCAACCGCAAAAGACGGCGGAATTCTTCTTAGTATACACCTCGAAAAACCTCTTCCGAAAGGACTCGAAGGAAAAGCCGGCTTCAACCTTGAATTTCTTCCGTCAGCATATTTCGAAAAAGCTTATATAATGGACGGAAAAACCGGTACTTTTCCCCTCTACCCCACCGGACCCATGAGAAAAACAAAATCCGGTGAAACAGAACCAAAACCGATAGCCATAGGAAAACAAATCACTCTTGCGCCCGAAGATCCCGAAAGGCATGTAACTATAAAAAGTAAGGACAACGAACTTTTATTATACGACGGTCGAAACAAAGCTCAAAACGGATGGTATGTTCTGCGCAGTCTTATTCCAAAAGGTAAATCCGGTAAAGTTATAGAATGGTTTTTAGAAGCTAACACGATACCGGACTGGATTCGCCCCCCTGTTATCGGTCATTCGCAGCTCGGATACCACCCCAATCAAAAAAAGATCGCGGTTATAGAACTGGATAAAAACGACCACCCGCTGAAGACAGCGCGCTTGCTCAAAATAACAGAAGAAGGAAATTTTGTCCAAAAACATCAAAGCCAAATAAAAAAATGGGGGAAATTTTTTAGATATAATTATTTTACCTTCGATTTTACAAACGTAAAAGAACCGGGTTTGTACCTGATAGAATACGGAGAGGTTCGCACAAAACCTTTCAGAATCGCGCGGGATATTTACAAAGACGCATGGCATCCGACACTGGATATTTTCTTCCCCGTACAGATGGATCACATGTTCGTAAACGAAGCCTATCGAGTCTGGCACGGAGCACCTCACTTAGATGATGCGCTTCAGGCTCCGGTTAATCACAAACATTTCGACCTTTACGCTCAGGGACCGACAACGGACACTCCTTATAAAGGAGGAAAACATATTCCGGACTTGAATATCGGCGGCTGGTTCGACGCAGGCGATTACGACATCCGTACGCAAACACATTATTCCGTAATAACAAATTTAGTCCTAACCTGGGAAAATTTTCGCCCGATGCGCGACGAAACAACCATAAACCAGGAAAACCGATATGTAGATATACACCATCCCGACGGAATACCGGACATACTTCAACAGATAGAACACGGAACGCTTGCGCTAATCGCGCAGTACAGAGCGGTCGGTCATGCTATTCCGGGAATAATCTCATCTAATTTATCACAATATACACATCTTGGAGACGCGGAAAGTAAAACGGATAATGTTATCGGTACACCTGATGACAGATGGGCTTTCACAAGTAAATCAAGTGCCTTAAATTACGGTTCCGCGGCGGCTCTCGCAGCAGCTTCGAGAGCCCTTTTGGGATACAATGACAAACTTGCAGAAGAGTGCCTTGCGACAGCCAAAAAAGTTTGGGCCGAAGAACACAGCCACGAACCGGATACATTTAAGGTAGGCAACACCACAGGGGGACTGCTCCCGGCAGAAGAGCTTAAGTGCGCGGTCGAGCTTTTAATAAGTACAAAAAATGATAAATATAAAAACAGAATAAAGGAATTAATCAATGAAATAGACGAGAAATGGTTAATTTTTTCTGTTACTCCTCTTATCCGTGCTATACCGCACATGGATAAAGCGTATGAAAAAGAAATGAAAAAACTTGCACAGTCTAATATAAAGTTTATCGAAGAATTAGAGAAACAAAATCCTTACGGAGTTCCTGTTCCGACCGCCGGCTGGGGCGGCAGCGGATGGGCTATGCTATTTTCTATCACCAATTATTTTACACATAAAGCTTTCCCTGAATTAGTCGACCGAGAATACGTCTTTAAAGGATTAAACTTTATTTACGGATGTCACCCGGGTTCGGATATCTCCTTTGTGTCGGGCGTTGGCACAGATTCAAAAATGGTAGCATACGGAAATAACAGAGCAGATTTTTCATTCATCGCGGGAGGCGTGGTTCCGGGAGTTATTATCCTTAAACCCGATTTTCCGGAGAACAAGGAAGACTGGCCTTTCCTCTGGGGAGAAAACGAATACGTCATCAGCGGAGGAGCGTCGTATATATTTCTCGTAAACGCTGTGAATGACTTGCTAACTCAATCCGAATAATTACAAAAAAGTTATTTAACCACTAAACACACGAAACACACTAAATATTTTTGTTGTTTCTAATTCATAATTCAAAACTAAAAACTCATAATTATTATCGTCCTTAATCCTCACTCGCCTACCAGCATCCTCTCAGTTCGAACCGCTAACAGCAGTTACTCCGTTTACCGTATAATTCAGAACTTTTACCGTACATGCTCCTTCGGTGAAATCCCAGTATTCGTTTCCCAATTCCATACCGCCTACCCAGAGCGTATCACTCTTACTGTATCTATCTTTAACGTAATCTATAAAAAGTTTTAAATCAATTGCAGACGGAATTCTCTGTTCACCGGAAATCCTGAATTGATGGTAATCCCAGTCGACAGAATAATACTGCGCATAATCATAAATGTTTTCCCCATCGGCAATTGCATCCTGTTCTACTATACTAACTCCATCGTGGGTAGATCCCCAGCCGAGCCATATCATAACTTCATCGGTTATCGAGCCCGAAACATCAGTTCCTCCCGGTTCCTGCGCAGTCAACCAGAAATCAAAAGCAAAATTCCAGTTATTTCCCTCTACACCAAACGCAATATCTATCTCAGCGTCGCAAGAATTTATATCTTTAATCTGTATCGGGAAAATTGAAACCCCCGTTTGTGTGCCCCAGGGCTTGGTACCGCATATAACTTCAGGATAATTTGGATCTGTATCATTTGTTGTATCTCTACACCACTCCCAGCCGTAACTACCGTCCGTATAAAGTATGATTGCCTGATAACACTCATCTGAATTACAGGGATATCCCCACGCGTTATTTGAAAGTTCAAAAGCTCCTCCACTCAGCTTGATTGAAACTTCATTTAAAGTATCCTTTTTTTCTATCTGAGGAGAAGGAGGAGTATAAATAGTAGTAGTGGTGGCAGATGAAGTGGTGGAGGTACTTGTAGAGGGACCGGTACTGTCATTTTTACAGGAAAAAAGAAAAGCCAGAGCAATAAAAATAAAGAGAAATGATTGAGAATAGTATTTTATTTTGTTTCTAAAAAATTCCATAAGACCTCCTAAATATTTAAAAATTTCCTTTTTTTAATTATTATATATTATATACTCTTTATCTTTTAGTCAAGCGGAAGGGGGATAAAATACATTCTAAAGGACCCACCGACCAACAGTTATAAACTTTGTGTTCTTTGTGCCTAACTTAGTCATCAGTCACCAGTCGCCAGTCATTAGCCAAAAAACAAAAACATTAAAATCATTTGTGATATTCGTGTAATTTGTTGTTCCTATTTTTAGTAAGGGATGAGGGTTTTAATAATTGATATTAATTTTGTTGTTTTTCTTTGTGTCCTTTGCCTGCCCTATGGAATAACGACTTTTATTCCATAGGGGGTGGCTTTGTGTGTGATATTATTTTGGATTAGTAGAACGGCAAGGAAGTCGAGCGAGGATCAAGGATTAGATGAGCAAAATCAAAGAAGAGCAAGGATTAAGAAAAAACACTTACCACTTATCCCTTATCCCTTATCTCTTATCTCATATCACATACCACCAATTACACTGTTTCTAATCCCAACGGGTTTTCTCCGTGTTCTCTGTGTTTTGTCTTCTCTCTGTGTCCTCTATGTTAAAAAATTGGGCCGGGATGGGCTTCAGGCTTGACAGAGGAACAAATTTTAGTAGTATTAATCGCCGATTAATATAGAGAATAACTTAACCATCCTTATAAATTCTTTCGATAAAAAAAGCATAAGGAGGCTTTTTTAATGGACAAAAAATTTATCGTTAATAGATTTTCTTATACAGTAATTTTACTTATGCTACTTTGTATAAGCACTTTTGGTCAGACACAGGATATCGTAAACGGCAATTTAATTCAATTCACCGACAACGGCGCCTGGTGCTGGTATCAGGATGAACGGTCGGTTATCGACACAACAGGAAATAAATTAGTTGTAGGTTCCATAGCCTCGGATTCCGGCTGCGGCAATGCTCCCCGTTTCGGAGATGTCGAAGCCGTCATATTCGACCTACAATCGATGACGCCGCGAAGATACGTTCTGAGAGAAGGCGGCGGTCAATTTTACTGTGACGATCACCACGCACCCGGTCTTCTTATTAGACCCGACGGTAAATATACGGCATTTTACGCAGCACATTTCGGACTGGAGAGTTCGTTTTTCAGAATATATGATGCAGGGGTATGGAGCACGGAATATGAATTTAGCTGGGACGATTCGATACCCGGAGGGTCGGATTATCAGACCACTTATTCAAATTTATATTACCTTTCTGATGAAGGCAGGATGTTCAATTTCGCGCGGGGTAACGACGGAGGAGCCCCCAACTTCATGTATTCCGATAATGGCGGGGATAGATGGTCTTACGGAGGCCAGTTATCAGCCGGTACTGTGGGCGGGTATAGTAGAGGTTATTACAAATACTGGGGAAACGGAATCGACCGGATAGATTTTATCTGCACGGAAACCCATCCCCGTAACTATAACACCAGCATATATCACGCATACATATACGACGGCAAAGTATACAATTCTTTCGATGCCGAGGTCGATTCCGATATATATAGTAAATCTTTCATTCCCACGACAAATAATTTCACAACTGTCTTTGCGGCAAATACAGAATTAAATGGTTACACGATGACGAATTGCTGGAATATAGATGTGCAGACATACGAGGACGGAACAATCGCCGCGATAATATCGGCAAGAACAGGCGGCAGTTCGAGCGACCCCGATCATGCTTTCATATACTGCCGTTTCGACGGTTCGAGCTGGACATCGACATATCTGTGCAAAGCAGGTAAGAAAATGTATTTTTCCGAAGAGGATTATGTAGGTCTTGCGGCGATACATCCGAGCGACCCCAACATTATTTATGTTTCGACGCCTTATAATCCAAGTAACGATGCAACATTTTTAGGCACCCGCGAAATATTTAAAGGAGTCAGCTCAGACGATGGAGCAACCTGGGAATGGACCGATATAACTGTAAATTCCGAACGTGATAATTTCCGACCTATAATACCAGAATGGAACGAAAACGATATTGCATTACTGTGGTTCAGGGGAACTTATTTCAGAGCGCAGGAATACGACGCCGCTATTGTAGGAATTACAGAAAACTCATCGGATTCTACCGTACTGATGAGTTATGTGGATGCTTCCACAGAAAATACATTTTTAGCAGATGGTTCGACTCTCATTACAACCGGTCCGGATGATAATGCGGGTCCTTCGGACAACCAGTGGCACATAAGGACTTCTTACGGAAATGGCAATTCCGTACTGACTTCCGCCGAAATTGGATATGAAGACGCGCCTGTTATCAAAACGCGGGTAACCGATATCGAAGAAGGAACTTATGACGTATGGGCTAACTTCTGGGCGAACCCTTTAGACGACTGGCGAATAGAAGCGGGCCTCGACAGCAATAATATGCAAATATTCAGGCAGATGGCTTGCAAACAGGTAATGAGTAAAGATCATAATTGCGAATTAGTATTGACTGGTGGGGGTAATACCTTTCTTTACCAGGCTTATCTCGGAAGAGTCGTAATAGAAACCAATGACAACCTGAATGTTTTCATCGACGATGAAGCAATCAAGGTCGGTAGAGCAGGCATAGAAGCAGGCGACATCTGCCGCACCTGGTACGACGGGCTCAGCTATTCTCATCCAGGTCGCCACCCGGGAAACATAAGCATAGTAGAATACCAAGAATATGATAAGTCTCCGCTCGGATTCAGCATGGAGCAAAACTATCCCAACCCGTTTATCTTAACAACGAATATCGATTACATATTATCTAAACCCGCTCATGTTAAATTATCAGTATATAATATGCTGGGACAGGAAGTGGCAAAACTGGTAAACGGGAAAATGAATGCAGGTCACCATAGCGTAAGATGGAACGCTCAAAATACATCTTCAGGCATTTATTTCTTGAGAATGACAGCCGGGAATAGATCGATCACAAAAAAAGCACTTCTAACAAGATAATGTAAAAAACTTAATAGTCAAATAGTTTTAAAAGCAGTTAGGATGTTAGAAGGTTAGGAAGGAAAATAATTGTGAATTTTGAATGTTGAATTAAAAAATCTCTGTGCTCTCAGTGTTTCTTTGTGAGAATCGGTTTTTCCGTGTATTTTTTTAACCCAAATTTAAAAAGGGTTGTTGGGTTTAGTGTCTTTCGTGTGTTTCGTGGTTAAAATAGGTGTTGAAGGGCGGAACACACTTGACAGAACGACAAATTCACATTACCTTGTTAACAAATCAGGGGTTACAATAAAAAAATTAAAACTTTTTAAAAACACGGAGATAAAATATGGGGTTTTTAGATGATGATTATCTATTAGAAAGCACAGCCGCGATAGAACTTTACGCGAGAATAAAAGATTTACCTATAATAGACCTCCACAGTCACAGCGACATAGAGGAAATCGTCCGCAACAAACCGGCAAAAGACATCTGGGAAGCCGAGGGGGAAACAGATCATTACGTCTGGGAATTAATGCGAAGAAAAGGTGTACCTGAAGAAAAAATCACGGGGGAAGCGACAAACAGAGAAAAGTGGACAGCTCTTGCCGAGATTTTTCCAGAGCTTGGAGGTAATCCAACTTATGAATGGATACACCTCGATTTAAGAAGAAGATTCGGAATACAGGAACTAATTTCCAAACAAACCTCAGACGCAATCTGGGAAAAGACTTCAGCGCTTTTAGAAGATGAATCCATGACCCCTCAAAATTTATTGAAATACATGCGAATAGAATTGATGTGCACAACCGATGATCCTATTTCCGATTTAAAATATCATGTAAAAGCAAAGGAAGAACTCGACAAACCGGTAATACTTCCCACCTGGCGACCCGATAAAGTAATGAATATTGAAAACGGCATCTGGAAAGATTCTCTTGAAGAACTGGGAAAGAAAACCGGTGAAGATACAGGTCGGCTCGAAGGACTTTTGGCCGCTCTAAAAAAAAGACACGACTATTTCTCCGAACACGGCTGTATATCAAGCGATCACGGAATGGAAAAACCTTATTCTTTCCCGGTGTCGGGTAAAATCGCTGCCGATATACACAGCAGAGCGTTTAAGGGTGAAAAATTAAAAAAGAAAGAAATAATAGCTTATAAAGCATTTATATTAAATGAACTGAGCAAATTAAATAAAACAAAGAACTGGCTGACACAACTGCACATCGGCGCAGTTAGAGATTATAGAAATGAATTACTGAAAACCCTCGGAGTCGATTCCGGAGGGGACATTTCCACTCAAAATGTTGATTTCGCGGGAGGTCTCAAATATTTCTTAAATGAATTTGGCGAAGATATGGATATCGTAATTTACTGTCTGGATCCCACACACCTGCCGACAGTAACAACAATTGCCAGAGCTTACCCGAAAGTAATTATCGGCGCGCCATGGTGGTTTAACGACAGTCCGTTTGGGATGGAAATGCAATTAAAATATGTGGCTTCAGTCGACCTTATTTCCAACTGCGGAACTATGGTAAGCGATTCAAGAAAACTCTTATCATACGGATCGAGAACAGAAGTATTTCGAAGAGTTTTAAGCAATGTGGTTGGGAAAATGATGGAAAAAGGACAAATCCCCCGTATAGTAGCCCAGGATCTGGTTGAAAATGTATCTTATCATAGCGTTAAAAATCTCGTTGAGTCAAAAATCAAATAAATATCTCGAAATAGAGAAAAAGAAAATCAATTATCGGAGGAGATGATAACATGGACTTATCAAAATGTTTTAATCTCGAAGGTAAAATAGCCGTAATCACCGGCGGAGCAGGTGTTCTATGTTCCGAAATGGCAAAGGCAATTGGTGAACGCGGAGGAAAGATCGTAATTCTCGACATTTCTGAAGAAGCGATGGAAAAGCTAAGTAAGGAACTGAACACAAAAGGGACAGAAAACCTCGCCATAAAAACAAATATATTAGATAAAGAGAACCTCAAAAAAGCGGCTAAAAAAACTATGGAAAAATTCGGTCAGGTAGACATATTGATAAACGGCGCCGGAGGAAATAAAGCCGAAGCCACCACAGGACCGAATCTATCTTTTTTCGACCTGCCGGAAGATGCTGTAAAGTGGGTATTTAACTTGAATTTCCTGGGGACATTTTTAACTTCCCAGGTTTTCGGAAAATTAATCGCGGATAGAGGAGAAGGAGTAATTATAAATATTTCATCGATGGCGGCTTACGAGGCTCTCACAAAGGTTCCCGTATATTCCGCGGCTAAAGCGGCAATAAGCAACTTCACTCAATGGCTCGCGGTACACATGTCTGAAAACTACTCGGATAAAATAAGAGTCAACGCCATAGCTCCCGGTTTTTTCCTTACAGAGCAGAACCGTTATTTACTAATGAAGAAAGATAACAAAAACCTTACAGAAAGAGGAAAAACAATCATAAATCAGACACCTATGAAAAGATTCGGAGACCCCTCCGATCTTGTTTCCACAATTCTGTGGCTTGCTTCACCTGGAGCAGAATTCGTTCACGGAGTGGTAATTCCCATAGACGGAGGTTTCTCGGCATTCGGCGGAGTGTAAAAAACATTAACCACAGAGAGAACACAGAGAATAAATGCAATTAAAAAGAACAAAAACACAGAGTACACAGAGAAAAAAGAAAAAAATAAACACCGGGAGGTTTATTAATGGATAAAAAGTCGGATATAGGTTTGATAGGATTAGCTGTAATGGGGGAAAATCTTGTTCTCAATATGGAAAGTAAAGGTTTTACAGTTTCAGTGTTTAACAGAACAACTTCAAAAGTTGATAATTTAATCGAAGGCAGAGCCAAAGGTAAAAACATTATAGGAACTCATTCCCTGGAGGAATTTGTAAACTCAATCGAGCCTCCGAGGAAAATTTTCTTAATGGTCAAAGCCGGCAAACCGGTGGACGCGGTAATCGGTCAAATTACCCCTCTGCTCTCAAAAAACGATATTTTAATAGACGGCGGAAATACTTTCTTTAAAGATACGGAAAGAAGAGCAAAAGAGGTAGAAGAAAAGGGACTTTTATATATAGGAACCGGGGTCAGCGGAGGAGAAGAAGGAGCTCTTAAAGGTCCTTCCATTATGCCGGGAGGGCATAAAAAAGCTTACGACGCTCTGGCTCCGATATTAACAAAGATAGCAGCCCAGGTCCAGGGTGAACCCTGCTGTGATTACATGGGACCGCTTGGCGCGGGACACTATGTAAAGATGGTTCATAACGGTATAGAATACGCTATTATGCAGACCATCGTCGAATCCTACGATTTGATGAAAGATGTTTTGAATCTAAGCGCCGGAGAACAGGCCGGGCTTTTCTCAAAATGGAATGAGGGCTTACTGGGCTCATATCTTATCGAAATCACAGGAGAAATTTTAGCAAAAGCAGACGAAGAAACAGGCAAAGCTCTCGTCGATGTCATACTGGATGAAGCCTCACAGAAAGGTACGGGAAAATGGACGTCCCAAAACGCGATGGATTTAGGCGTACCCATATCTTCCATCGACGCGGCTGTGGAAGCGAGATTTATTTCCGCATATAAACCCGAAAGAGTGACAGTATCAAAAAAACTTACAGGTCCATCTCTAAAATTCGATGGAGATAAAGAAAAATTTATCCAGACCATACATGATGCTCTGTATGCTTCGGAAATCCTCGCTTATACTCAGGGTCTTTCATTGTTAACTTCAGCTTCAAAAGAATACGGTTTCGACTTAAATCTCGCGCATATAGCAAAGATCTGGAGAGGCGGTTGTATAATAAGATCAAAACTTCTGGGAGATATAACAAAAGCTTATGAAAAAAACAGGGATCTTCCAAATCTACTCTTCGACGATTACTTCGGCGGGCTTCTCAATAAAATGCAGATTTCACTGCGTGAAGTGGTACAGACAGCGAATAAATTCGGTATCCCCTTTCTGGTTACAAGTTCCTCTCTGGGTTATTATGACAGCTACAGAAAAAAACGCCTCCCGGCAAACCTTATACAGGGACAGAGAGATTACTTCGGAGCCCACACTTACAGGAGAATAGACAGGGAAGGAACGTTCCACACGGAATGGTAGCAGAAAAAGAGACAAAAAAAATGAGTGAGGTGTGAAAGTGAGTGAGAATAAAAATGTAATCGTGGCACAATCAGGCGGACCCACTCCGGTCATAAACAACTCTCTTCGCGGAGTGATAGAAACCTGCAAAAAGATACCGGATAAATTCGGAAAAATTTATGCCGGTTTTCACGGAATAGAGGGAGTCCTGAAAGAAGATCTGTTGGATATCAGCGCTCAGGACGAAAAAGAAATAGAATTGCTTAAAAACACACCGGCAGCCGGTTCGATAGGAACCTGCCGGTATAAACTTAAAAGCGGGCAGAAAGAAGATTTTGAACGAATAGTAGAAGTCTTTAAAGCTCATCAGATCGGATATTTCTTTTACATAGGCGGTAACGATTCAATGGATACAGCCAATAAAGTTGGTATCCTGGCAAAGGAAAAAGGCCTCGACCTTGTCTCGACCGGAATACCCAAAACAATCGATAACGATGTGGGTGATTCAGAATTCAAATTGATAGATCACACACCCGGATACGGGAGTGTGGCAAGATACTGGGCTCTTTACACCCAGAATGCTAACGAGGAAAACATGGGTTCCAGTCCTTCGGACCCGGTGCTTGTAATTCAAGCCATGGGAAGAAAGATTGGTTTTATCCCGGCGGCCGCGCGTCTTGCGGATCCCGAAAGAAAAATTCCCTTGCAGATATATATGGCGGAAAGCGGGCTCAATCTTTCGGAACTCGCCGACAACGTCAACGACCAGTTAAAAAAGAGCGGACGAGCTATAGTGGTTGTCAGTGAAGGATTCCCTGTAGGAGGTATCGGAGAGAAAAAGGACCTTTTCGGACATACCGAATATTCTTCCAGTGAAATCACCGTTGGACAGATAGTCACCAATTTTCTGAACAAAGTCGGTCTAAAAGTCAACGGCGCCGCCAGAGGACAGATCCCGGGCACAGACCAGAGAAACGCCATCGTTTACGCTTCTAATGTCGACCTCGAGGAAGCCTATAAAGTAGGCGAGAAAGCAGTCTCAATCGCCGCGGAAGGCAAGTCCGGTTATATGGCTACAATTTTAAGAAAAGAGAGCAACAATTACGAAGTTTACTATGACATGGTACCTTTGGAAAAAGTCGCAAATTCGGAAAGGTCTTTTCCCAAAAACTGGATTACCGAAAACCGGATCGACGTTACAGACGATTTTATAGACTACGCGTACCCTTTAATCGGCAAAGACTGGGCTCGCATTACTCTTGAAAACGGGATTATGAGATTCGCCAGATTTAAACCCATATTCGCGGATAAGAAACTGAACGAATACACCCCGCAGGCATATAGGTAAAACCAACAAATGCAAAAATATAAAAGAAAATTCAGAAGAATTTTTTTTCGCCGTCAGCTGTCAGCCTTTTATCCAAATCCTAAATTCCAACCCCTAAATCCTAATTTTGTCATACTTATTGACAATATAAACTATGAGGAGGATGAATGATTAGTGAAGCTCAAAAAGAATTAAAAGAATTCGAACCAAAACATGATTTCTTTGTAGGAATAGATTCCGACGGCTGCGTATTCGATACAATGGGAATCAAGCAGCGTGAATGTTTCTGTCCCTGGATGATAGGATATTTCGGACTGCAGGGAGTAGCTCAGGCGGCAAGGGAGTGCAAGGAATTCGCTGATCTTTTTTCAAAAACAAGAGGAGCAAACAGGCATATAACCGCCAAACGCATAATAAGCGAACTTCTGCCCGCTCACCCCATGGTAAAAAGCAGGAATTTTAAAGTACCCCAGTACCCTTATTACTTTAAATGGGTGGATAACCCCGACAGCCTTTTGAGCAACGAAGGTTTAAAAATGGCAATTGCCGCTTGTGAAAACGATGAAGAAAGGAAAGAATTAGAACACGCTTTAGCATGGAGTGAAAGAGTCAACTGGAGCGTAAAAGAAATAGTAAAAAACATACCTCCTTTTCCTTTCGTACGAGAGTCACTCGAAAAGCTTTCCGGTAAAGCAGACATGATTGTAGTCTCTTCCACACCCACAGAAGCCTTAGAGAGAGAATGGGAAGAGCACGACGTTGCAAAATACGCAAGTGTTATTGCCGGACAGGAAATGGGCAAAAAGAAAGAACATCTTCAAATGGCGGCAAGCGGCAAATACGAAGAAGACCATATACTAATGATAGGCGACGCCCCGGGGGATATGAAAGCTGCAAAAGCTAATAACGCTTTATTTTATCCCATAATACCCGGAAAGGAACAAAAAGCCTGGGAAAGATTCTATAACGAAGGAATCGATAAATTCTTAAACGGAAAATACAAAGGTGATTATGAAGAAGAACTCATCGAAGAATTCGATGCGTCCCTTCCCGAAAACCCGACGTGGGAATAAGTATAGTTAAAGAAACCTGCCCGGTAGCAAACATCGCATTTCAGAATCCAATCTGTATAATTTATCCGAAGATACTATTCGAACAATGAATCCCTTCTCACCTGTAAAGAAATGCAGAAAAGAAAGAGAAGAGCAAAGAAAAAAATGGATAAAAAAATAAAAAGAGAGTCATTTTTTTTAAAAAAACTCATGCTGAGACGGCAAATTCGAAAATTCTTCTTCCCCAAAGACCAGGAAATCCTTTTGTCAAGAAACAATAAAATTAAGACCCTGAGAATCCTTATTCTTTCATGTTCGCTTTGTTTGCTGTGTAGTCCGAACTTACAAGCGCAAAACAGTTCATTGTTGAAATTATGGTATAATCAACCCGCCGAACGATGGGAAGAAGCGCTACCCATCGGGAATGGGCGCCTCGGCGCTATGGTATTTGGAAAGCCACTGCAAGAAGAAATTCAATTAAATGAAAATACAGTTTGGGCCGGTCAGCCACATCGTAACGATAATATTAACGCCAAAGGAACATTGCCAAAAGTAAGAAATCTTATTTTCAGAGGTAAATATAAGGAAGCACAAGAAATTGTAAACAAGAAATTTATCAGCCGTAATTCTCAAGGCATGCCTTATCAAACCGTAGGGAATCTAATTCTTTCGTTTCCGGGGCATGAAAATTTTACAAATTACTATAGGGAGCTGAATATTGAAACCGCAGTGATTTCCTCTTTTTATGATGTTGATGGAGTAACATATAAACGAACAGTTTTTGCCTCATTTCTCGATCAAGTTATTATTTTCAGGATTACATCCAGCAAATCAGGCGAAATTAATTTTTCTGCCTCAATGAATCGTCCCGCGCCCGCGGACATTTCAACTGAAGGCAATGATAAATTAATCATGTCCGGAGTAACAGGTGATTGCGATTCTATAAAAGGAGCTGTTAAGTTTCAAACACATGTTAAAATAACAACCGAACGAGGCTCTGTATCGGCAGCTAATAACAATATAATCGTAAAGAACGCGGATGTTGCCACCCTCTACATTTCAATTGCTTCGAGTTTTAAAAATTATAATGACATTAGCGCCAATGCCGGCGAAAAAGCGAATTCCTATCTCCAAAATGCTCTGAGGAAAAAATATGAACAAGCTTTAAAAGAACATAATGCCGACTATCAGCGTTATTTTAATAGAGTCAGCATCGATCTGGGTGTAACCGATTCCGTAAAAAACCCCACCGATGTCCGTATCGAACAATTTGCCGGAGGCAATGACCCTCAATTGGCAGCATTATGTTTTCAATTTGGCCGTTATTTGCTGATTTCTTCATCGCGCCCCGGCGGACAGCCCGCCAATCTCCAGGGAATCTGGAATAATCAGCTTTATCCGCCGTGGGATAGTAAATATACCGTAAATATAAACACCGAAATGAATTACTGGCCTTCTGAAATAACAAACCTCAGTGAAATGAATGAGCCGTTAATTCAGATGGTACGCGAACTTTCCAAGACCGGAAGACAGACAGCAAAAGATATGTATGACGCGGAAGGATGGGTTCTCCATCACAATACGGATATCTGGCGGATAAACGGACCTGTAGACGGAGCATTCTGGGGAATGTGGCCCATGGGCGGCGCCTGGCTCTGTCAACATCTATGGGAAAAATATGAATATAATGGTGGTAAAGAATATCTTAAATCGGTATATCCGGTAATGAAAAGCGCGGTCGAATTTTACCTTAGTTTTTTAGTAGAAGACCCGCGGCATAAATGGCTGGTTGTCTGTCCTTCGGTTTCTCCGGAAAACGCTCCGGCATTTCATCCTGAATCTTCGATTAGCTTCGGTACCACCATGGATAACCAATTACTTTTTGATCTGTTTACAAAAACTATAAAATCGGCAGAAATCTTAGAGACCGATAAGAAATTAGTCGAAAAAATAAAAGAGACTTTGAAACGCTTACCTCCGATGCGAATCGGAAGATGGGAACAATTACAGGAATGGATGCAGGATTGGGACAGCAAAGACGACAAACACCGTCATGTATCTCATCTGTATGGTCTATATCCTTCCAATCAAATATCGCCATATCGGACACCGAAACTGTTTTCTGCCGCAAGAACATCGCTCGTAGCTCGAGGGGATGAATCCACAGGCTGGTCCATGGGATGGAAAGTAAACCTTTGGGCGCGTCTCCTCGACGGCAATCATGCTCTGAAACTTATCACCGATCAGCTAACTCCTTCTATCCGAGGAGACGGAAAAGAAAAAGGCGGAACTTATCCCAATCTTTTAGATGCTCATCCGCCTTTCCAAATCGACGGTAATTTCGGCTTTACCGCAGGCATCGCCGAGATGCTTTTACAAAGTAACGATGGTACGATCTTTGTGCTTCCCTCTCTACCCGATATTTGGGAAAATGGAAGTATAAAGGGTATTCGCGCGCGCGGCGGATTCGAAATAGAAAACATGGAATGGGAAAACGGCGAAATCTTAAAACTGGTCATAAAATCAAACATGGGCGGGAACTGCAGGATTCGTTCTTATACAAAATTAAAATCTGAAAACAAAAGAAACCTTAAAACCGCAAAAGGCAAAAATCAAAATCCCTTTTACCAAACCCCAGAAGTAAAAGAGCCTATAATCTCCAATAAGGCGCCCCTTGAAAATATAAAGTTAAAAAATACTTTTAAATATGACATAGAAACCGAACCGGGAAAAAGATATATCTTCTTAAATATATAACAATTAACAAATTAAAAAGGAGACCATACATGAAAAACTTATTTTTATTAATTATTACCTTATTCGCGGTTAACCTGATTGCGGATTCCGTGAACATCGTCAACCACGCACCGGAAGGCTTTGACTCTTTACGCGCCGGTATACCACACGGCAAGACAGACACGATTTTTTACCCGTCAGAAACGGTCGGAACCAAACGCGGGGCAATTATTTATACTCCCCCGGGATTTTCGAAAAATAAAAAATACCCTGTACTGTATCTTTT
>CAZSEX010000003.1:34858-114725 GCA_964606065.1 uncultured bacterium | reverse complement strand
CAATCGAGTTAAATCCTAAAAACAGAATGCTGTATGAAACATTATTAAGAGATTATAGAGAAAGAGAAATGGAAAAAGAAGCCGGGAAAGTCGAACGTAAAATCGATAGTATTTTTCACATCAAATAATAAATCTGGACTAACGACTAAAACCTAAGACCTAAAACCCAATCTAGTAAATATTCGATAAAAGTCTATGAATTTTATATCTCTCGTAATCTATTTCCTTGTGTCCGTTAATAGACTGTTCGATGTCCATTGTTGAAATTTCTTCTCCCTGGAGTCCCACCATTACTGGCCTGGTAGGAGATGCTTTTATTAATTCATACGCATGGCTGGCAAACTCGACAGCCAGCATTCTGCTCCTTCGTGTGGGAGCGCCCCCTCTCTGAATGTATCCGAGAGAAGATTTTCTGGTAGAACATTTAGTTTTTTCTGCTATTAAATCGGGAATTTTGTCTTTTCCTTCAACTCCTTCCGCCACAACTATTATAGCGTCATTCTGCCCTTTTTCCTTTTCTCTATTAAGTCCTTCGACTATTTCCGAAATAGGAGATTCAACTTCCGGAATAAGTATCGCGTCGGCTCCGGATACTATACCGACCTCGAGAGCGAGAAAACCTCTCTTTTTACCCATCACTTCTATAACAAAAATCCTTTCGAAGGACACAGCCGTGTCTTTTATTTTATTAATGGCTTCAAGCGCGGTATTGCAGGCTGTGTCGAAACCGATTGTTTCATCCGTTCCGTATATGTCATTATCAATCGAAGCGGGGATACCGACAACCGGAACTCCCGAATGTCTGTTAAGAGACATTGCTCCTTTAAAAGAGCCGTCTCCTCCGATAACTATCAAACCCTCAATTCCCTCTTCGACGAGATTTTTCGCCGCTTCTTTTACCACTTTTTCTTCTTTAAATGAAGGCATTCTTGCAGAATGAAGAATAGTACCGCTTATACCCATTATCGTATCGGAACGGGTATCGGAAAAATCGAAGTAATCTTTTTTTATCAAACCGCTGTAACCATCATTAATGCCGACAAGGTATCCGGTTTCATTTCTGCTAAGCCTGAGCACTGTCCCTATGGCGGTATTCATTCCCGGAGCATCTCCTCCGGGCGTTACAATCCCTATTTTTTTCATATATTCATGGTAGTTTAATCTTACTCAATGTCAAGCCCTACTCATCCATAAGTAAACCACAAGACTACACGAGATTAACTCAAGATTTTTTTGCAAAATATTAAACACAAAGTCATCAAGAAAAAAGATTCTTTAATTCAAAATAATCATTGAACTCTTCGATGCCAACTTCACCATTGCTTGAGGATATCATAAAAATTCATTATCGAGGTCAATACCTCCTTTTAAAAAACATTTTTTATTATTCGCGTTACTTGTTGCCTCTCGTTGCGCTCTTTGAAAACCTCGTGGCGCAATTCTTTTTTCTGTGATAATCTTATGTAATCTCGTAGTTCTATTTCAGGGTAGGGTGGAGTTTTTTAGACTTGACAGGGAAAATTATCAAAATATAATAAGCCAGAACATAAATTTTCAAAAGAGGGGTATAAAAAAATGGATGAATTATTCAAAACAGATCCGGAAGTATACAAAGCCATAATAGGTGAAGCCGATAGGGAACACAACAATCTGGAATTAATAGCTTCAGAAAATTTTGTCTCGCGTGCAGTTCTCGAAGCAATGGGTTCGGTCATGACCAACAAATACGCCGAAGGTTATCCCGGCAAAAGATATTACGGCGGCTGCGAATGGATGGATGTTGTCGAAAATCTTGCTATTGATAGAGCCAAGAAGCTGTTCGGCGCAGAACATGTAAATGTTCAACCTCTTTCGGGAGTCCCCGCCAACCTGGCTATATACTCGGCTCTTCTTGAACCGGGAGATCTGTTTTTCGGACTCTCTCTTTCTCACGGTGGACATCTTTCACACGGATATAAAGTTAGCTTTACGGGCACTTTCTGGGAGACATATCAGTACACAGTCGACCCTGAAACCGAGCAGATAAATTACGACGAGCTCCTTAAAATAGCCCGCGAGAAAAAACCGAAATTGATAATGACCGGTGCCTCCGCATATCCGAGAACTCTGCACTGGGATAAATTCAAAGAAATTTGCGACGAGGTGGGAGCTTATTTCGTAGCTGACATCGCTCATATCGCCGGCCTTGTTGTGGCGGGCGAACACTCATCGCCGGTACCCTACGCGGATGCGGTTTCCACAACCACTCATAAAACACTAAGAGGACCGAGAAGCGCCATCGTACTATGCAAAGAAAAATGGGCAAAAGCTATTGATAAAGCCGTTTTCCCGGGCTTACAGGGAGGACCACATATGCACACCATTGCCGCGAAAGCTGTGGCTTTTAAAGAAGCTCTTTCCGAAGATTTTAAAAAATACCAGCATCAAATAACACTTAACGCGAAAGCGTTCGAAGAAGAGTTTAAAAAACTCGGCTGGAGGCTTGTAGCCGGCGGGACAGACACCCATTTAGTCCTGGTCGACGTTAAAAGTAAAGGAATTACAGGCAAACAGGCAGAAGAAGCTCTCGATAAAGCGAAAATAACGGTTAATAAAAACACGATTCCCTTCGATAAGGAAAAACCTTTTATAGCAAGCGGTATCAGGATAGGTACGCCTGCTTTAACATCGAGAGGAATAAAAGAAGAAGAAATAAAAAGAATTACCAGACTGATTGATAAAGTTCTTACCAATATTAATAACGATAAAGTAATAGAAGAAGTAAGAGGAGAAGTTAAAGAAATAGCAGAAGAATTCCCTTTATATCCGGAAATAAGAAAAGAGAAAAAGGAGGCTTGATGTACAGAAAATTATTTATCCCCGGCCCGACCGAAGTAAGAGAAGACGTTCGTAAAGCAATGGACGTTCCGATGTTCGGACACAGAATGCCCGAGGCCTCGGAATTAATGGACCAAACCGTTACAAAATTACAAAAGATCCTTTTCACGGATAATTTTATCATTATAGGAACCTGTTCGGGAACAGGGTTGATGGAAGCCGCAGTAAGAAATTGCGTAAAAAAAGGAGCTCTTCATTCAGTATGCGGAGCTTTCGGGAAAAGATGGGCTGAAATATCAAAAGCCTGTAATAAGAATTTTGAAGTTTTAGAATACGAATGGGGAAAAGGCATATCTCCTGAAGACATAGAAGAAAAACTAAAAACCGGTAAATTCGACACAGTATTTGTAACACATAACGAAACCTCGACCGGCGTAATGAACAATCTAAAGGAAATAGCGGATGTGGTCAGCAAATTCCCCGATGTTCTTTTATGCGTAGACGCCGTTTCTTCAATGGCTGGAGCGGAAATTAGAGTCGACGATTTGGGTATCGATTATGTTGTCGCTTCGTCTCAAAAATGTTTTGCTCTACCCCCGGGATTGGCAATCGCTTCGGTAAGCGAAAAAGCATTAAAACGTTCCGAAGAAATGGATGATAAAGGCTACTATTTCGACTTCCTCCAATTTAAGAAATACTGGGATAAGGCAAAACAGCCTTCTATAACAGCTGCTCTTAACTTGATAGTCGCACTCAACTATCAGTTAGACAAAATCGTAAATCAAGAAGGCATAGACAATCGATTTAAAAGACACAAAGAAATGGCTTCTATAGTACAAAATTGGGCAAGAGAAAACTTCGCGCTTTTTGCTGACGAAAAAAATCTTTCTCCCACGGTAACCTGTATAGAAAACACCAGAGATATTTCAATTAAAGACCTGAATAAGGAACTATCCGAAAGAGGAGCTTATATATCCAACGGTTACGGTGTTTTAAAAGAGAAAACATTTAGAATCGCGCACATGGGAGATTTAACCGTTGAAGAAATCAAGTGGCTGCTGGGTGAAATCGAAGATATAATCGGTTAACAGGAATTATAAGACGGACAAAAAGGTCAGGGGAAAACTCTGACCTTTTTTATTTAAACTCTTGACATTCAAAACTGTTTTTTGTAACATTATTGTTAGGAGGGTTAATGATAAAAATTAATTCATTAAAAGTTCAAATTTCCATTCTCTTAATCGCAATAATTTTGGCTTTAAATATACTGATTTTAATATTAACGCATAATATTGTAAAAGCTGAATTTAACACTCTTTTAAAAAGCAGGGGGGAAAACATACTAAATTCCATCAATTCCACTCTGGAATTCAGTTTAGATTCCAAAAACTCTTCTTTCCTTGAATCTTCACTCTCCACGCTTGCAGAAAGAAAGGACATTTTATATTTGGAAGTATACTATATCTCGGGCGCGAAATTCATCGAAACAGGAAAAACAAAAATAAAAGATAAACTCCCCGGAGAAATACTGGCTAAAATAAGAGAAGGAGAAAAAATCGCAACAGTTAAGGAATTGGAAAACGAGAAACTTCTGGATTGCTTTTTCCCCGTTTACGGTGGGATGAGAGCGGACAAAGTAATCGGTGTTTTCAGAGTGGGCATATCTATGCAGGAATCTTTTGCCGTTACGAAAAAACTCTCTTCGGCTTTAATTAAAATTCTACTTGCCATAACGATCGTGGCTCTGCTCGCGACGTTAGAGCTGTTGAATTATTTCTTCCATCCCTTAAACAAATTGAGAGAGAATCTAAAAAATATCGCGGAAGGGAAAGCCGATACTCATGTTAGAATATCCGAAAAGTTTTTGACCGCGGAAAGCAAGGAACTTGCGGCTTCATTTAACCAATTTGTGGATAAATTGGAAAAGGATAAAGACGCGATTCGACAGGTAGCCGAAAGAATTTCCGCTCAGGCTGAAGAGCTGTCGGCTTCCGCAGAGGAAATGACAGCTTCTTCTGAAGAAGTTTCTTCCACTATGGAACAGATCGCTCATGCTTCTGAAAAACAGGCGCAGGAATCTCAAATCGCCTCGGGCATGTCTCAAAAAGCTCTTACGGTCGTTCGCCAATCCCTGGACTCAGCCCAGGAGACTTTAAGCTCCTCGGAGAATATTTCCGAACTTTCAGCAAAAGGGAAAAAATCCTCGGAGGCGGTTAGGGTTGCCATGGATAACGTAACAAACACGATTCACGAATTGGAAGAAGTTATTCAGGGAATAGCCAGATATTCGGAAGAAATTCTTGGCATAACTGAAAAAGTAAGGGAGATCAGTAAACGGACAAACATACTCGCGCTTAACGCAACCATTGAAGCCACAAAAGCTGGAGAAACGGGAAGAGGTTTCGCAGTTGTAGCTGATGAAATAAGAAAACTGGCTAACCAATCTTCTGAAGCCACACGGGTGATTTCGGAGATAACAAATGAAATTACCGGAGTCATAAACATGGTTACGCAAAAAACACAGGAAACGGTTGAAGAAGTCGATAAAGGAAAAGAAACATCCCTTAAATCAGCCGACTTTTTAAAAGACATCGCGGCCGAAATTAATCATATCACAAAAAGGATCAGGCAAATTGCAGAAATTAACAAAAGAGGCGAAGAGGAAGTCAACACAATAACCGAAGCTCTCGAAAATATCGCGGCGATAGCCGAAGAGAATGCCGCTTCCTCAGAAGAATTATCGGCAGCTATAGAAGAGTTATCCGCTTCCGTAGAAGAACTATCCACAACTTCTCAGGAAACAGCCGAAATTGCTGAAAACCTGCATAAAATTACAAGCAGTTAATAACATATAAATGGGAATAATCTATACTTTAACAGGCAGTGTTTTCCTTTATTGCCTGGTGGCTTTTCTAACAAGGCAACTGGGAGAAAAAGTTAGAAGGATAATTTATTATTCTGCCTTACCTCTTTGTTTAATGCTTTTAAGCTTTGTCTTTTACAAAACGGATTTTTTGAAGCACGAATACTTAAAAGAGATTTCCTTTTTTTCTTTCTACGTATTCATTTTTCTCTTTGCTCTCTCTTTAATATTAAACTTCAGAAAAAGCAGAGACGGTCTAAAGTTTATTATTATGCTTGGAGCTTTTATTATAGCAATCGCGATTTTGCACAAGACAGGATATATTAATACCATTTTTCTTTTCCTTTCTACTCCAAGAATTAATATAGGAGATAAGAAAATCAGTCTTAACGGATTTATCGTAGCAATACTTATTTTTTACCTATCCCTCAGGCTGTCTAAAGCATTTGAAAAAACAGCAAAGTCCCGACTTAAAAAAGTACCTTTCCTGGATACAACAAGAATAAATACTGTTTCGTTGTTATTGCGCTATTCCATTATAATAATAGGAGTTCTGGTTGCCTTTTCTATCATCAACATAGATTTTACAACTCTAAAAGTATTGGTTGGTGCACTCGGGGTAGGTATCGGTTTCGGCCTTCGAGAAATAGTAAACAACCTGATTAGCGGATTTATACTGCTTTCAGACAAAACAATAGTGCATAACGACCTTATCGAAGTCAATGGTTTACTGGGAAAAGTAGAAAATGTAGGAATCAGAACAACAATTATAAAAACATTCAACAACGTAGAAGTAATAGTTCCAAACACAAACCTGGTCAATAACGAATTGATAAACTACACTCATTCCGATCCGATAATCAGAATAGATGTTCCCATAGGAGTTTCATATAAATCCGATCCTTTTCAAGTCAAAAATCTGCTAATCGAAAGTTTATCAAAACTTGAAAATATACTGAAGAAACCGGAAGTTATAGTCTTTTTTACCGACTTCGGAGAGAGTTCCCTGAATTTTCAAGTTTCGGTCTGGACGGATAACGCTTTAAAAAAGAAAGAAATCGAAAGCGACGTACGTTATGTTATTTGGAAAACTTTAAAAGAAAACAATATAGCAATTCCATTCCCACAGTTAGATATACACGTTAAAGAAAATGAAGAGAGGAAAGAAACTAACAAATAAAACCGCATAATTTTTTGTTTCATTTTTTTGTTATCTTATTCCAAACCCATTTAGCATTATTCTTTAAACTCTCTAAATCTCCGTCATTTTCTATTATAAAATCCGCGTATTTTACAAAACTGGTACTATCACCCTGGGAAGCAAGTCGGCCTCTTATAATCTCTTCGCTTATCCCCTTATCTTTTAGTCTTTCTTTCTTATCCTCTAAGGATGAAATTAAAAGTATTATATAATCGAACCAATTTTCGATTTTCCATTCAAATATAAGAGCTCCATCAACCACTACTGCTCTTCCCTTCGCCGAATCTAATGCTTCGCGAAGTTTTTTAAGAAGTTCAGGATGGACTATATCGTTAAATGTTTCAAGGCACGCTTTATCGCGGAAAACTATAGCCCCCAATTTGTATCTATTAACCTTACCGTTTTCCACCGCTTCTTCAAAATTCTCTTTGATTCGCTCTACTATATGCGGCTCCCTTAAAACTTTCCATCCCAGTTCATCGCATGAAATGAGATGCGCGCCCCATTTTTTAAAAAGGGCGCAAATCACGGTTTTACCCGTACCTGTATTCCCCGTTACACCAGCGATCATTTAAAAAGGTAACCCAAAATGAAGATCGTAATAAGTTTCCGGAAAGATCGTGTTTAGATTAGTTGCTTTAGAGATATCGAAGTTTAATATCGTAATGCCGAGATTGAGTCTGAACTCAACGCCAAAGGACATAATTGGATCGACAAGCTTTATCCAGTTATTCTCGATGGTAAAAAATTCTAAATCTCTATAATTATCGGTGGCTACCCCTATATCTGTGAAGAAGGCGCCTTCGACACCTCGCAGAGATATTGGGGGAAAACCAAGATCCAATCTTTTTATTAAGGGCAATCTTAATTCCATGCTAAATAGCCCTGCGGTGGTCCCAATCTGTGTGTTGTAATTATAGCCTCTAACCGTACGCCCTCCTCCGATTCCGACCGTACCGAAATTTTCGCTATCTCGTCCCCAACTGTGCAATAAATAAAGACGTAAAGCAAAGCTATAATCGTCAGTTAAATAAAAATAATTCCTGAGATCCGTAGAGACGGTATTTATATCCCAGAAATTACTTCCTGAAACCAGTGGTCTGCTGTATGAGATTCTCCCTCTGAAACCCTTTATCGGATTCATATAACCCCAAACCGCATTATCCCGAATAAAAGCTATATTTCCCAATAAACCCATATACGGAAGCTCGGTAAGGGATTTTCTCATCCAATAATTCGAATCTGCCGGATAGGGCACCCATAAATCTCCCGTAAGATAATAAGGACTTAAACCCAATTCCACTCTTTTAAATTTATCAAAAGGAAAAATCACATCGGTGTTAACATTCCAGATATCTCCCGCCACAACTCCCTGACTCACCGAATAATAACCTCTTTGTCTTACCAAAGAAGTGGCTAAATCCAACCTGTGTTTAAGATATAGATACGTAATATAGAAACTGCTCTCGGTAAGATCTGTATTGTTGAACAGAGCGTAAACCTGATGGTTCCCCAGCATATCGCTCATTCCAACGGTAACATATCCATAAACACCATAATCGGAATAATAGCCGAGTGTTCCGAAAAAATAATCAAAACCAAACGACAGAGGAGCCCTTTTGTCTTCTTTCATCCTATCCTCAGCTTCGAAAGTTACAATAATTTTCTCCTCTATTTCTAATTCTTTTGGGGGATTTGGCTTTTTTCCCGTCAGTTCTTCCACGGCATCGACAAAATATATATCCCAGCCCAAATCCGAATAAATGGACAGAGCTATATGCCCGGATTTCGAAATCGAAAAATCATCCACCGATCCGATAAGATCGGTTATTTGTCTTACGACAGCAGAATCCGATTTATATACATATAAATTGTTACCTCCATCTCTGTAAGAAATAAAATACACATCTGAATTGTAAACATCCAGAGCCATTATCTGTTCTCCAAAGGAAAGATATTTTCTTATAATACCCTTTACATCCGTAATATATAAACTGGTTGTGCTGTAATCCCACTTTTCCGTTTCCGGTCTGTCGCTCACAAACAGCAAGGAATCGCCTTTCCACGCAGGATAATTATCCGAATATCTATCGTGTGTCACGTTCACAAGTTTCTCGTTTTTCAAATTATACACGTAAATATCGGAAGCACCGTTTTTCAAACCTACAAAAGCGATCCGTTCACCATCGGGAGAGAACTCGGGCCAACGGATTCTATCCAGCTCCAATTCGATTTTTCTCGTTATTTTCCTGTCTTTTATACTTAAAAGATAGAGAACATCTCTGCTCTTAACCATGGCGGGAAAAACAATTGTTTCTCCATCTGGAGAAAAATCGGCATGTCCATCCATTAAATGCAGCGACTCGAACATAGGAGTAAGACCGCCTTTTACCAGCAAACCCAGGTCTTCTTTTGTAAGAGAAGAAACAAGTCTAATTTGAACTTCCCCTACTTCATCGGTAAAATACACTATTTTATCCCCTTCGGGAGATACTGCGGGAGCGTAATTGTATAGATCGTCAAATCCGCTGTGAGTAACAATAGATCTCGCTATTTCCTCTACGTATTGCTTGCCTTCTATAACGGGCCAATAATTCTTTTTTAGCTCCTTTGTCCATTCTGAATTTAAACTTTTTATACCTATACCTAAAATACTATTTAAAGTACCTTCAAAGGAATTGGTTACTTTGAGCTTACTCATTATTTCTCCTATCTTTTCATCCCCGTATGTTTTCCTTATATAATACAATATCGATTGCCCTTGTTTGTATACAGGATATCCTCCGATATTGCTTAATTGAGATATTGTAAATAGGCGATTGTTTAAAACGGCATCTCTTATATATGTTTCAGCGCTCTGATCCCATCCCAATGATTCTAATTCCGCCATACCTTCAATAAACCAGAGGGGAATATTGGAAGTTATTGCTCGTTTGATCGCGTTCATCCCTGTACCGTAAAGAATACGGTACTGAAAGATATGCACCAATTCATGATTTAGAACGTGTCGAAAATCAGAGTACGATCCGGTAAAAGGAATAACGATACGGTTCTTAAAAATCTCGGCGAAACCTCCTACACCTTCAGGAATTCTGTCAAGAATCACATTGGTCCCCTGAAAATCCGGATGAGATTGATACAGAATCACCGGTATGGGCTCTTCGTTCTTTCTCTCTTTATAATTAAATCTTTTTTTTAGCCTGCTGTAACTTTCTTCCAAAACATCCGCCGCAAAAGGGACTAAAACCTTTTCTGTTTTATAGTAATATATTTCGAAATGTTCTGTTTCATGCATTAGCCATTCATACGATTTGTATTGAATCTTGTTTTGCTCAAAATAATACTGTGACGTTAACAACAGCAAAAAAATCATATTAATCCTCCTATTATGAAACCTATCAAAAGCCCCCCGGCAAAGGTCCAGGTAAGTAATCTTGTATCCATTATTTCTCTTTTATATCCCATTTTAATAGCTAAAAACGCTAAAAGGTTTCCTATTCCATTAACAAGAAAAATTAAAGGCAGAGCCAGAAATTTTACTAAAAGGTTCCCGATAACAGGAACTCCTCCCAGAAGAGAAACAAGACTCGACCAGCCCTGTGATACCAATCCAAAGAGAAAAACCCCTACACCTATTATCCATTTATCCCACCTTAAATAAATACCTAAAGATATTACAATTCCACTTATAACGAATAAAAATAACACCTGTAAAAGTCTTTTCCCTTTAGATTCAGATTCTTCAAGCGAAATATTATCCTTTATTTTTTCTATATCTTTATTGTTTTTAGTACCTTTACAATCTTTTTCCACTATAAATTGTTAGACCCATTTAATACGTCTTTCGTTCCCCTTAAAAAAACCTGCACTATTTCATCAACCATAATTTCCTATCAAGGGTTCTGTACTGAATCGCCTCCGCTATGTGTTGCGATTGTATATTTACCTCTCCTTCCAGGTCGGAAATAGTCCTTGCCATTTTTAAAATTCTATCTACTGCCCTCGCGGAAAAACCGAATTTATCCATCGCAGCGTTAAGAAGAGACTTGCTTTTGTCGCCTATTGAACAATATTCCCTTATCTTTTTAGAATCGAGGTGCGCGTTAAAATATATGATTTCGTTTTTATATCTTTCTTCCTGAATTCCACGACATTTTTCTATCCTTTCTCTGATAGATGCCGAACTCTCTCCTTCTTTCATATCCATAATTTCTTTGTACTTAACTCTCCCCACCGTAATGTGCATGTCGATTCTGTCAAGCAAAGGTCCCGAAATTTTTGAACGATACCGGTCTATCTTCGAAGGGCTGCAGGTACACTCTCTAAAAGGGTCCCCGAAATACCCGCAGGGACATGGATTCATAGCTCCTATTAGCATAAAACGAGCAGGATAAGTTATTGTACTTTTAGCCCTGGAAATAGTCACAAACCCATCTTCCAGAGGCTGGCGAAGCACTTCAAGCACATTCCTGTTGAATTCCGGCAACTCATCCAGAAATAAAATTCCGTTGTGAGCCATACTAACTTCCCCCGGTTGAGGATAAGTACCCCCTCCAATGAGCCCGGCATATGAGATTGTGTGATGCGGCGACCGAAAAGGTCGTTTAGCTACGAGAGAAACTTTAGGAGGTAAAACTCCCGCCACGGAATGAATCTTTGTCGTTTCAATAGCCTCTTCAATGCTCATTAAAGGCAACACTGTCGGAATCCTTTTCGAAAGCATTGTTTTCCCTGAACCGGGAGGACCTATCATCAAAACATTGTGTCCTCCGGCAACAGCAACTTCTAACGCTCTTTTTGCCGCATCCTGGCCTTTAACATCCGAAAAATCGAGTTCAAACTTCGATGTTTCTCTGAACATTTTATTCAGATCTACAACAAAAGGTTCTCTGAGTCCGTCCTCTAAAACCTCGATGCACTCTTTTATATTATTGACGGGATATATTTCCGCTCCCTTTACAACTCCCGCTTCTTCAGCATTCAAAAAGGGAACAACCATTCGTTTTATTTTGTTTTCTTTTGCCAGAATAGAAGCGGGCAAAACCCCTTTTACTCTTCTTATTCTCCCGTCAAGAGCAAGCTCTCCAATAATTAGAGCATTTTTTAAACTCCCGGGGTCAATCTGACCGGAAGCGGCTAAAATACCGAGTGCTATTGGAAGATCAAGCGAAGTCCCTTCCTTTCTTATATCAGCTGGAGCAAGATTAACGGTTATTTTCTTTACCGGGAATTCAAAACTCATACTTTTTATTGCCGCTTCGACTCTTTCCCTTGATTCTTTAACCGCTGTTTCCGGCAGACCCACTATCGTAAAAGATGGTAGTCCTCTTGAAAGACTTACTTCAACTTCAACGATTTTTGCTTCAATTCCTTGAAGCGCACAGGAAAAGACCCTTGAAAGCTCCAATATGTTTTTAAATATTTAACTTTTTTGTTGCTTCTGGCTTATACCTATATCCGTACCATAGCTGAGCTCCCCGTTATCGATCCTGATGTGAAAATGACAATCAGGATTTGTGCAAACCCAGGCTTTGTATGGTATGGATGCTCCTCCCTGTCCGTAATCAGACAGAGGTACAAGCACGCCAAAATTGCATTTTTGACACTTGGGATACTGCATAGGTAGATCCACTTCCTCCTCCCTTTGTTAGTTTTAAATTGTAAACATTCGCCTACTACAATAAACAATTCCTCTCCGTTCTCCGTCTTAATCGGCAACACCTTTCTTACATAAAGTATAATTTTATTTCCATATATGTCAAGAGGCACACCAAAGGCTCCCGGAATCGTAAAAACCCTTTGACCCGCTTTTTACCTACAAAAAAAAGATTTTCAACCTCAAGACTCCTACCCCCAAAGGAAATACCGCCCGGAAAGACAGATACAACAGAACGACTGCATAAACAAGTCATTTAATCTACAAAAAAATAAAAGCCCTTGACAAAATCCAAGAAAGAAGTATATTGCTTTTAACAACAAAGTACTTTGAGGTATAAAAAACACCTATGCTACGGTTATACTTTTAAGAATGTTTTTTTTGTTAAAAATAAAAAAGGGGGTATATTATGTGGTTTTTTTCTTTGTGTGTTTTTGCTTATGGTTGCTACTATCAGTCGAATGACATAGGAGGTTATTCTCTTGGTATAGGAGGCGCTCCCGTGGGCTTATATAATAACATCGAATGCGGTTTGTATAATCCTGCCGCCTTTGCGGGCGCCGAAAAGTTTAATGTTTTTGCGGGTTATAAGTTAACAAAAGGAAAGATGTCTTTTGTCGGCATTCCGCAGGATACCGCTTCAACGGATTATGCTTTTCCCGATTATCTGGGTGTCGCATTTCCGTTTAAAAAGGATCTTTTTATGAGCATGTCTCTATCTGTTCCTTATATGGTCGCGCAACAAGATTCATCAACAGTTACGGTCCCCGACTCATCTACCCCTGATGGATTCAGGTCTATTCCCGCAGAAGAATCTGATGCGATAAGGTTTTACTCTTTAAATCCAACAATTGCCAAAAAAATAAACGGTAAGTTTTCTGTGGGATTAAATATAGCTGTATTCTGGATGCGTTCCAGCTCGTCTTTTAAAACCGCCGATACCGTTTATAGCGGTTATTATTATAGTCTGGATAAATACGGTATCGAACCCAGCCTGGGTTTGCAATATAAGGCAAACGATATTTTTTCTTTTGGCGCTCTTATTAAGAAAGGTTTTGGGAAAGCCTACAAAGAAAATCATAGCGGCACAGTATCTTCGGCTGAATCCGGCGAAGGGTTGCCTCTCGTATTGGGCTTTGGAACCGGGATAAATATAAGAAACAGAATATATATGAACCTGTCAGGCGAGTATATGCACTGGAAATTAGCCTATTCCGGAGAGGCATGGGATTCAGACAATTTTAGAAATATAATCAGAATACATCTCGGCGGACAATACAAACTCAATGATTGTTTGTCTATCAGCGCAGGTTTTTACACCAATCCGGCTCCGATAACATTTGTAACTTCGCCTACCTTTGGCGAGGATAGTTATGATCAGGTCTTTCTTACCGGAGGATTAGGATTAGATTTTGGAAGAATCGTTCTGAATCTCTCGGCATCAAGCAGCACACTGATAAAAAAGGAACCTTCCTTAAGAGAAGAGAATCACTTTAATTTATCTGTGAGTTATAGATAATATTATCCTCTTTAAACTTTCTTCATTGTAGCCCATATCCTTTTTCTCGATATGGGCTTTTTTTCAGTACCGGAAGATTCAAATTTTAGAAAAGTTTAACCATAATTTCCATTGCCGCTCCGGATATAATAGGAAGAGTAAAATTGTCGTCGATTCCGAAAGGGAAAAACTCCACCAGAGAAGCCACGACCGAACCGACAAAAAGAACAAACAAATCGGGTTGAGGCAAAAGAAAAGAAATGCTAAGGCAAATAACAATACACGCAAAACTACCTTCGATTGTTTTCTCCGATTGTTTTGAACCGATGCGATTCCTTCCCCAGCGTACTCCGATTACATGCGCAGCCGTGTCTCCGAAAGCGAGAAAAAGCAACACCGCGATAGCTATCCATTTATCAAAAAAATAAACAGTAAGGAAAGCTGCAACCGCATAGTGAGTGGCGGCTGTTAAAGTATTTCTTTCTTTTTCCCAGAATAATTTTCCTAAATAACGGTCAAAAAAATTTCTTATCGGCTTTATCTTCAATCTAAGAAAATCGATAATTAAAGAAAAAAAAGCAAGAAAAAAAAGGCTTACAACCACAGTAGCTCCGGGAGTAAAAATATAAACAATAGGAACTAAAGCCGTCGAGAGATGCAACGATTTTCTTATGATAATATATTTGCTTAAGGTGCTCATTCTTTTACATTAACATAAGAAACAGCAAAGTCAAGATTTGTGTTTTTTTTAAAAAAAAGTTAATAATGCCCCTTGACTTATAAGGCTGTTTTTTTAATATAAAATACAGATACACAAAATGCGAAATTTGAATCTTTGTTCATTAATGGTTGCCAATATCGGGTTTTTTCGTTATACGAAAAAAGTAAAGGCTTTGTTTCTCCGTTTAAAATAATGTTTGCGTTTCACTTAAAGGAGGGTATTTAATGGAATGGCTTATTAGAAAAAGGTCCGGTAACGTTGTCCCTTATAACAAGAAAAAGATAAACGTTGCGATTTCAAAAGCGTTGAAAGCAATAGGCGTAAAAGAAAACGCCACCGCCATAACCAATCAGGTAGAAACCTCGCTTTATATGAATTTCTTCAGACTGGGAAATATTCCCACAGTCGAAGAAATACAAAATTATGTGGAAGAAACTCTAATGTTAAGAAAACTACCGGACGTTGCCAGAGCCTACATCCTTTACCGAGAAAAGAGAAACGAAGCCCGCAAAGTTGAAGATGTTTTTAAAGATGTCGAAGGCATTATGGGAAAATATTTAAAAAAGGAAGATTGGAGAGTTCACGAAAACTCCAATATGAACTTTTCTCTTCAGGGTCTAAATTTTTATGTGTCTTCTTCGGTAACCGCCAGGTACTGGCTCGGCAAAATCTACAGCCCTCGAATAAGAGAAGCGCACAGCAGCGGCGATTTTCACATTCATGATCTCGGCATACTCGGACCTTACTGTGTGGGCTGGGACTTGATGGATCTTTTAAAGGATGGGTTCAGGGGTATGAGCGGAAAAGTTGAGTCCTCTCCCGCGAAACACTTAAGAAGCGCGCTCGGGCAGGTCGTCAATTTTATTTATACCCTTCAGGGAGAAGCGGCAGGAGCACAGGCGTTTTCCAATTTCGACACACTTCTGGCTCCCTTTATTCGCTTTGACAATCTGGATTATTCAGATACAAAACAAGCATTGCAGGAATTCCTATTTAATATCAATGTGCCTACGAGAGTAGGGTTCCAAACACCTTTCTCGAATATCACTCTGGACCTGAAAGTTCCAGAGAGCTTCAAAGAAACAAAAGTTATAATCGGGGGTAGGGAGAAAAATGAAACATACGGAGACTTCCAAAAAGAAATGAATATGATTAACAGAGCCCTCGCCGAATTAATGATGGCGGGAGACGCTAAAGGGAGAATTTTTACTTTTCCCATTCCTACTTATAATATAACAAAAGACTTCGACTGGGAAAACGAGGAACTTATACCTCTATGGGAAATGACAGGTAAATACGGAATACCTTATTTTAGTAATTTTGTCTCATCGGATATGGATCCCGAAGACGCACGGAGTATGTGCTGCCGGTTGAGATTAGACAATAGAGAGCTCCGAAAAAGAGGAGGAGGTCTTTTTGGTTCCAATCCAATGACAGGCAGTATAGGCGTTGTAACCATAAATCTCCCCAGAATAGCCTATCTTTCTAATAATAATGATGAGTTCTTTGATAGGCTCTCCAATGTTATGGAAACCGCAAAGGAATCTTTAGAACTTAAGAGAAAAATTGTAGAAGATTTTACGGAAGAAGGGCTGTATCCTTACACAAAACATTACTTAAGAATTATTAAAGAAACTTCCGGTTCTTACTGGGATAATCATTTTTCGACAATAGGTTTGATAGGAACCAATGAAGCCTGCGTAAACATGTTCGGAAAAGGGGTTTTGTCCCGGGAAGGAAAAGAATGGGCTGAGAATATACTTAAATTTATGTCTAATAAGCTCTTGGAATTCCAGGAGGAAACAGGGAACTTATATAACCTGGAAGCTTCGCCGGCAGAAAGCGCTTCTTACCGTCTGGCAAGAAAGGACAAAGAGCGGTTCCCCGATATTTACACAAAAGGAACCGATGCTCCCTATTACACGAATTCAGTGCATCCTCCAGTCAACGAAGTCGATGATGCCTTCATCGTTCTGGAACATCAGGATCCTCTTCAGATTTTATTCACCGGAGGAACCGTCGTCCACATTTTCCTCGGAGAAGCTATAACGGATTGGAGAACAGTACGGGATCTTACCAGAAAAATAGTCAACAGATTTTCTCTTCCTTATTTCAGTTTCACTCCCACTTTTTCAATATGCCCTGTTCACGGGTATGTACCTGGAGAACACTTCTACTGTCCTTATCCTCATACCGATGAAGAATTAGAAGAATTCGGACAAACTGTCGAGCTAAGTGAAGAAACTTTAAAAACCATGAAGGAAGGATCGTATAAAAGAATCGAAGACGAGCTTCCCCAAGAGGAAGAAAAAGAAACCCTGCAGGTTTTTTTAAACAAAGCAAATTAAGGGAGGGAAAAACAAAATGGAAAAAGAAAAAAACACACTGGATAATGAAAACGGTAGTAAAAAAGTCCGCGCAATAAGAGCCGAAGTATATTCCCGTGTAGTCGGATACTACAGACCTGTCCAAGACTGGAATGAAGGGAAAAAGGAAGAGTTTAAAGAAAGAAAATATTTGAAAACGGAAAAACAATAAAGCTGACATGATTAAATCTTTTTTGGGAACCAGCGTTATAGAGTTTCCCGGCAAAATTTCCTCGGTAGTTTTCATAGGAGGTTGTAATTTAAGATGCCCGTATTGTCATAACCTTGATCTTGTATTACCTGAACTCCTAAAAGAAATCCCGGATATTTCACAGAGTAAAATAATTGAAGAATTAAAAAACAGGAAAGGTTTTATTGACGGGGTCGCTTTTACCGGAGGAGAACCTCTTCTATCGAAAAAACTAAAGGGGTTTTTCACAAGGATTAAAGACGAAGTAAACATCGACATAAAATTAGACACAAACGGAACGCAGCCAGAGAAACTAAAGGAAGTTCTACCTTTTATCGATTATATCGCAATGGACGTAAAAACTTCGCCCCTAAAATATCCTCTTGCCACCGGGGACAAAGCTGCATTCAAAGACATAGAAAAAAGTATCGAAATTATAAAAGAAACAAAAAGTTATGAGTTTAGAACCACGATGGTACCCGGAATCGTGGACAAAGAAGATGTTAAAAAGATTTGCGAAGAAATAGGGCCAGTCAAAAAATTTGTTCTTCAGAATTTTAGAAATGTCAAAACTCTTTCTCCCGAGTTTTCGGATATAAAATCTTATCCGGACGGATACATAAAAGAAACCTCTCTGATTTTAGAGGAGTGCGCGGAGATAGTAGAAATAAGAAACTAATTTTAACAACAAAGACATCGTCAAATAATTTCTACCAAAAAACAGATTTCAAATTAGTAAAAAAACCGGTCTATCTTATAACGGCTCGCAAGAACCATTATCGTTGACATTTAACAGCCTGAGATTATTTTTAAAGTATGAGGAATTTGTTGAAAAAGGCTTTTACAGGAATAGGAGAAAAAGAAACTGCCGCACTCGAAAAAATCTTCGAAGAAATTACTTTTAAAAAAAACGAAGTAATAGTTAAAGAAGACGAACCCGGTGAAGAACTTTTTATTGTAAAAGAAGGATATGCTCTGGTAAAAAAAAGGGGAGAGCTATTAGCAGAGCTTAAACCCGGAGACATTATTGGCGAAATGTCACTTATTGAAAGTTCGCGTTCGGCTACCGTAACAGCGGCAGAAAAAACCGTTCTTTACAAGAGCGACATAAAAGATTTTTATAAACTTTTTGCAAAGTATCCTAACATTGTCGTCAGCCTTTTTCAAATACTTTCAAACAGGCTGCGTAACATCAATGATAAAGTTGTGGAAAAAGCCCTTCGGGAAGAACGACTCGCGACCATCGAAAAACTCGGAGCAACTATAATTCACGATTTAAAATCACCTCTTTCAGCTATCAAGGGATACGCTGATATTTTAGAGGATATAAGTAACGACGAGAGGATAAAGAAATACGCAAAATCTATCGGCAATTCTGTGGATTTCTCTTTCGAGATGATAGAAGATATCCTTGAATTCGGTAGAGACAGAGGTTCGCTGGATTTCCGGGCGATCGACATTTATCAGTATCTCAAAGAAGTTGTAGAACTGTTTGGTAAAACTTCCGATGGGAAAGAAATAGAAATAGTAATTCTGCCGTGTGAAAATCTTTTTTACGAACTTGACCCATTCAAAATGAAAAGGGTTCTGTTAAATCTTTTGAAAAACGCGAGAGAAGCAATAAAAGAAAAAGGAAAAATCGAACTGGGAGCGGAAAAGACCGAAACAGGAATAAAACTTTTCGTTCGGGATAACGGTATCGGAATGTCCACGGAGATAATAAGCAGAATTTTCGAACCTTTTTTCACTCACGGCAAAAAAGGTACCGGTCTGGGGATGACAGTTGTTAAGAAAGTGATAGAAGAACACTCGGGAGAAATAAAAATCGAAAGCACCCCCAACAAGGGCACAACGTTTAATATTCTATTCAAAAATAAAACAAGGAAAATGAAAGGTCGAGGAGGGAAAAGTGATAAAAGGTTTGATAAAAAAGAATCGTAGCATACGTCGATTCAAAAAAGAATCTAAATTTATTGTTTCTCCACGCATTCTTCCCACTTTATAGAAAATTCTTTAGAAAAACTTACTTTTCCCGCTTTTTTATAAGCAAGCGCCATAAGTTGATATGAATCACAATTGTTAGAATCGGCTTCGATTGCCTTATTCAAAACTTCTATAGCTTCGTCGTACTTTTCTTCATAAATATCTGCCATTCCCAGAATTATATACGCTTCTGCTTTCTTATCGGATTCTACTTCCTGTAGGTTAAGAATCTTTTCGGCGATACTGGACGCGCGAGTGTAATCTTCTTTCTGCAAATAAGCACAGGCAAGATTGTGAAGAACAACTCGGTCGCTACTGTTTATAGAAAAAGCCTTCTCAAGAGATTCGATTGCCTTATCATATTTTTTGTTCTTCAGATAATTTTGCCCGAGTAACTTATAACCTAAAAAAATGTCGGGCTTAATTGAAATCGCTTCCTTGAGATTAAAAATAGCTTTATCAAATTTATTTTTATTTGTGAATATTTCCCCTGTATAGAGATATGCTTCCGCGTTATCCTCATCAAAATCGAGCGCTTTATCAAAATAACTTAAAGCTTTATCTTCTTCTCCTTCTTTCAAATGAATCCTACCGTGAAGAACATAAGACATCGCCTTATAAGTACTATCTTCTACTTCCTCAGCCTCTTCTATAAACTCTATAGATTTTTCAAATTGTTCATTATTCATAACCTCTTCCGCTCCAGCATAAAAGACACTCCAGCTGTAATTTTCGACTCCCAAAAGGTTTTCGTAAAACAATACCGTTTTTTCAGCCAAATCTCTATTGATCTCGAAAGCAGTTCTAAGATATTCTGCGGATTGCAAATAATTATCTTCTTTATAATACGGAACTGACAGAGCAACGTAACAATTCGGATTATCTTTTTCTTTTTTAGCACATGCCTTATACTGAACGGCTGCCTTCTCATATTCTCCGGTCTTAAGAAAAATATCCCCACTTAACTTATACTCTCTTGCGGTGCACCCAGCAATATACAGAAAAACCAGAATATAAAAAATAAATTGTTTTTTAATTATCTCTCCTTTTTTAAACTTTTTTACATATATATAAAAAAAAAGTGTCCTGTCAAGATAAAGGCTTGAAAAAGAAAGAGATATTATTATTATTCTTATTATGAGACCTTCATGGGTTGAAATAAATTTAAAAAACCTGGAAAACAATATAACAAAAGCGAAGGCAAAACTTAGAGACAAAAAACTTCTTGCGGTAGTAAAAGCGGACGCGTACGGACACGGAGCAGTGGCAGTTTCTTCCAGAGCTACGGCGATGGGTGTAGATTATCTGGGAGTTGGAATAGCCGAAGAAGGGATAGAGTTGCGAAACGCCGGCATTCAAACTCCGATTATAATTCTCGCTCAAGAATTAAAAGAGAGATCCGAAGAGATTGTACTTTTCAATCTAATTCCTACGGTGTGTTCACGTGACTTTCTTGAAAGTTTGGAAAGGGAAGGAGAGAGACAAAAGAAAAAAGTTTCAGTCTTTGTAATGGTAGATACCGGTATGGGCAGATATGGTGTTTCCGCTGATGAATTTATTTATTTTATCAAACTTATAAAAAGCAATGATTTTTTAGAACTCAAAGGAGTGATGTCTCATTTTCCTGTTGCTGATTCGGACACAGAATTTACTCAAAAACAGATAAAAGATTTCAATGAACTAATAAAAGTCGCTTCCTCCATGGGAATTGAAATACCTATAAAAAGCATGGCGAATTCGGCGGCTTTTCTCCTATATGAGAATTCTCTGTTTAATATGGTAAGACTCGGTCTTCTGCTGTATGGAATCTCGCCCGTAGAGAATGTAGTCCAGCCTGAATATAAACCCGTAATGAGCGTAAAAAGCAAAATTTCCTTTATAAAAACAATTCCACCGGGACACTCTGTTAGCTATTCGAGAACTTTTACCGCAAAAGAACCAACAACTGTGGCTACAGTACCACTGGGTTACGCCGATGGTTATGATAGAGCTCTATCGAATAAAGGATGGATGGTGGTGCGCAATAAAAAGGCTCCGGTAATAGGCAACGTTACCATGGATACCACGATGATAGACGTAACCCACATTCAAGCAGCTAAAATCGGTGATGAAGTCATGGTTATGAATAGAACTATAACCGCCTGGGAAATTGCGCAAACAATTGGAACAATTCCGTACGAGGTTGTCTCCAGAATGGGGAAAAGACTTCCGAGATTATACGTTTAACATATCAAAGATTATATCAGAATTAATTCACCACAAAAACCCGAGTTTTTTACCAATTCTACCCGGGCTTCTGCACCGCTTTTTTTAACCTGATTATCTCACCCTGTTTCACTTTTTTGAAAATAGAGGGATCTCCTTCTATTTTTCCTATTACGTTTACTTCACTGAAAGCACGTATTTCGTTTTCAGTGCTCGAAGGCGTCTCCCCAGAGAAGATACAAAAAGAAGGGCTTTCAATCCATATCGCTATTTCTCCCACTTCTACAGAAACCCGAGCATTTTCTTTATTAACGCCTATAGGCATTCTAAAATAAATTTCTTCTCCCCAGATGTTCGCCCTTCCTTCTGTAGGAAGAGTGGAATAAAAAGCTTTCGCAGTTTTAGGGTTTTCGTCTGTTAAAACAGCTAAAACTTCTCCTATGCTCTCGGAGAGAATTCTAATCTTTCTCATAACTATGCTTTAGCTTTAAAAACCACTGTGGTGAATAACTCTATTATAAAACCGTAAATGATACCCATTACCACAGTCATGAGGAAAAGCATGTTAGGGCTATACTCCCCTCCTGCACCAAGCATGCTGGAAAATCCCATGGGGACACTAAAAACAAAACCCATAATCGGACCATGCAACCACCATTTTATTTTTATTGCGCTGATACCTATAGCAACACCAATCAGCATTCTTCCGGTTACAATTGAGATAGAAAGCGCCCAGGGTAACTGTCCTTCAGATGACGCCAGAAACCAACAAATAATACCGAAGATTAAACCAAATATTGTAGCAATAACAATCCTTTTTACCATAATATAACCTCCTTCAAAAAACAAAAATTTTTAAGATGTTGAGCCCTTTTTATTTTATCCCTGGTCAATAATATCTGAGCGTCAGCAGGTTTAGGAACCTCTATGTACGATTCATCAACTTTTGTATATTTAACGTTGGAAAAAGAACATCCGTTCACAACAAAGATCAGAAAAAGAAAGAAAGTAAAGTACCTCATTAACCCTCCTTAGTTATTTTTAATTATAATAAACCTATAATTAGATGTCAAGATTATAAAAAAAAGAATTGCAAATATAGTATATGTGGTTAATATAGAAAAAGCTTACTTGAAGGGGATTGTTGGGTAATCTTGGGTTAATCTGTGAAATCTTGTGGTTAAGAATGTTTGAAATATGCAGAATATAAAAATAATTGTAGAATATGACGGAACCGGCTTTCACGGCTGGCAGGTTCAACCGGGAAAAAGAACCGTTCAGGGGGAATTAGAAAAAGCCCTGAAGAAAATCTTTAATAAAAAAATCAGAATAACAGGCTCGGGGAGAACCGACGCGGGAGTTCACGCATTGGGGCAGGTCGCTTCCTTTACCGTTCCGGAAACATTTCCCTCGAAAGAATTAAAAAACGCGATAAACGGAAACATACCACGGGATATTCTTATTAAGCAATGCAAAAAAGTTCCGGAGGATTTTAACGCGAGATTCTCCGCGAATTCGAGAATATACAGATATCAAATCGCGAAAGAGAAATCTGTCTTTAATAAAAGATACTTTTTTCAAATTGATGAAAACCTCAACATAAAAAAAATGAAAAAAGCGGGGAAAGAACTTCTGGGAGAGAAAAACTTTAATTTTCTTGCAACTAAAGACAGCGGTATTTGCCTCTTGAAAAAGATAAAAATATCCGAAGATAAGACCAGTATTTTTATCGAGGTCGAAGCCGACCGTTTTCTCCGCAGAATGGTCCGGAGTATAGTAGGTCTTTTGATCAACGCGGGTAAAGGAAAACTGGTTCCTCCCGATGTCAAAAAAATCCTTTCGGGAAAGAAAAAGCGTCCACCAGTCGTACCTCCGCAGGGACTTTTTCTCGTGAAGGTTAAATACTGACATTTATATAAGCTTTCCCAAACATTCTTTAATTTTTCATTTTATAGAAAAACCCTTTACTTTTATAAAAAAACCGTTATTTTAAAACAAGGATATTAAGAGTTTTATAAATGGATATTCTTATCGTTGACGATTCGGAAGATCAGACATTGGTGCTTAAGTCGATTTTGGGCGAGAAAGGATACAAGAGTATATATCTTGTTAATTCGGCTGAAGAAGCGTTCGATTTTCTCGGGCTGAAAGACAAAAAGAAAAACAAACCAAACATCGATTTAATTCTTATGGATGTAATAATGCCGAAAACAAACGGAATTGAAGCGTGCTCAAGGATAAAAAGAGAAGTTTCTTTCAAAGACACTCCAATTATAATGATCACAGCTAACAGGGAAGAGACTCAGCTTCAAGCGGCTTTTCAGGCAGGGGCTATCGATTATATAACAAAACCGATAAAGGTAACCGAATTATTAGCCAGAGTCCGTTCAGCGCTACGCCTGAAGATGGAAACAGACAGCAGAAAAGAAAGAGAACGAGAGTTGACGGAAATGGCTGAACAATTAGACACAGCTAATAAAAAATTAACACGTATGTCTTATCTGGATGGCTTGACCGCCGTTCCCAACCGCCGATATTTTGAAGAGTTTTTCGCCAGAGAATGGAAAAACGCGATCAGAGTAAAGAATCCTCTTTCCCTTTTAATGTGCGATATCGATTGCTTTAAAGCGTACAATGATACATACGGACATCTGAACGGGGACGACTGTCTAAAAAAAATTGCAAGAACCTTAAACAGCGCTTTAAAAAGACCGAGAGATTTTTTATGCCGATACGGAGGAGAGGAATTCATCGCCGTACTTCCCGATACAGATAGAAGGGGAGCGCTTTCTGTGGCTAAAAGATTTCTCGAGGAAACAGGTAAACTGAAAATTGTTCATAAGAGTTCGGCTGTAAGTAAAAACGTTACTATAAGTGTCGGAGTGGCCACAATTAATCCAGACGAAAAGACAAAACCCACTTCATTTATAAATGAAGCAGACAAAGCTCTATACGAAGCAAAACAGTCCGGTAGAAATTGCATAAAAGAAGGTTTTACAACTTAACAGGAGGATATAGCAATGGGTGAAAAAACGGACGGAGAAAAGATCAAGGTTACTGTTCCCGGTTATGCAGTCCAGCTTGTTCCTAATTTCTTAAAAAACAGAGAAAAGGATATAAAAGAAGTAGAAAATTCTTTGAAAAAAGAAGATTTTGAAACTATCCAGAGACTGGGTCACAGCATGAAAGGTTCTGGTTCTATTTACGGATTCGACGGAATAACCGAGTTGGGGAAAATGATTGAAACATCCGCGAAAAACAAAGATATCACGCAGATTAAAAATAATCTGGCAGAACTCAAAGACTATTTAAACAGAATAGAAATAATAAATGAATAAAGAATCCTGTATAATTTATATAGATGACAATCAGGATATGATTAAACTCGTAGAAAGAATACTTTCTAATGAAGACTACAAAATCTTAACGGCAACAAACCCTTCAGAGGGAATAGAAAGGATAAAAAAAGAAAACCCCGATGTAGTTGTTCTAGACATTAGTATGCCTTCTCTGGATGGATATGAGGTGTGTTCGATTCTACAGGAAGATGAAGAGACTTCTTTTATTCCCGTTATCTTCCTGACGGCTCTCGAGAGCGACAAAGATAAGGCAAAAGCCTTATCTTTAGGAGCCGTGGATTATCTGGTTAAACCCATCCAGAAAGAATCCCTGATTCCCATAATAAAAAAGCATATAAAAACTCGAAAACGCTGGAAACAACTTGCGAAAAGCACCCAAAGCATAAGAAAGGGTGTCAAACCCTTGGATTTCACAAAATTTTTAAAAGAAGGGGTTGACAAATTAAAAAAAATATATATACTTATAGGTGGACAAGATGAGATGTCTTTTTGTCTGAGTGTTTAATTTCTCCGGGCGGGAGCTTTTAGCTCTCGCCTTTTTTTTAAAAGACGCAACGAAAAAATTTTGATGTATAAAACTCCTATCGGGATTTAAATTTTTTTTATTTGGAAAAACAAAAAGCACAGGGGATGATGGTCTGCGTGCTATTTAAAATTGTAGGAGCAGCTTTGCCGTTCGAGATCAATATTTAACCAGAGACTCAACCTTATAATCTTTTAACTTTTCTCTTCCTTTAAGCTCTGTCAATTCTATAAGAAAAAGAAAAGTGCTTACTTCTCCTCCGAATTTTTCAACTAAATGTGCACTCGCAAGAGCCGTACCGCCCGTGGCGAGCAAATCGTCTACTATAACAACTTTTTCTCCCTCTTGAATGGCATCCTTATGCAATTCGATTGCGTTTTCTCCGTACTCAAGAGTATAAGATTCGCGAACAACCTCAGCAGGTAATTTTCCGGGTTTCCGGATAACATTTAAAGGTAACCCGAGATTATAAGCGATCGGCGCGGCAAAAACAAAACCCCTGGATTCTATACCGAGAATAAGATCCACTTCTTTCCCCCTTACTAAATCTGTCATAAGATCTATAGCTTCTCTGAAAGCTTCTTTATTTTTGAGTAGAGTAGTTATATCCCTGAACAGAACGCCCTTTTGGGGGAAATCGAGTATTTCTCTGATATGCTTTTTTAATTCATCCATTTTAAAACCTCACTTCGAATTCGTCGAATTCATCTTGATATTTTTCTTCTTTAACTTCTATTCCCGTAACGCTGGAAAGAGACGACCCTATTTTTACGCTTTCAGTGAATTCTTCTAATCTCCACCTTTCTCCTTCGGCTACAATCTCGACCTTTCCATCCGCAGTATTTCTCGCCCATCCGGATACTCCTGATTCTCTCGCCTTTCTTACGGTAAAATATCTAAAACCAACTCCCTGCACAACACCTCTTACCCATATATGTATTCTTTGCATGCCTTAATCTCTATAAACAAGAATTTCTCTTATAAGGTTTTTAAGTTTACGGCGTAACACGGATAGAGAAAAACATCGCTTTGCTATTCTGTAATTACGCTCTACCATTTTTTCGCGTTTCTGAGAATCAAGAAGAATTCCCCTGGTTTTTAGAATCGCTTCTTCATTAACGTAACCATCCAGAGTTATAACGTTAAAACCTTTAGGTTCTATATCCAGAGTATAAATCACGTATTTGTTGACCACGATCGGTTTTCGATAATAAATAGCTTCCAAAAAAGCGTTCCCGAACCCTTCATAAGTCGAAGGATAGGTAACAAGATCGGCATGCGGGTAAATATCCCAGATGGTATAGATTTTTTCGCCTTTATCATTGATTTTTCTGCTTTCTCCGATACGCTTTGATATAAATAGAGTATCAACTCCTAACATTTCAGAGTAATGTTTTAATCTTTGCTCATATTCGAAACCCTCGTCACCGGAAGCGTGCGATATCACAAGTTTTGCCTTCATTTCTAACCGTCTGGTTAATTCAATCGCATGCTCTATCCCTTTTCTTGGAACAACTCTCGTTGGCTGTAAAATCAGTAATTCATCTTCCTTTATTCCAAATTTTTCTCTAACGTCAGATGCGTATTCGTCATGTGAAAGAAGAGAAGTTTCGAAGTCAAGCACATTTGGTATTACAGTACTGGATATACCGGTTCTGTAACTTAACTCACGATCTGCATAAGAGTTAATCACTACATGGCGAATAGAAGGCAATACGGGAGGGAAAGCCATATGCAGATATTCTCCAACGGAATTAACCAGAAGTCTTTTCCTTTCCCAGTAAAAATCATGGTGATGGGCAATCGTCGGCATTTTTGTTTCGGCGATAAACTCCGTTATTGCTATCCCGAGAGGAATATTGAGAGGTATGGTTAAAGAATTTTCCGCAATCAATAACTCAATTTCATACTTTTTAACAAAATCCTCAAGCGAACTTTTAAGTTTCTTTTTTATTTCATGTATTTTTCTGGTAACGGCGCTTTTTCGAGTATCGGAACCGAAACATTCATTATATATCCCTAAAATATCTGGATGCTTAAAATGAGCTTCTTCCACCAAGAAAGATTTCTCTTCGGGACGGTCGAGTTCTCCAGCAAAGTAAAAGCATCGGTACCCTTCCTCTTCAAGAATTTTTGCCCATTTCTCGGTTTCTAAGGATACCCCGTCCAAACCCGCGAGTCTTGTTGAAACAAAACCAATTTGCCTTTTCATTTTTCTTCGTCTATTATTATCACTTTACTTTTGATTTGTATTCAATTCCTTTTACTTCTCCCCTTTTGTTTAATGTAATTATAAAAAAACCCTCTCCTCGGGAAGTTTTTCCGAGAGAAATCTTCCATTTGTTTGCACCCAGAGGCTCTACCTCCCTAACCCCTACTCCCACAAAATACAATATAGCCAGCGCCTTGCCAAAAGTTTCTACTTCTCTTTCATTATTCAATTTTATTCTGTCACTATGGAATATTTTAAGCCCAATATCGATGGGTGAATCCGAGTCGGGGCTATTCAACAGGTAAATTGTTTCGATATCGCCACTAACAATAGCAGTCCCCACCGGTTTAAATCCTAAAGGAATGCTATCCTTTTTTTCTCCACTCCTGACAACCCGGAAAAATCTCCATCCCGGAAAGTATCTTGCTAATACAGTTGCTCCGAACCCTCTTACTGCTATTTTCCCTTCCTCCGTTTCCAGCTCTATTCCCTTTTTCTCTACTTGTGCCAGTACAGCTTCTTTCATTTTTCTTATATCCGGTAACTCTTTCGGCATTTCCTCTTTAAACGGGTGAAGTGTATACTCCTCAGGCACCTTGAAAAAATCTGCCTCTACGACTTCACCTTCTTTAATGTTGCTTAAATCAACATCATTATTGGGTTTATCTGCAGTTTCTATTTTAATCGGCCAGTTTAGCTTATCAGAAATCCAGGCAGTCAGTATTTTTTTGTTCTCATTCGAAACCTCTATTTTTAGGCATTCGTAACCATTAATAATTTCCGAACCTATTGTATCTGCAGAGCCTATTTCAAGCTGATATTTGAAATTTTCAAAAGGATTGTTGTTTAGACTTTTTTCGCTGGCATTTAAGTATTCCTGCGCAACTTTTTTAGAATGCACAATAACTTTCTGTTTAGCACTTGCACGATCAACTAAAATGCTAAGCTTTTCCCCATTCTCTACTATATCCATTCGGTACTCGTTTCCTTTCACAAATATTTTTCCTTCCATACTACGATCATTTACCCTTTGAATCATATCGGCGGAAAAAGTTAATGTAGCGTTTTCCTTAAAGCAGCCAAGAACAACAATAAACGTTAATAATTTGACAAAGCTTTTAATAAATAGCTTCTTCATAATTGACTCCTCCCTCTTAAAATTTATCCTGTTTTACTTTGATAATAAAATACTTTATTGTATTGTCAAGTACGGCGACTCTCGCTATTTAGCTTACTACTCACTAAGATCTCCTTGCAATTACTAAAAATGCTGTTATATTTAATCGTATGTTTGAAAGATTAAGTGAAAGAATCAGAAATATAGCAAAAAACCTAAGCGGTAAAGGAAGACTTTCGGCTTCCCAGGTTAAAGACAGTATGCGAGATATAAGAATAGCATTGCTGGAAGCAGATGTGAATTTACAGGTGGCGACCGATTTCGCAGCGGAAATCGAGAATGAAGCAATATCGAGAAAAATATATGAAAGTTTTACCCCCGCGGAAATGATTGTCCAGATCGTTGGGGAAAAACTGATAAGCTTAATAGGAAAAGCGGATCCCCTTGTTTTAGATAAACAGCCGAGTTCAATTTTACTCGTGGGGCTGCAGGGATCCGGAAAAACAACAACTGCGATAAAATTAGGATATTTTTTAAAAAATAAAGGACGAAATCCTTTCCTAATCCCTGCGGACGTTAAAAGACCCGCGGCTTACGAACAACTGCGCGATATGGCTGAAAGGGAAGAACTCCCTTATTTCTCCGAGAGATTTAACGATGAAGTGAAGCTCTGCAAACAGGCGCTTACTCGTTCCATACTTAAAAGGTACGACACTCTCATATTCGATACAGCCGGCAGATTGCACATCGACATAGAAATGATCAGGCAGATTAAACAGATAAAGGAAATCGTTAATCCTTCTGAAATACTACTTGTCGCGGACTCAATGACGGGTCAAGATGCTGTAAATATTGCAAAAGATTTTGATGAAGCCCTTGGAATAACAGGCATTATTCTTACCAAGATGGATGGAGATGCAAGGGGTGGAGCTGCTCTATCCATGAGAAAAATCACGGGCAAACCTATAAAATTTATAGGGATTGGAGAAAAAGCGGATGCTCTTGAAGTTTTGCATCCGGAACGATTAGCCACACGTATTCTTGGTATGGGTGACTTAAAAACTCTCCAGGAAAAAGCTGAACAAGCGATTGAGAAAGAAACCGCAGTCAAGTTACAAAACAAAATACAAGAAGGTAAAATTGATTTAGAAGACTTCCTCGGACAAATTAAACAGTTAAAGAGAATGGGCCCTTTGGACGCGCTTCTCGATATGTTTCCCGGGGGAAGAGGTTTAAAAAAAATGATGGATGAGAAACAGATGATAAAAACCGAGGCTATTATTCAATCAATGACATCAAAAGAACGAAAAAATCCTTCAATCATGGATGCATCTCGAAGAAGACGAATCGCTGATGGAAGCGGAACTTCCGTTCAAGATATAAATCGTCTCCTCAAAGAATTCAAAATGGCTCAAAAACTATTGAAACAAATGAAAGGAAGGAAAGGGCAATCCACTCTTTCTTCTCTCTTCCATTAACCCTTTATTATGAATATGTTTGTTTTGATTTGTTGTTATCTTATTATGGTCGTGGGACTTGCGGGTTGTATATTGCCAATGTTGCCGGGTACGCCGCTGGTGTTTATAGGGGTTTATGTGTACGCATGGCTTACCGATTTCACAATCATTTCAAGAAATCTGATTATTATTTTCTTGATATTAACCGTTATTTCGGTGGTTATAGAATATATTTCAAGTTCTATAGGATCTAAAAAGTTCGGAGCTTCGAAACTCGGATTTATAGGGGCTTTCCTGGGAGCTGTTATCGGCGTTTTTTTCGCCCCATGGGGAATAATCTTAGGTCCTCTTTTAGGAGCTTTACTTGGAGAACTCATAACGGGAAAGAAAATAAAAACGGCATTACGCTCCGGCACTGGAGCGGTTATAGGCTTTTTCGGAGGAACTTTTCTTAAGATTGTTATATCTTTTATAATGATCGCCTTTTTTACAATCAGATTATTGCAAAGATAATTCTTTATCTTTTTAATATATGATTTTATAAAGAAACATCGGGACTTATAGGCTTTCCATCGGAGATGCTTCTAACATAACTGGAATTTATAAAGTCGACCCATTTCTTGCCGGCAAGATATCTCGCTAAAGCTTCTTCCGGATTCTCAGAAAAAACAGAAAGAAACTTTAAATAAGAAAAACCCAAGAGTAGATTGTCTTCGACTTCATATAAATTATATTTCATCTCTCTCAATTTTTGCTCTTCTTCTACGGTTAAGCCAACAGAACCGGAATACAAAAGAACTTCTCCTATATATGTAGCGGTTCCTTGCATAACTTGAGTGAGTCCTTTAGCGTTAACTTTACTGGTGGCATTTGGAATAAAATCGCTTTCTGCCTGAATCCAGCGAACCACAAACGGCCATCTCATCCGGAATCTGACAGAATAATCGTAAGCCCTTTTTATCGTTTCGCTATCGCCTCTAACTCCACTGGACCTTGCATACAGCAGAGCTTTATGACGTAATCGTCCGTATTCTTTATGCCACCTTATATTGGATGTTGGAGATATAAAAGGAAACGGTATTAAAAGGAACATAAAGATTATCAATACTAATATCGGACGATAACTTTTACTCTTTTTTATTTCAAAAATCATCCTTCTATAATTTACTTAAGTTTTTGGATTACGCAAGGGTTAATAGTAAACGCCACGGATTCTTGCTATACCGTGGCGTTTAAAACCAAGCGTTAAAAACTAAAAAACAAGGAGGTAAAAATATATTTTATTTAAAATCGCTCAAACCCTTTTCCTCCTCTTGTTTATACTTTCTTAATGCTTCAATCTCTTCTTTTAAATCTTGAAAAGACTGTGAAGCTCTAAAACGAGTATATAAATTCTCGTTTTCGGCAGAAGACAACTGCTTTAACAATTCTTCCCTCGCTTTACCTACAGGAAATTCCATAAGCACAAAAGCTCTAAATCCTTTACCTTCATCCTTTACTTTAGTTTTATTTTCTCTTGAGCCCACAAGGGTTTGATCAACAACATTTTTAGAAACCTGCGTAAACTGGGTAAGAAGTTCGCTTTCTTCTACACCCCCCACCTCTTCATCGAATTTCTTCACTAATCCCATTATATGAGATTCAAGATTTTCAGCTATATCAAGCCTGGCTCCCTGTTTTGCTTTATCTATTGCTAATTGCAAATCTTGCGATGTAGCTGTGGCTTTTCCATATATATAATCTTCGCTTTCTGGCGGATTTAGATACCAATCGGGTATTTCCACTTCACCAACTTTTGTTGTACCTTTTGAAGCGCAGCCGAGAACCAACAGTAATAAAACCAACGCATACAGTATAAACTTTTTCATGTTACCTCCTTTTTTTTAATATATTTAGTATAAAGTAAAAAAAGAAAAAGTCAATAGACAAACATGGTATTGACAAAAAACATATTGTTTCTATTATATTAAAAAAAAAGGAGATGTGTTAATGGGAAAAAAATGTTTTGTTTGTGGAAAGACAACTACTTTTGGCAATAAGGTAAGTCATTCTAAACGTAAAACCAAAAAGAAACAAAAACCAAACTTACATAGTATAAAAATATTAATCAACGATAAGATTAAAAAAGTGTATGTTTGTTCAAAATGTTTAAAAACCAATAAAGTTAAAAAAGTTATCTAATTTATTCTATTGTTATGGGCATTAAGAGATAAAAAATTTCTTTATCTTCTCCTTCGATAGTAATAGGTTTATTTTTAGCTTCAAAACTCAAATTGACGTTTTTGGATTTAATTTTCCTTAAAAAGTCAATTAAGTAATTTGAAGAGAGAGCTATATTTATCTCTTTACCTTTGTATGTTCCATCTAATTTCTCTCTACTTTCTCCTATTTCAGAAAAAACTTCCACAGTTAAACTTTCTCCTAAATTTAAATTTACGGTTCTTGGCCTGTCGTTAGAAAACACAGAAACTCTTTTTAAGGAATCAAGAAAAGCTTCCCTGTCTAAAGATAAAATGTTATCACTTTTTTCTGATATTACAGTTTTATAATTGGGAAAATCGACTTTAATTAAATTAGAAACAAGCGTAAATTGTTCTCCCAAGAAATAAATTTTGCTTTCATCTACCCCTATTTTTATTCTTTGCGCATTAAAAGTCGACAACTGTTTTAAAATTTTCGGAGGAACAACTATTTTAAAAGATTTTTCTCCGAGATTAACCTTGATATCCTTATAACCAAGACTAAAACTATCAGTCGCAACCAATTTTAGGTTCTGATTTTGATATTCCCACAACATACCACTCATTTTTCTTTTAGATGAATCTTCAGGTACAATAAAAACAAGTTTATCTATAATTTCTTCTAATTCTTTAGAGTTTACCTCATAAGTTTCTTCTTCGGTTATTACAGGTTTTGAAGGAAAATCTTCTTCTTCCATTAAAGGCAGATAAAAATATCCTTTGTCGTGCTCGATTTTGATTCTACTTTCTTCTTTCTGAAAAACTGTTTTCCCTTTTATTTCTCCCATTACAGAAAATAACGTTTTTGCCGGAACTATAATTACTCCCGGTTGTTCAGTTTTACACAAATTTGTACTATATAACAAAGAGGTGTCTAAATCGGTTGCAAAAATATTCAAATTTTCTTTTTTTACTTCTATTTTTACATTGGATAGTATAGGAAATGTTGTATGCACAGGTACAATTTGAATTACAGCTTTAAATTCTTTTACAAAATCTTCAGCATTTATAGAAAAAAACATTATTCCTCCTTTTTAACAGTTAATAATAGTTATATATCATTATTGTAGTTTTTGTAGTTCCTGTGGATAAGTGGATATTTTTAAAAAGCCTTTTTATTATTCTTGTTTTAATCATAAATTTTCAAAAATAGTATGTGGATAAAATGTTTATAAACCATCGTTTATTCATCACACCTCGGTTAGTTTACTTTTTATTGCTTCAATATCCCCTTTTATCTTCTTGTTTTTCCTTGTTAAATTTTCTATTTTGTTGAAAGAATGTAGAATAGTGGAATGATCCCTTTTACCAAAATCATTTCCAATCTCTTTCAGGGAAAGGTTTGTTAAATTTCTTGCAAGATAGATGGCGATCTGTCTTGCTTGAGCAATACTTTTTAATCTTTTATCACCTTTTATCTCTTCTGTATCTATATTATAAAACTCAGAAACAGTGCTAATTATTCTTTCTAATGTGATCCTTTTTTCTTTTTCTTTTATAAAGTCAATTAATATTCTTTTGGCGAGTTCTACAGTTATATCGGTCTTATATATTGATGCATGTGCCAGTAACTTTATCAGGCAACCTTCTAATTCTCTAATATTGGATTTAATATTGGAAGCAATATAGTTAACTACGCTATCGCTAATTTGAATATTATCGCTTTGTATTTTAGAACGAAGAATAGCCAACCTGGTTTCAAAATCAGGGGGTTGAAGATCTACCATTAGCCCCCAATGAAAACGGGAAATAACTCTCTCCTCCAGACCTGAAATTTCTTTAGGAGGACGGTCCGAAGTAATAACTATTTGTTTTTTTGCTTCGAATAAAGCATTAAACGTGTGAAAAAATTCTTCCTGTAATCTTTCTTTGCCTGAGAGGAAATGAATATCATCGATTAAAAGTAAATCTATTTCTCTATATTTTTGCTTGAACTGCACAGTAGAATATTCTTGAATAGATTTTATCATTTCATTGAGAAATTCTTCCGTTTGGGTATATAGTATTTTGAGGTTGGGATATTGAAAATAGACTTTATTTCCTGTCGCCTGTAATAAGTGTGTTTTACCGAGACCAACTCCACCGTAGATAAAAAGAGGATTATATTCTCTGCCCGGCGCGTTAGAAACCGCCATAGCCGCAGCGTAAGCAAATTTATTATTATCTCCCACTACAAAATTGTTGAAAGTGTACTTATCATGTAACAGAGGTTTTTGTGCCTGTTGCAGCTCTTTTTCATTTTCTTGATAACTTTCTGTGTCTTCTTTTTTGTTAACAAGAAACCGCACTCGGTAAAAATTACCCGTAACGCTTTTAATGGACGAATTAAGTTCGCCCATAAAGTGTTCTGTTATCCAGTGTTGTGTAAAAGTGTTGGGAATATTAAAATAGACATCTTCTCCGTTTACTTCTTCCAATTCCATATTGGCGAACCACGCTTTATAAGCAGATTCGTTTATTTCTGCTTGCAGTTTTTCCTTTATGAGTTTCCAGTCAAATTGTTCTTTCATGATAATCTATTTTTTATTATTTGTCAAAATTAATATTATGTCAAGAGGGTGAAGATAGATTTTTAAAAAAAAAATTAAAAAGTTCTGTAATCCTTGACAATATAGGTATGAGGAGTTATAATTTTATATGAATTTATACAGGTGGCTTTCGTTGTTTTTGTTTCTGGGATATTTGTTTCTTGTTTTTTCCCCTGTGAGTATATCTATCTGGGTACCGGTAACAATGCTAACAATTTTATTTTTTTTTATAATAGAGAAAGAGAATATTTCATTTTATTTTGCTCTTACAGCGGTAGCTTTTCTTGTCCAATTAGCAGGAGGACTTTCTTCTCCGCTTTTTGCTTCGTATCTACCGGTTATTTTTATACTACGAAAAAGAGGTTTAAAGATTAAATTCTGGTGGCTTATATTGCCGTTATTTTCTTTATTAGAGGAGTTCTATGTATTGCCTTATTTGCTATTTTATGGTTCAATTGCTTTGCTGTATTTTGTTGTACCGGAAGAAAGCAACAAAAAGAGCGTTTCTATGGAGAAAGAGAATGAAGATGGGCAAAATCTGGATATCAGAGAAAGTTTTTCTCGAAAAAAAGAACTGCCATCTACTATTTCGAATAAAATATACGATTCTTTATCGGCGAGCGTGGATATCATTGCCCGGTTGTTTAAACCTTTCAGTGTTGTTCTCTTGGTTAAACAGGAAAAGTATGAATTTCATGTAAGAATAGCGAAAAGCGAAGGAGAGATAAAACCAATAGTTGCTATAAACAAAGGACCTCTTTCCTGGTTTCTAAAAAACTCCGGCATTCTGGTAAATAATGACTTTAATGATTCGTCTATGAACTTGGGATACTATCAAAAGGAAGAACATATCGGATGTTTTATGGCCAGTTCAATTGGGATTGATGATGATATGATAGGTATTGTGGTGGTGGATAGACAGGGGAAAAAAGCTTTTGATGAAAGAGATAGAGAGATTTTAACAAGTATAGTCCAGAGCCTATCCACTCTGTTTGCTCTTTGTAAATATATAAGTGTTTCAATGCTTGAAGCTTTCAGATTTCGTTCTCTTTTAAGTCTCACAGAAAAAGTGGCGGGTGAGATTAGATTGGAAGAAGTGAGAAAAAGCATTTTTGAAACAGTAACAAGTAGTTTTAAAGAAGTGTGGGCAATTTTCTTGCTAAAAGAGGGAAACGAGTATCATTTGACCGAAGAAGATGGAAGAAGATATTACCAGGAGCTTAAAAAGAGTATAATCGCTTTAGCGCTTGAAAAAAATATCGCGCTTTGTAAAATGGATCTTTTTAAGGAAACAAAAAGACCTATTTTGTTTCCCGGAGAGCGGAATTTTGAGGCGAGGTCTTTATTGTTTTCGCCTTTCCGTGGAGACATAAAGGGTGGAATACTGCTTCTTTCTAATAATCAGAATTGGTTTGATAGGAATAATGATTTAATGATTTTAAATTTGATTACGGATATCGCAGCTTCTTCTGTAGAAAAAGCTGTTTTGTATGATCACGAAAGGAAAAAGGCTATTATGGATGGATTGACAGAAACCTACAATCACCGCTTTTTTCAGGAGATGCTGGACAATAAACTCGCCGAAGCCGCGCGGAAAAACGAGCCCGTTTCTTTGCTAATGATAGATCTCGACAATTTTAAAACGATTAACGATCAGTTTGGACATCAAAATGGCGATATGATTTTACGCGAAGTGGGAATGTTAATGAAAGATAGAATCAGGTCTTCAGATATTCTCGCAAGGTACGGAGGAGAGGAATTTGCCATAATATTACCAAGTACTAATGGTGTAGATGGATGTAACCTGGCGGAAAATCTGCGTGTCGCGGTCGAAAACAAAGTATTTGTTTCTCCGGAGGATATTAAGTTTAAAATTACGGTATCAATAGGCGTTGCCGAGTTTGGATCGCATGCACATACTAAAAAAGATCTCATAGCTGCGGCTGACAGAGGTTTGTATAGCGCAAAAAAAAGAGGAAAGAACCGTACAGAAATAGCTGAATATTGATAATAATTCGTTTTGGTTTAAGTCTTGACTTACTTTTTATTTTTGTTATATTCTTTGTTGGTTATGTTTACTTTTGGCGATCAGTCCAATCTAATTGATAAAGCCCGTAGGGTTGCATCAAAAGGGGATTCTCTTAAAGCTATTAAAATATTGCAGGGCGCTTTAAGAAACGATGAGTCAGATCTCCCTCTTATTCTTGAAATTATGCATTTATACCATTCTATAGACAAACTCAACGAAGTAATTATCTGGGCAGAGAAAGGCGCAACGCTTTCCGCAAAAGCGAAAAGCAAGGTTATTGGAGAGGTAGAGGATTTGTTTTACGGTAGAGGCAAGCCGGACCGTTTAGCTGAGTACTTAATGGAAAAATGGGTGGAAAAGGCCGACTTTGACGGGGTTTATGATTTTTTCAGGGACATGAGCGATGAAAGTAAGGATTCTTTTATCCAGAGAGAGGGAGAGGTTGTCAAAAATATCCTTGCGAATAAATCGGAGTTTAGCTCCAGAGACTTTACGCATTTTTATTTATATGCGATCATGAAGGAAGGGAGAGAAAGCGAAGAGACTTTAAGGATATTTAGAATTATATTTGAAAAGAAACCGGAGGAAATCGAAAACATTACAAAAGAATTAAAAAGAGCAGAGAGAGAAAATTACGGAGATGCGTATTTAAAATTAGGGTTGGGCGAATTTTTGCTTAAAAACAAAAATTATACCCAAGGCGTTGCCAAGTTGCGTGAATCCGTGAATGCAAAACCTGATCTCCAGGAGAAAGTAATTTCTATTTTATCTCCCTGTAAGAAAAAATCAAAGGAGATTATTGATTATTTAAGTGAATTGCTAATTGAGTCAGGAAAAGAGGAAAAGGCGCTTGATCTTATAGGAGCTTTTGAAATAGATGATGCCATCAAAAAATATCAGAAAATGGTCAAGAAAGACCCCGACAATCCGATAATTCATAAACAATTGGCCGAAGCTTATATTCGAAAAGATAGAAACGCGGAAGGGTTAAAGGAATTTCTCGCGGCTGTTTCAATAGAATCGGACGAAGAAATAGGTAAAAGAGTAAAAGAACTTGGAGGGAAATTTTCTCAGGGTTTGGATAGTTTTCTTGACATGGCAAGCATTTATGGTACCCTTGGTTGGGAAGAGGAGGTAGTGCATATTTTAGAAGGAACGTTTGAACAATCTCCTTCGGCGTCGAACGTAATACTTGAAAGGATAAATCAAATATTTGAGGGTAAAGACTTATCTTCTTCGGTTTTGCTTTTGAAAGCGAGATTGCTTTCAAGAGAAGGAGAAACCGAGGCAGCGCTCCAAATTTATAAAGAACTATCCCTGGATCCGGAAAGAACAGAGCAAGTAAAAGAAGAACTTCAGAAATTTAAACAGGAAAATCCGGTTAGTACCGAGGGAGAAATTATTTCTTTAATGCTTCAAATTCCAGAAGGACCGGAAGAAGTTGCGGAAAAAGTCAATTTGATAATTTCCGAGAATAAAGATACTATACCTGTGATGCTTACGGAATTTGATAAGAGAGTAAAAGCAAAGCCGGAATTTACCGAACAATTTTTAAAATTTTATAAGAACCTTGACAGACAGGATTTTCCTCCTTTTACGTATCCATTCGCTTTAGCTGAGTTATACCGATTGTCGAACGAATTCGATAAAGCGGAGAGCAGTTACAAAGAAGCTATAAATGAGGATACGGAAAGGTTCAGATTTATTATAACCTATTTACAGAGTTATCGGGATGAGCCTAAGATGCGAAAGCTTATCGCCTCCTTATACTTTTATAAGGGTGATTTTAAAAAGGGTTGCAGGGAAGTAGAGAATGCCGCGCGGGAGTTTCCTGACTATGTTGGAGAAATAACAACTTTTCTTATTAATGAATTAAAAAAAAGAGAAGACAACGAGGCTATTTCTCGAGTGCTTACCAGGATTTTAATTCAAAACAATTATTATGAAGAAGCCATCAAGTGGGGGTCGCAGGTTCTGGAATCTTTAGAATTAGAAGAACAGCCAGAGTTAATGATTTCTATGGCTAAAGCGAATTCGAAAATCGGTAATTTGTCGAACGCGGCAGGACTTATCAGAAGGGCTGTAGGATTAGATAATTCTCTCGCTGAAAGAGCGATAGAGTTGCTTGAAGAGATAAGAGCTGAAGGTAACGCGGAATATGAAACTGTCATGACTCTTTATAGATTATATAGAGAAGCGGGGAATATAGATAAAGCGGTCAGGTGCCTGGGAGAGGCGCTTGAGCAAAAGGAAACAATGGGCGAAGTAATGCTTGAAGAATGTGAAAAACTCATAGATATCGCTCCCATCCATGCCGGACTCAGAATTTTTTACGGTAAAGTTAAGCTTCGACTTGGAGATTTAACAGGCATCGAGGAAATAGAAAAAAGCATACGTTTCGATCCCAGATTAAAGAGTTCGGCAATAGAGGCTTTTGAAAAATTCGAAAATCCTGAAGTCGAAAAAAGCATTGTTTTTTTAAAGGCTTCTATCGAGAAAGATTTAGGTCATGCTCTACAGGCTTTGGAGTATTTTATTGAAGCTTATTGGACAAATGAAAAAAGACGAAATAAAATCAACGAGGAAATAGGAGCTTTAATACCAAAAGTGGAACTGACAAAGGAACTGACTGGAGGTCTTTTGAAAATTTATGCGAACGAAGAACGTAACGCGCCTCTTGTTGGAGTAATAGACAAGTTCTTCGATGGCTCGGAAGAAAAAGGGAAATATTTGTTGAACCAACTTGAACAGCTGTTTCAAGAAAAAATCCCCATGCCTATCAGGCTTTCAATAGCCAATCTTCGCTATCAAGTAGAGGATAAACAGAAGAGTCGAATAGAAATGGAAAAATTGCTTGATGATTTTCCCGAAGTTGCCGAGAAGTTGAAAGCGATTATATATCCAGATGACGAAGAAATGGTTGCTTTGCTGGTTAAAATCAATCTCAGTCTTTCAAATTTGGATGAGGCAATCAGATATATAAGAAACATGGACATAAAAGAACAAATGCCTTTTTACGAGCAGTTGCTCGATAAGTATCCAGATAATGACGAAATTGTTAAGGAAGGAGCTTATCTTTATTTTGTTGCCGGAGATAAGGAAAAAGCCCGTTTTTATCTCGAAAAAGTTAAAAAGCAAGAAGAGAAAGAAAAAGTTCTTTCCTGGTTTCTCGGTAAAAATATTAAAGTTGGCTTAAAGGAGATACAGAAAATGAAAAAGAGGATACTGCTTGATAGGCTTGAGATTACAGATGATCCTGAAGAAAGATTCTTTTTATACATTAAACTAAAAGATTTCGATGAGGCATTAAAAGAAATCGAAAAAGTAAACGATGAGAAAAAAGAGGTCCTTTTAAGCGATCTGGAAGCCGAACTGGGGAATTATTGGGAGGCATACCAGCGTCTTTCACGGTTAAAGCAAAGAGAAGATTTTTTAGAAAAAAGAGCTTTGCTTGCTTTTAAAAGCGGAAAAACAGAGCTTTCTTTAAGTCTCCTTTCAAAGACGAATATGAACCCCATAAAGAAAAAAGTTTATGTGGCTACAATGTTACGGGAAGCAACAGAGAAATACAAAAGAATAAGACCTCTTATGAGGGGGTGATGTTTTATGAAAGAAGACGATAAGCAAAAAAATAAGGGACGAAAAGCGACGAGTGACGAAAAAATAAAACGCCGGAACGAAACCATAGAGGTGCTGAGAAATCTGGGTAAAGCCCAGCATAACGATCAGTATGAATTAAGGGCTATGCTCGATTTGAAGTTGGGAGAGATTTCTTCTCTTCTTGAAAAATTCTCGAATAATATGGACAATCTTTCGGAAGAAGTTAAAAACAGTCCTGAAAAATTGCTTGAAAAGACAGAGGAGTTTCATAAGGCGTTAACAGAGAAAATCGGAGATTCGACAGATGTTATAAGTACTGAATTATCTCAAATTGGTGAGGTTTTCGAAAAACTCGAACTTTCTTTTAAAGAAGAGATTAACGCTCTTAGAGAAACTTTACAGAAGGTCTTCGAGGAAATGTACATGGAGTTTAAAGAAGCTTCAGGCGGGTTCAAAGACTTGACTTCTTTGATAGGAAAATATGTGGAGGATTTAAAGTCTGAAAGAGAGAAATTCGACATAAGAAGAAACAAAGAAGAAGCGCGCAGACTCAACGATATGGCTGTAAAGAACTTTTATACGGGCAAAGTTGAATTATCAATTGCTCAACTGAAAGAAGCAGCTGTTCTTGATGATTCCTCTAATGAAATTTTGTCAAATCTTGCGATTGCGTTGTCGAAGAATGGGAAACAAAAAGACGCTCGTAAGGTATTCGACAGAATTTTAGAAGAGGCTCCGGATATGATAGAAGCTCAGGTTGGGATAGGTTTAATCATGTTTGAAGGAGGGAATATAGAAGAAGCGATTGAAATGTTTAAGCAGGCAAGCAGCAAGGAAGAAACAGAGGCTTATACTTACGCCGATTTAGGATATGCTTATGAGCAAAAAGAGATGTTGGATAAAGCAGTTTCTAACTGGCAGAAAGCAATAGAACTTGATCCTACATTAAAGGATGTCGAAGAAAAGCTTAAATTATACAAAGATAGGGAGGTTTGATGGAACAGAGTAAATCTCCTTTTGAGGAAATTTTCAAGAAAGAGGAAAGCCGTAAAGAAAAGGAGGAAGAGAAAGGGATTTTAGACGCACTTGATGATGAAGAGAAAAGTTTTTTTGAAGATGCAGCTAAACCCGGCGCCGAACTAATATCTCTGGAACAGGAAGACAAAAAAGGTGCGGATATTCCCAAAGAGAAACGCTACAGGGAGCTTTTAAACGAACTTATCGCAAAGAGATATTTTGAGGAAGCTATTAGCATCATCGATGAGATGAAAGAGGAATTTAAAAAATAACTTTTAAGTTTATACTTCAATGTTGGAAATTTCAGAGGGCAAAACTGTATTTGTAATATCGGATACTCATTTCCAGGATTGGTCGGATAAAGAAGAAATAGAATCTTTTTTTTTGTTTCTTAAAAAGGTCATCAAGGAAGGAGATACATTGTTTTTGCTCGGAGACATCTTTGATTTTTATTTCGAATACAAATCTTTTGTTCCTAAAAGCTTTTTTTATATATTCCATGAGTTAAAAAAAACTTCAGAGAAAGGGGTCGATATTCATTACTGGATTGGAAATCACGATTTCTGGATAGGTGATTTTATCGAAGAGCTTGGAATCGTGACACACAGGGGAGCAGAAATCGTCAAAATTGGAGAAAAAAGAATATGGTTGCAGCATGGCGATGAAATGGACGGTAATTTCATCGCGAAGAAATTTTTGGCTAACAGGTTTTCACGGGCATTATATTCCTTAATTCACCCTGAACTGGGCCTTCAAATGGCAAAAGTTTTGTCGAGATTTTCTCAAGCCAGTTCCAGAGATCAAAAACCGAACGAAAAGCTCTTCGAGAAATTTGCGGAGACAAAATTTTCAGAAAAAATCGATGCGGTTATCATGGGTCATTTCCATAAACCTTATTTATTGAGAAGAAAAAAAAAGGCACTTGCAGTATTGGGTGACTGGAAGAGTGAGCGTTCCTATGGGTTAATTGTAAACGGCAATATCTCTGTTATGCGGTTCAACCAGTCTCCTAAATGATAAATGCCGTATTTGAAGGTTATATTTAACATTAGTTTTTTATCCTTTTCTGTTGCTTTTTCCCAGATTTGAAATCTTCCTTTCCCAAGAATTTCCATTGCGTTCTTTAATGGGGCAAAAAAAATAGCGGTTTCTGATGCGCAGCTTTTGCATTTTGTTCCTCCCTCTTCTATATCAAAATATTCGGCTTTTTTTGAACCGCACGCCACGCATTTATTCGTTTGAGGGGATATTCCCTGGAGTTTAAAAAGTGAAAGAAAAAAATAAATTAAAACTTCTTCCCTGAAACCTCTATCTAAAAAACTGAGGGCTCTTTTTTCTAAGCCGAATAGCCCATCCATCGGGGAGGGTATTTTTCGTCCTATCTCTATTAAACTCCAGCCGATATTTATCCGGTATAGGTCTTTCTTTAAAAAACGATGTGCGTTTTTAACCGTTGCTTCTTTTAGTGTTCCCAGGCTTTTCCCGGGTTTTATGTAGTATACAAGTTGAGCCAGGTTTAGTGGTTCGATGTTGCCGGCAAATAGGGATTTTGTTCTTCGGGCTCCTTTCGCTATCAGAGAAAATCGCTGGGAATCAGAAGATAGAATGTGGATTATTTTACTTGTGTTTAGAAAATCATAGCTTTTGAGAACTATCGCATCTTTTCTAATTAGCATTTGTTTTTCAGCAGATACGTGGCAGTTGATCGCCCACGAGTCGATCGATGATTCGTTTCCCGCCGATAACAGTTTCGAGTATAACTTTTCCTTTATCCTTTTTTGTTATTTCTCCTATTATCGCAGATTCTCTTCCCAGTGCATTTTTTTTCATGTTGGAGAGGATGGATTGAGCCTTTCCTTTTTCTACCACAGCGATAACTTTACCTTCGTTTGCCGTGTAAAGAGGGTCGAGACCAAGAATTTCAGAGAAAGATAAGACGTTTTCATGAATTGGAAGTTTTTTTTCGCTTATTTTAATGCCAAAAACAGAGTTTTCCGCTATTTCACATAATACGGTGGCTACACCTCCTCTTGTGGGATCCCGCATAAACTTAATTCCGCCAGCCGATAGCATACTTTCGATTAATGACCACAAAGGAGCACAATCACTTTTTATGTTTGTATCGAAGTTTTCTCTCTTGCTCATTACGGCTAATCCATGAGCTCCGATTTCTCCGTTTATAATAATTTGATCCCCGACTTTTATATTGTTCTTGGAAAGTATCGGGTCTTTCCGTAGAAGTCCGACGCCTGAGGTATTTATAAATAATTTATCGGCGCTTCCCTTCTCAACAACTTTTGTGTCTCCGGTGACTATTTTTACTTTTGCTTTTTGAATTGCTCTTGCCATAGAAGTTGTGATTTTGTCTAAGATCTTCCAATCAAGCCCTTCTTCTATAATAAATGAACAAGAGAGAAAAAGAGGTCTGGCTCCCATTACCGAGAGGTCGTTTACCGTGCCGTTTACGGCTAAAGTCGCGATGTCTCCTCCCGGGAAGAAAAGAGGATTTACAACATATGAATCAGTCGTGAAACACAGATTTTGTTTTCCCGTAGAATCTAAAACAGCTGAGTCGGTAAGTTCATTAAGAATGGAATTACCGAATTTATCCAGCATCAATTCTTTGATTAGAGCGGCAGTCGCTTTACCTCCGCTTCCGTGAGAGAGAAGAATCTTTTTCATTGTTTGTTAAACTTATAGTATGCGGCGCATGTTCCTTCCGAGGAAACCATGCAGGGACCGATAGGGTGCTCAGGCGTACATAGTTTACCGTATAATTGGCAGTCGTAAGGTTTTTTTGTCCCTGTAAGGACCTTTCCGCATATGCATTTTGAGTGGATTTTTGTTTTTTCTACCCTCACGTTTATTTGTTTTTCAGCGTCGTATTGAGAGTAAGAATCTTTTATGCGTAAACCCGATTTTGGCAATAAACCGAGTCCCCTCCATACCGAATCCTTCACCTCGAAAACTTCGTTTATTAAAGATAGCGCTTTAAGGTTTCCTCTTTTTCGAACCACTCTTCTGTATTGATTTTCTACTTTTGGTTTTTCTTCTCCTGTTATTTGCTTAATTAACATTTCTATCCCTTCCAGTAAGTCGAGTGGTTCAAAACCGATTATAACGGAAGGTATACCATATTCGGCGGCAATCGGTTCATAAGGTTCTTCTCCTATAATCGCGCTGACGTGTCCGGGACAGATAAAACCGTCTATTTTTAACTCCTTGTTTTCTAAAAGGGCTTTCATGGCAGGAGGGATTAGTTTATGTCCGGAGAAGACGTAGAAATTTTTTATTTTTTTCTCATTTGCGGTCAGGATTGTGGAGGCTACAAGAGGAGCGGTGGTTTCAAAGCCAACACCAAGAAAAACGACTTTTTTTTCGGGATTAATTCGAGCTATTTCAAGGCTTTCGAGAGGGGAATAGACTATTTTGACTTTTCCTCCGGAGGCCTTTTCTTTTTCTAAAGAAGAAGTCGAACCCGGAACTTTAATCATGTCTCCAAAAGACGTTATTATAACATCGGATAGACGGCTGTACGCGATTGCTGTGTCTATATATTCGTTGGAAGTAACGCAAACGGGACAACCCGGACCCGAGAGGTGTTCTATTTTATCTGACAGTAAACTCATCATACCGGAATGAAAAATAGAATGTGTATGTGTTCCGCAAATTTCCATTAAAGAAATCTTTCCCTTGTATTTTGAAATACAATCGTTTATTCTACCGGCTAATCTCAGCGATAAATCTTTATTTCTGTATTCTGTTATGTATTTCATGTCTGCCGGAGGTTACCTATTTCAGCCCAGAGGGAAAGCGTCTTCTTCGCTTCTTTTTTATTTAATTTTTCTATAGCGAAACCTGCGTGAATTATAAGATAATCCCCAATCTTAAAATTTTTGAGGAGACTTAGGCTCACTTCCTTTTTTACTCCCGAGAGCTCGACTACACCCTTTTCCCCCTCAAAACCTATTAGCTTCATAGGTATTGCCAGACACATAGTTTTTCCTTTTTTAGGGTAAGATAACTTTAAATGATCGAAAAATCAACCCGCATTATAATCTAAAAGCAGGCAATCAGTAAGCCCTCAGGTTTTCAGGGTTTAACCTATTGATAGTCAAAAGGTTATGTTTTTCTTTTGATAATTTTTTCGATTTCCGGTAATAGGATGCCTTTTTTTAATGCTTTTTTGTTTATAAAGAAGAAGGTTAAAAAATATATAGCCATGCTTCCCATGCCTGCCGCGAAGCCGGCAAGCTCTGTCCTGAAAAAATTTTTTCCGAGTAATACTCCTCCAATTAGAATCAGAAGGGGCAGAACGAAGTTCAGGGCTGTGGCTATGAAGAAATTTTTATTGCTTGTATAAAGTTGAACGATATCACCAATTTTTGCGTCTTTTCTATTCCAGCAAATGATTTCTCTTTCCTCTTTGCCGAGGCGGTAAAACTTTGAAAATGCGCAGGCTTTACAGCTCGGAGCATTTTCTATAAGAACTGTTGCTTTATTTTCGGTTGTTTTGATAACTTTGCCTATGCCTTCCATTTTTCTTTGTCCCGGATATTTCTTTTTCTTTTTTCCAGCCGAGGATGCTCGGCAACAAAGACGGAAGTGTAATCAGGGATATTTTCTGTTATCCATGAATTGGCGCCTATATTGACATGGTTTCCGATTTTTACCGGACCCAAAATTTTGGCTCCAGCTCCGATTACGACATGGTTGCCTATGTCGGGATGTCTTTTATAATCTTTTTTGATATCTCCTTCTTTTTCTTTTTCGAAATGCAGAACTCCAAGAGTTACATCCTGATAAATTCTGACCCAATCTCCGATATCAGATGTTTCTCCAATTACCACTCCGGTACCATGATCTATAAAAAAGTATTTACCTATTTTTGCTCCAGGATGAATATCTATTCCTGTTTCAGAATGGACGACCTCGGAAATTTCTCTGGAGTATCCTTTTGCTCCATATATGTAAAGAAGATGGGAGACCCTGTGGATTTCAATTGCAAGAAATCCCGGATAAGAACGGATTATCTCGGTGTAGCTTTTTGCAGCTGGATCTCCTATATATGCTGCTTCGACATCTTTTTTTAGTTTTTCTCTTACTTTCCCCAGGTTTTCCAGAACCCTGCTCACTATTTTTTCTTTTTTGTTTTTGTCTCTAATGTATGGATCTATTCCGTCAATGAAAAGCTTCCCCAAATCTTCGATTTTTGCGATTAATTTTGCACTGTTTTCTTTTTGCGTAATTTCTCCGCAATTCCAGTATGCCGGGAAAAGAAGCTGTTTTATCAAATTTATTTCTTCGAAGGGGTATTCTCTTGAAGAAAACTTTTGTTTTATGTCTGTAACAAAAAACCCCATGTCTTTTTCGTAAGATATACGCAGTCGCTCCGCCAGTTTTTTTAAATTCATACCGCAACCTCCGATTAATAAGATATAGACTAACACCTTTAATTGTCAAGGCCTCAAAAATTAAAAGTCCTTGACAGAATAGGTGTTTTCTGTTAAAATTAGTGAGTACCAGAATGTAAGGAGGATAAAATGATTGTGAAAAAAAGCGTTTGCTCAATTACCAAAATTATATTGTTGTTAATTCTTTTGGCGAGCAGTCTTTTTTGTTGTCGTAAAGAGACGGGAAAACCGAAAAATGTGAGTGAATATTTTGAGAAGCAGGGAAAGCTAAAGTTTGACGAAACAACCCCTCAACGATACCGGATTACCTCCACTTTTTATAATCGAGATATGGAAGGGAATATCGTAAACAGTACGCAGATAACGGGAATATTTACTCGTTCGGTAGAAAACGGAGAAGTTCTTTGTGAGTGGAGTGATGTTAGAATGTTTTCGACTAAAGATACATCAAGAGCGTTTCCGAAAGGGAAACCGCTGGCTTACATGGAAAAGTTTTCTTATTCCCTTTCAGACACAATTCTAACTGAAGAATTTTATAGAGATTTTCCCGAAGAAGACAGAGTTTTTATGAAGGCACTCATCTGGGATGCTCCGTGGATAGAGGTAGCATATGTTGGTATCGATGATATTGAGTATAACAGGGCTTATTTTGCCGCGGAATTAGAACAAAAGGAGGTGAAAGCTCAAAATTTTGCGCTTTTGAAAACGAAGAATTTGAAATTAAAATGGACTGCTATAGCCAGAAAAAAAGATGAGATGTGCGCTTTGCTGGAATTTAAATCTCTTTCAAATCCGGTTGAATCGAAAACTGAAGCTTTGAGCGTAAAAGGCAGGTCCTGTTGTTGGGGTAGCTTTTGGGTTTCTCTGGATGATCACCAGGTTGAATATGCTGTTGTTAATGAGGATGTGATTATGGAGATGAGCTTTTTGGAGAGGCCGCTCGGACAGGTATTGAATATGCAGAGGGAAGTAATTTTTGATAAGAGGTAATGAAAGAAAAGGAGTAACGCATAAGTTTATTCGGCGGAATAGAAGCAGGTGGAACAAAAATTGTCTGCGCGGTTGGTACAGAACCGGAGGACTTACGGGAGAAAGTTCGTTTTGTAACCACAACCCCCACCGAAACTATCGGCAGGATAATTGAATATTTTAAGGATCGGGACAAAGAGGAGAAATTATCGGCGATAGGGATCGGCTCTTTCGGTCCGATTGACCTGAATAAAAAGTCTTTCACCTACGGATACATAACATCTACCCCAAAAACCAAATGGCAAAACACAAATTTCTACGGCAAAATAAAGAAGGCTTTTGATATTCCCGTTGGCTTTGATACAGATGTAAACGCGGCGGCTCTGGGAGAATACAAATGGGGCGCGGCGCGAAACTCATCCGATTTTATCTATATTACGATCGGTACTGGTATTGGAGGAGGGGGAATAATCAACGGAGATTTTTTGCACGGTTTATTGCACCCTGAAATGGGACACATCTTTATACCCCATAACAAAAAAGAGGACCCTTATGAAGGGAAATGCTCTTTTCATAAGGATTGTTTCGAAGGATTGGCTTCAGGTTCAGCGGTAGCCGATCGTTGGGGCAAAGCGGGGGAAAAATTAGGCAAAGATCACCCTGCCTGGGATCTGGAGGCGAAATATATTTCTCTGGCGACAATAAATTATATATGTACTCTGTCGCCTCAGAAAATTATTCTTGGCGGTGGAGTTATGAAGCAAAAACAGATGCTGCCGCTAATACACGAAAGAGTAAAAGTTTTGCTCAACAATTATATTCAGGCTCCTGAAATTACGGACAACATAGAGGACTATATTGTTCTGCCTAAACTTGGCGACGACTCTGGTGTGCTCGGAGCAATTGCCCTGGCTGAAATAGAGTACAAAAAACAGAAACGGTAGCTATAGATTTATAAGGTTGTTAAAACAGAAACAGAATGTTCCCTGAAAACTAACTTTTTTTCGCAGATAAATTTGTTTCCGGTGTATTCTCCGTGGTACAGTATTTTATTGGCTAATCCTGACGGTATTTGTTCGGGGTTTACTGCTCGCGCAAAGATCCAGTCGTATCTTTCTTCCATTTCTTCTTTTGTTTGCACAAATTTGTTTATTATTTTAAGATCCAAGTTTAACAAAAAGCTGATGTGTTCAAGAAATACGGCGTTTTTTTGTTTTGACTCTAAAAGATGAAGGTACATGTTCGGCTTGAAGATTTTTAAGGGAACGCTGGAGATTCCGCCGCCTGCTCCGAAATCAAGGATTTTTTCTCCCTTATTGATTATTTTGTAGGGGAGAAGAGAGGGCAAGAACAGTTTTTTGAAGACTTCTTCCCTTTTTAGTTTTCTCGAGATCAAATTTATTTTTTTGTTCCACTTCAGAAGTTCTTCGAGGTAAAGCAAACACTTTTCTGTTTTTTTATCGTCTGTTTCGATATTCAGTTCTTTCAGGGTTTTTTCAAGAAAATGTTTCACGTGAAACATTAATATCTTATTTTAAAAGAAAGTTCTGTTTTGAGGGCTCCGTTTCGGTCTAAAGAAAGATTGCTCTCGAAGTTGTAAAGCTGGGCGTCTACGTAAGCGTCCAGGATTCCGATTGTCCAGACTAACGCCATCCACCAGGTGATTATTCTTCTCTGGTGGAGAAGGGTTTCTTTATTTTCTATCATTTCGGGTGTAGCGCCGCTTAAATTTTTTTCGATTTCATTCAGTCTTAGTTGTGTTTGGATTCCTTTGTATATAAGATAGGATTGGGTTCCTCCGATTATTATGCCTTTGGCGTATCTTTCCGTATAGAATTGTCCTCCGCCCGGGAAAATTGTTGTTAAAAGCATTGCGGTTGTCGCGGATTTTGAAAAAATTAAAAGAAAATAAAACATTCTATTTTAAAAAGGCTACTGTTACGCCTTCTCCTCCTTCGTAATGGGGTGGAGTGTCTATTCTTTTTACTCTTTTATCCTTTTTTAATTTTCTGTGAAGCATGTTTCTTAATATAAAGCTTCCTGTTCCGTGGACTATTCTCACCGAATTATATCCGGCGATTATCGCTTTGTCAAGGAATTTATCCGCTGTTTCCCATGCTTTTTCCTTTGTCATTCCTCTTACGGAAAGTTCGAAAGGGATTTCCATGTCTATGTCATATTTGATTTCGAGGTGTTTGTCGGAGGGCGTAATGGTTTCTTTTTTTATTTTCTTTTCTTTTTGCGGTATATCCGAGAAGGTTTTTTTGTATTTTTTGATTGATTCTTTGGAGGCTTTTGTTTCTTTTATGTTTTTTATTGTTCTTTCTACTTTCGAGCGTGATTCCGCTACAATAAGGTTTGCCTTTTCTTCTGCTTCCTTTATTATTTTTGTTTTTTCTTTATTGGCATTTTCCATTAATTTTTCATATTCTTTTTTAAGGGCTGAGAGGCGTTCTTTTGTTTGTGTGATTCCTTTTTCCTTTTCGCGTAAGTTTCTGTTTCTTGCGGAAAGCTCTTCTATCAGTTTTTCTGCGTTCAGGATTTCTGAGTCTATGAAATTTTTTGCCTCGCCGATTATTTCCTCTGGCAATCCATATTTTTCGGCAATTGCTATGGCTCTCGAACCCCCCGGGATTCCTATTTGGAGGTGATATGTTGGTCCATTTTCGTATTCCATGGAGCCGTTGATCATTCCGTTCTGTTCTTCGACATAAAATTTGAGAGGGCTTAGGTGAGTTGTGGCGATAACGAGACTTCCTTTTTCCTTTAAAGCGTTAAGGATCGCGATTGATAAGGCGCTGCCCTCGCTGGGGTCGGTATTTCCTCCCAGTTCGTCAAGGAGTATCAGACTGTTTTCGTTGGCGTTGTTCAGGATTTGTTTAAGTCGTACTATATATGAAGAAAAGGAGGAAAGGTTTTTTTCTATAGATTGTTCATCTTCTATTATTCCCGAAATATTTGTAAAAAAACCAATTTCGCTGCCTTCTTTTGCCGGAATAGGGATGCTGGCCAATGAAGATAAGACATTAAGTCCCAGATTCTTCAGAAGGACTGTTTTGCCTCCCGCATTCGGTCCGCTTATAAGTAGAATTCTTTCGTTTTTTCCTATCTCTAAATCGAGGGGTTCGACATTTTCTTTTCCTTCCAGCAAGAGGGGGTGATAACATTCTTTTATTCTTAAGGTACTTGTTTCTGAAAAATTCGGAATAACACATTTAAAGTCTTCGGCATATAACGTTCTGGCTTTAAGAGAATCTATCTCTGTGAGTATGTCGGTGTTTTTTTTGATATGGAAAAACTTTTCGGTAATTTTCCCTGTAAGAAGTTTAAGGATTCTTATCTTTTCTGTGTTTATATCGTTTTCTAACTCGGCAATTCTGTTATTGAGAGTTGTTATTTCTCCCGGTTCTATAAAAGCCGTGTTTTGGGTTCTGGAAAAGTCTACAATTATTCCTTCTATTTCATCTTTCCTGTCGTATTTAACAGGAAGTACGGTTCTCCCCAATCGAGTGGTGACAATTTTATCCTGAAGTAAGTATTCTTTTTCTTTTAAAAAAAAGGAGAGCTTTTTTTCTATTTGATTTTCGACAGAGGTTTTTTCTCTGTGGAGAGATTTTAATGCCGGAGTCGAGGATGGAATAATGGCGCCGTTTTCGTCTATAAATTCAATTATTTCATTTCTTAAAGAAAGAAGAGGATCCAAGTTGTTTGCTATTTCTTTCAACGTTTTGTTTTCTGTCAGTATATTTTTAACATCATTTGATAGATCTAACAATTTTCTATAATAGAGTATTTGTTCGCCCGATAGTATCTGTCCTTTTTCGATTTCTTTTTCCTTTTTCAATATCGTGAGGAAAGGAAGCAGATGTAATATTTGTTTTATTTCTCTTTGGCGTTTGAAGGAGAGTTGTCTTTTGTTCTTTGAGGTTAATGGGGTTAGGTCAAGAACCCTTTTTTTCCCGGGTTCTGAGTCGGCATACCCGGAAATTTTTTTCAATAGTGTATTTAATCCTATTTTGCTTGAAAGCTGTTCCATTGAGCGACGTTTTTTTTGCCCGTGAGATGTTCTTCTCTTTTTGTATGTATTTTTAGAGGGTGTATTTTTTCTTTATAGTTGTTCCAGTCGTTTGTTTTTCTTTTTAAAAAGCTTTTTAGAGGAATTCTTACGATAAGGGCTGCTTTATAGAAAAAGCTTTCCTTCAAATTACTTTTAGCCCCATTTAAAGGGACAAGGCTTATGATGATGAAGAGTATGATTATCGCAATTAGTCCTTTGAGAGCGCCTAAGGCGGCTCCGAGTATTCTATCGATGAAAGCAAGAGGGGTTTTGTGGATAATTTTTGAAAGAATAGAAAAGAAAATACTAATTGCAAAAAAGTAAGCAACAAAGCTTACGACATATTTAATTCCTCCAATATCTAAGCCCAAAGGGAAATAAAGCGCCAGGATAAAAGAAAGTATTAATCCCCCGATTTCAGAAATTTCGATGATGAAGCCCTTTATCATTCCCCACAAACAGAAACCAATGATAACTATCAGAGAACATAAATCAAATAAATTCATTATAATTTATTTGAAAATAGTTTTTTGTAAAAGAAACTCGGTTCAGGGGATAGCGAGAAGAACTTTGTATCTAATTATTTTTCCTTCCTTTACTAAAATCTTTACGTTTTCTCTGTCTTTTTTCGCTTGGTTTTTCATAGTGCTGATGCTTTTTTATTTCGCTTCTTATTTTTTCTTTTTCGCATAATCTTTTGAATCGCTTAAAAGCTTTTTCGAAAGATTCTCCGTCTTTAATTGTTACTCCTGGCAAAAAAAACACCTCCTCTCAAGGTTTTGTTTTTTTATTCCTCCCTCCCTGTTTACTTTATTTTAATAATATCAACAAAAGTATAATAAAGATTTGCTATAAGTCAAGTGCTGATAAAGAGTTTTTTGTCCCATTGACAAAAACCGAATAAATTTGTATTCTCGCTTAAATGAATTATTTTCTTTTGTTTATAGGGTTTGTTCTGCTGGTAAAGGGTGCGGATTATATGATCGACGGAGCTGTAGAGCTGGCGGCGATTTTCGGTCTTTCGTCATTATTTATAGGTCTTTCTGTTGCGGCGTTGGGAACCAGTGCGCCGGAGGCGGCTGTATCGGTTAAAGCTGCTATTTCATCCTATTCTTCGATTTCTTTCGGAAATGTTCTCGGCAGCAACATTGCGAATATGGGTCTTATTCTCGGGCTTAGCGCACTTATATGGACCATTGAAGCCAGAGAATCGACGTTGAAAATGGAAACGCCTTTTTGTCTGGCAGTTGTTATAATAATCTTGTTAATGCTTTGTGACGATTGGTTTGGGAAAGAGGAGGCGTATCTTTCCCGGTTCGACGGAACAATACTTCTTATTTTTCTTTTTGTTTATATCTATTATCTTTATTCTATGGCTAAGAAGGATAGGGAATCGTTTCTTTTGAATCCTGATCTTCCGAAGATTAATTATTCTGGAAGGGAAATATTTAAAGCGAGCGTTCTGTTAATATTCGGTACAGCAGGAGTTCTTTTCGGGGCTAATCTTATTGTTGATAACGCGGTAATTATAGCAAAGAGGCTTGGCGTTTCTGAAATTCTCATCGGTGTTACCGTAATAGCTCTTGGAACCTCGCTGCCCGAAGTGGCAACATCTCTTGCCGCGATGAAGAAGGGAGAATCTGATATAGCTATAGGTAACGTGGTGGGTAGCAATATCTTCAACATCCTGTTTGTTCTTGGTTTGTCTGCAGCAATCCGTCCTCTATATTTTCCTCCTGTGGCATTTAAAGATTTATGGTTCGTGCTTGGAGTTTCTGTCATTTTTCTTGTGTTTGCCTACACCAGAAGGACAATATCTAAAAAAGAAGGAGGGATCCTCCTTCTTTTATACATATTTTATATAGCCTTTGTGATTATACGAAGGTGAGAGAATTACATTCCCGGAGTGAAGTCTATTTTATCGTTCAGAGTTTTGATAAATTCTCCGGTAAGCTTCACGGCGTTTTCTACATCTTTTAGGGAAATAATTTCGATAGGGGTATGCATATAGCGATTGGGAAAGCTGATTAAGGCTGTAGCTACGCCGCTCCTTGAGAGTTGTATAGCATTTGCGTCTGTTCCGGTTGCTCTTGGAGCCGCTTCGATTTGATAGTCAATTTTATTTTTTTCCGCAGTTTCAATCAACATATTAAAAATAACGGGATTGATATTGGCTCCTTTCGCGATTACCGGACCCCTGTTAAGAGAAATATCGCCATACTTCTTTTTTTCTGTAGTGGGGTGATCGGTTGTGATTGTTACATCAAAAGCCAATCCCAATTCCGGAGCAATCCCGAAAGAGCTGGTAATGGCACCTCTAAGCCCAATTTCTTCCTGAACGGAGGAAACACAGAACAAATTTACCGCGATTTTTTCTTTCTCTAAATATTTAAGGAGAGCTCCCGCGGCGAAAACACCAGTTTTGTTGTCAGTGGCTTTGGTAAGTACGAGATCGTTTTGCAGCTCTTCCATTCCTAATTGGAAAGTCATTGGATCCCCTATTGAAACTATGCTTTTTGCCTGCTCTTTGTCCCTTGCTCCGATATCAACCCATAGATCCTTTATATGTGGAGTCTTTTCTTTTTCTTCTTTTTCCATCATGTGAATGGCTTTTTTGCCGATAACTCCTCTTATTTTACCGTTTTTTGTATATATATCTACCTTAAGTCCCGGTAAAAGAGAGGGATCAATGCCGCCTATAGGTCGAAAGTATATGAATCCATCATTGTCGATAAAATTGACCATAAATCCCACTTCGTCAGCGTGTCCGGAAATCATCATTTTTAACTTTCCGTTTCCTTTACGAAAGGCAATGACATTACCATGGACATCCGTTTTTACTTCATCGGAATGTTTTTTTACGAATTGCCTATACACCTCTTGGGCAGGTTCTTCAAAACCGGAAGGGCTTGGGGCTTCTACCAGATCGCGAAAAAATTTTTTTAATTCTTTGTCCATTTTTTTAACCTGTTTTAATTATATTTCTATACTCGCAAAAGTCAAGTTTAAAAAAACACAAATTCAAAAGAAACCTTGACTATTCATTTATTTTTAATAAATTAATAGAGAAGGAGGCTATATGAAAGGGAAAATGGCATGTGTTTCCTGCCTCGTATCTATGGAATATCCCTCGTATGGATATTAAATTCAAAGAAAAAAGAGTCTTATTAAACAAAGAAGAGATGCGGAAAACTGTTGTCAGACTGGCAACAGATATTGCAAAAGATGATCCTGATATCGATTTTCTGTGTATAATAGGTATTAGAAAAAGAGGGGATATTCTCGCCAAGAGATTGGCGCGTATTTTAAAGAAGTCCACTTCGTGGAAAATTAATGTAGGAGTTCTGGATATAACATTATATAGAGATGATCTGACGTTATATGGACCCAAACCTATTATAGGTTCCACGTATTTCCCCTGCTCGATAGAAGGGAAAGAAGTTCTGTTGGTAGACGATGTCATTTATACCGGTAGAACAATCAGAGCTGCTCTTGACGAGATAATAGATTATGGAAGACCTTTGAGGGTAAAGCTTGCCGTTATGGTTAAAAGAGAGGGAAGAGAGCTTCCAATAATCCCTGATTATACCGGTATTCCGGTGGATTTAAAGGAAGGGGAAGAAATTCAGGTTCTTTTTCAGGAAACGGATAAAGAGGATTTGGTCAGAGTGATTGAGGTTTCAAATAAAAATGGATAGGAAAGATTTACTTGGAATTCAGGGGCTGTCGAACGAAGAAATAGAAGAAATCATAACAACAGCCGAATATATGGAAGAAATCCTGAAACGACCGATTAAAAAAGCTCCTACACTTAGGGGTATTACAGTGGCCAACCTTTTCTTCGAACCAAGTACGAGAACATTAAACTCTTTTGCTCTTGCCGAGAAACGACTCTCAGCTGATTCCATCAACTTTTCAGCTGCATCCTCTTCGGTTTTAAAAGGGGAAACATTGTTGGATACCGCGAAAAATATTCAGGCGATGGAAGTAGATGTAATAGTCATAAGGCATTCCGCGCCTGGCAGCCCTCATTTTCTGTCTAAGAAATTAACAGCTTCTATAATAAATGCCGGAGATGGATGTCACGAGCATCCAACTCAGGCATTGATAGATATTATGACTTTAAAGAAAAGATTTTCCGTGTTTAAAGATTTGAATATAGCTATTATTGGGGACATTAAGCATTCCAGGGTTGCCCGTTCTCTGGTTTTAGGGCTTAATAAAATGGGAGCCCGTATTACTGTCTGTGCTCCGCCCACTCTTTTGCCTCTTTGGATGGAATCTTTTGGAGTCGAGTTTGAGTTTAGCCTGGAAAAAACCCTACCCGGGAGAGAAGTTCTCTATATCTTAAGGATTCAAAAAGAAAGACAGGGGGAAAGTTTGTTCCCTTCTCTCCGTGAATATATAAAGGATTACTCTCTTACATATGAAAAGCTAAAAAAATTTGCAGCTAAAGAAGTTGTTATAATGCATCCAGGACCGATTAACAGAGGAATCGAAATCGAGTCGAGGATTGCGGATTCCGAATATTCTCTCGTGTTAAGTCAGGTGGCTACGGGAGTCGCCGTGAGAATGAGTGTTCTTTATCTGTTATCCCAGAGGAAATTAAATGGACATAAAAATTAAAAATATACACCTTTTTGATCCTTTAAGCGGTATCGACGAGGTTGGAACTCTGTTGGTTGATAAAGGGAAAGTTGTGAAGGGGACAGGATCTTCAGCCAGAAAGGAAATTGACGGGGAAGGATTATATCTCTTTCCTGGTTTAGTTGATGTACACTCTCATTTTCGTGAGCCTGGCGCGGAAGATGCGGAGACTATAGAATCAGGTTCTAAAGCTGCGGTTAAAGGAGGTTATACATCTGTTTGTGTTATGCCTAATACGAATCCTCCGATTGATAATGAAGGCGTCGCCCGTTTTATAAAGGAAAAGAGCGAGGAAGTAGGGCTTTGCAGGGTTTTCCCCATAGGGACCATTACAAAAGAAAGAGAGGGTAAGGAACTTTCGGAGATGTCGCATCTTTATCAGGCAGGTTGTGTTGCTTTCAGTGATGACGGAGATTGTGTGAGAAATTCAGGAATAATGCGTAATGCTTTGGAATATTCTAAGTTATTTGATGTCCCTATAATTGACCATCCTGAGGATATTTCTCTTTCCAATAAAGGTCAGATGCATGAAGGTTCTGTTTCTGCAGGATTAGGATTCAAAGGCATACCCGATGTATCTGAATCTACAGTTGTGGCAAGAGATATTTTGTTGTCTAAGTTTACCCGGGGAAGGGTTCACCTTGCGCATGTTTCCGCTGCGGATTCGGTTAAATTGATTAAACAATGGAAAAACGATAGAGTAACTTCAGAGGTTACACCTCACCATTTACTTTTGAGCGACGAATTGATTAAGGATTTTGATTCAAACAAGAAGATGAAACCTCCTTTAAGAACCATGTATGATGTTGAAGTTTTGCAAAGAGCGATAAAAGATGGTTTAATAGAAATCGTAGCAACCGATCATGCTCCGCATCCGGATTACAAAAAAGATATCGAGTTTTCAGAGGCGGCTTTTGGTGTTACGGGGCTGGAAACTTCTTTCGCGGTATTGTACACGGAATTGGTCAAGAAGGGTAAAATTTCTCTCAACGTATTAATTAAGGTTTTGACATCTTCGCCCGCAAGGATATTTAATCTTCCGTTTGGAGAGATAAAAGAAGGAGCAATAGCGGATTTTACGATTGTAGATCTAAAGAGTAATTGGAAGGTTGCCGCCGACGTTTTTGCTTCAAAATCGAAAAACTCTCCTTTTCTGGGATGGAAATTGGAGGGAGTAGTTAAGTACTGTATAGTTGACGGGCGAACCGTTTTTGAGAACGGTGATTTTAAGAAAAAGAAAAAATGAAAGAAAAGTTCAGTCCGGCGTATTTAGAAATTGCCAGTACGTACGAAAGCAAGCTTCTTGATACTCTTGAAGAAAGCGTTGGAGAGAAAAGTCTCTTTAGATACTATAAAAAACTTTTAACGCAGTATTTCAAACCCCGATCTATTAAAACAACCTTTTCGGATTTTGTCGCCGCTCACAGAGTGAAAATATTTGTTGAAATCGAAAAAGGAGAACTTGCCTATCTCAGGGACATATTTGTCAGAATAAAGGAAGATAAGCTGTATAAAAAGGACAAGAAATTTTTGTGCGATTTATTTCTCAATGCTTTAGATAAAGGTGAACATTTTTTTGTAATACTTTTATCCTTATTGATCAAATTATATCCGAATGAATTAATCGGAAGTTTTCGTGAGGCTCAGAAGGTTGGCACAAAACTTGTCAATGTCCTTTTGGAGGGGATACCTGAGCAGAAAATAAAACCTTTTACGAAATTGATAACAAAAGAATGCTTTTTTGCGGGGTTTCCCGTTCGAAATTTAAGCCTCGTAGATTTTGAACGTTCTCTTGCCGGATATGGATTTACGCCATCGGTTTTTATGAAAATACACGATATTTTGATAGAAAATTTTACAGAGAGAGAATCTAGTGATATTATTTCTCTTTTCAAGAATTCTGAAATAACCAATATGCGATCTTTAAGAAATTTTCCTTTTGAAAAATTCTTTGTTCCTTCTAAAAATGTTTTGCAAACTTTAGCTAAAATAGCTTCTCAGAAGGCGGTGAAGGCAAAAAAGAAATTGGTGGAAAGAGATAGAAGTCTGGATGGAAAAGACATGAAAGTTCGGGAAGAAACCAATAAATTTTTACAAAAGAGTCTTAACAAATTGCAGGCTTTAATAGATGTTAAAAATCAGGACTTATCTGTGGCGCTCACGAAGATTCAGGAAGAAATCACTAAACTTGAAGAAACATTAAAATTGCACCTTCGAATGGTTCAAGAGCTTAAAGATTCCGGTGCGGCCCTGAAAGATGAGATAGACCAGAACCGGGCTCTTCAGGGTATTAAACCGCAGGATTTGATTTCTTTTTTGCCCCCCGCCCCTTCATGGGAAATTGAAAAACTTGTGTTGGAGTTCTGGAAGGCCCAGCCTTTTTTAGCCATTATAAGTCCTTCATCCGAAAGGGCTATTATTCGTTTTTTGCGGAAGACCGAAAAGACATCGAAGGACAATCAGCTTTTTTCTAAATTAGGCTCTGATCAAAAGAGATCTTTTTCCCCTGATATCAAGAGAGTAATATATAATTACAAGATGGTTTTTTATGAGATTCTTGAGGTTATATACGTTCGAGATATTATTAGTAACATGGTGGAAATATGGCCCCCTTCTGTTGGTTTCGACAACCCCAGATCGAGAATAAACGGAGACAGGATAATTCACCTTGTGGGGTTGGATTTATTACCGAGAGGGAAGTTTTACAGATTTTCCAAAGCGGGAAAGATTGAACCGAAGATTGATAGAGAAGATATGGAGCTAAAAGAAAAGGTTTCCAGGATTCTTCGGAAGAAATTTTCTTCTCTGGTTGCCACGCTTGTTTACGATATAAGAGGATCCACTTTTATGTCCCATAGATTGCGAGATGCCGAAAGAGAAAGGTCTATTATTTCTCTTTTTCAATCCTGTATTTTTGAGGCTGCCAGAAAAGGTTCTTCTTTTATATTGAAAGATACCGGGGATGGAGGGATTCTATGGTTTGGGAGTAATTCTCAAAAACTTTACAGGAATATTTACAAAACTTCTAAGACCAGATCGGGTGCGATTGTGCGCTATTCGACGGCTCTTGAAGACGAATTCAATCTATTACCTCACATGAAAAGTGCCGAAATGGCGATAAGAACAGCTTTGAATATGGTTAAAGCCGCCGAAAAATTCGTTAAAGAAAATTACGTGAGATACAGGGAATGGTTTGGAGAAATAACGGAAAAGGAAATCTTTCACGAGGGAATAACTTACGCTTTGTTGCCGCCTCAGTTTAAGTCGTTGTTTAGGCTTGGAATCGGAATTGCCAGTGGTAGTCCCGGCAAGGATTTAATCTTTACCCCTAATGCTTTTGGGGATCCTGATTTGAATGGGATACTTGTAGATGAAGCGGCGTTGCTTTCTTCAGGGAGAAGTCCTGAACGTTCGGTTATCTTGATTGACAATAATACATTGATAAATTTAATACTTAATTCGGATGACTATTTGCTTACAGAACCACTTGAAAAGGATGACTCCGAAAAAGGAATTATTAATAAACTTCTTTATATATTAAAAGCTGAAAATAAAGACCGTTCGTTTTTCTTTGATGGTTTTAGTGTTTCTCCCGTTGGTATTTACAATTTAGATGAGCAGGATAAAAGAAAAGCTTTAAAATTCGACATGCCTGAGGATTTGAGTCTTGCTATTAATGAGGAAGGAGAACTTGAGATTAAAAAAGGAAGAGTTAAAATAATTTATGAAGTTGTACCTGAGGAAAAAGATGAAGAATGAAATCGAGGACTTCGGAGAAATTCTGAAGGCGATTAATTCGCCTGATATCGAAATCGATGAGGTGCTTAAGCTGATAATGAAGAATGTTTCCCGTCTCCTTGATGCAGAAGCATGGTCTTTGCTTTTATTGGACAAGGAAAGAGAGGAGCTCGTTTTTAAAGAAGTAATAGGAGAAAAGAAGGATAAATTAGAAGGGGAAAGGATGCCTCTCAATAAAGGTGTCGTTGGTTGGACTGTAAAAAACAAAAAACCTGCGATTGTAACCAATCCTTATGAAGATAAAAGATTTTTCCAGAACATAGATAAGCAAACGGGTTTTGTAACCAGAACCATTCTTTCTGTCCCTTTAATCAGTAAGGGAAAGATATTGGGTATAATAGAAGCTATAAATAAAAAAGGAGGGAAACCTTTTAATGAAAAGGATTTGAATCTGGTAAACAATTACGCTGAACATGCGGCTATCGCGCTTGAGAATGCTAATCTGGTTCAAAATCTCAAATCTAAGGTTGGTCAATTAACGCTTATTTTTGATATTAACAAAACAATTACTTCTATTCTTGATCTCAATAAGCTTTTGAAAAAGAGTGCGGAGTTAATTCAGAAAGCGTTTGATTACTATTTTGTGGGAATAGCTCTCGAGGAAGGTTCCTATGTGGTGTTAAAAGGGTTTTCGGGAAAAGGAAAGGTTGAGCCGGAGAAAAAAATTCTAAAGAGTAAAGGTCTGATTGGAGAAGTGTTGAAAGAGCAGGAAATGGTTATTTGTCAGGACACGGAAAAAAGTAAAAAATTTAAAGAGCTTAGTGCAGAATTTAAGTCCGAAATGGTTATTCCAATCAAAAAGGGAGATAAACTGATCGGGGTAACGGTTATAGGTTCTCCTGAAAAATACGCGTTTAATAAAGAAGAGGCTAAAATAATCAAAGAGGTTTCTTACCAGCTTGGCATAGCTATCGACAATGCCAGGCTTTATGAAAAAATAAGACTGGCTACCATTACTGACGAACTTACGGATTTGTATAACTCGCGTTATTGTAATGAATACCTGCCTGCAATTGTTAACAAATGGAAAGAAGAGGAGGGGAAAGGAGCCGTGGTTTTTATGGATCTGGATCATTTTAAAAATGTTAACGATAGTTACAACCACTTGATAGGAAGCAAGTTGTTGCGGCTCGTGGGCAAAGAAATTCAAGGCAAGATAAAAAACAGGCAACACGTAGGAATCCGCTACGGTGGCGATGAGTACGTTATAGTTCTGCGTAAGATGGATTTAAAACAGGCAATCGATTTCACAAAGGAACTTAAAGATGCAATATCAACAAAAACATTCCGCATAAAAGATGAGAAAAAAACAATAAAAGTTAAAATTAAGGCAAGTTTTGGTATAGCCTGCTATCCTATGGATAGCGGAAATTTCTATGATTTGCTGAGGCTTTCGGATCTGGCAATGTATTATGTAAAAGGTAGAGGAAGAAACAATATAGCGTATATAAATGTGGAAAAAGCAATCTCTTTGATTGATGAGCCGAAAAATACTTGACGAATATCCCGAGTTACAGTTTCCTGTAACATTAGCTAAAGTAGATAATCAGTATATTTCACTTCAGAACAGCGCACCAGAAGGAAGTTCGGTCGAATTTCTCGATCTGGGGGATACCGAAGGGATGAGAACTTACGAAAGAACGCTTGTTTTTTTACTCGATTATGTTTGCAAGGAAAAAGGAGTTACAATTAAAATAGAGCATTCATACGGGAATGCCATTTTCGGGAGATTCCTCAAGGGCCCTTTAAATTTAAGGACAATCAAGAAAAAAGTGAATGCTCTTATAAGAGAAAACAAGAATATAGAAAAAGTAATGCTGCCGAAGTTGGAAGCCATGCATTATCTTTCGGGAAGAGAAGATGATATAAATATTCTTAAAAATTTAGCGGCATCCTATATCCCTGTTTATAAAATAGATGGTTTTTCCGCTTACTTTGCCGGACCTTTACTTCCTAACACCGGATTCCTTTCCACTTTCGACTTGAAATCTGTAAAAGGGGGGTTTTTGTTGATTCTTCCTTCCAAAGAAGACCCCTCCAGTATAGGAAAAATCGAGAAGAGAGAAAAGCTGTTTAATGCTTATAGAGAAGCAAGAAAAGAAGCGGAAATCTTGAAAATCTGGGATGTCTCTCAGCTTAACCATTATATAATTAGAAGCGAAATATCGGACATTTTGAAGATAGCCGAGGTTATTCACAGCGAAAAGATAACTGATATTTGTAAGAGAATACTTAAAGAAGGGGAAAATATCAAGGCTGTTTTGATAGCCGGACCCTCTTCTTCGGGTAAAACCACTTTTTCAAAGAGGCTTGGTATTCACCTGCGTGTACACGGAATTGAACCGGTTTATATGTCACTCGACGACTACTTTTTTGAAAGGGATAAAACACCTTACTATAAAGACGGGACGCATTTTTTCGATTCCTTTTCTGCTCTGGATATCGATCTGTTTAGAAAACATGTAAATGATTTGAGCAAAGGGAAAAAAGTGGAAAGGCAGTATTTTAATTTTAAAACGGGTAAAAGAGAAAAAAGTCAGGAGGTCTTTGATTTACAGGAAAATAATATACTTATAATAGAGGGTTTGCATTGTTTCAATCCGGCATTAATGAAAAACATTTCTCTAAAAACTTTTCTAATATATGTTTCACCTCTTACTCAGTTGAATATTAACAGAATTAACAGAATACCAACCCGGGACCTCCGGCTTTTGAGGAGGGTTTTTAGAGATACGAGGTATAGGGGATATAATGCGGAACACACTCTGAAACAATGGGAATCAGTTAAAGAGGGTGAGGATCAGTTTGTTTTCCCTTATCAGGAAAGGGCAGATGTTATGTTTAATTCATCTCTTGTTTATGAGCTTTCCGTATTGAAAGTTTTCCTGGAAACACCTTTGAGATGTGTTTCTACTGGTTCGCCTTATTATTGCGAAGCTCTCAGGCTTTTAAATTTTCTTGACCATTTCCTGAATATTCCAGAGAAAGAGATACCTCAAACTTCTATTTTAAGAGAATTTATAGGTGGGAGTACTTTTCTTTATTAATTTTGGACGCTTTAATTTATGATTTTGCTTTTTTGAAGCCTAAAGAAAGCAATAGTTTGTCTTCTTTTACTGTGATTTTAACGTTATGTTTATTCAGAATTAACCTGATAAGAGAAATATCTAAATATTTAATGTCCGAATTTCCCGTTAGGGGATTATCGAATGAAAGAATAGGCGTGTTTTCCAGAGCGGAAAAATCGTCTATCAAAGATTTAGAACCTTTAAGGTTAAGATATAAACTATCTTTTTTTTCTTCTAATTCAACTCGTAAATTTTTGCTATCATTCTTTAAACCGATGGCGAATAATTGTCTGAGCGATTTAGCCAGCCAGTTGTAATTACCATAGATGAACAAATTCTTGTTTTCGGTATCAGCCTTTATGTGAAAATTAACGAAATTTTTAGTAATTAAATCCAGGACCGAGATAAAATTTATTTTTTCATCTGTCTTGATTGTTTTTTCCGTGCCAATCTCAGCTATATCCAGAAGTTTTTCTACCATATCTTTCATTTCCATAGCCGAATCGTAAATTGTTTCTGCCGTTTCTTTAAGATTTTCCGGAAGATCCTCCCGGTTTTTTAAAAGGCTCGATAAACCGAGAATAGGGGTAAGAGGCGTTCTCAGACGATGCGATAAACCGAGTACAAAATTTGCGTTTATTTCCTGCAAGTATTTTAACCTGTTTAGTTCTACCCTTTCTGTAATGTCGTTAATCTGAATGATCGAATATTCTTTTTCTATACCGGAAGAACTTATTTCTTTAGCTTTAGATAATTCGAAATTTAAATGATTTTCTTTTCCGTTTTTTCGGATGACAGCTTCGAAGCTTCCCCTGTTTTCGATAGATTTTATATTTGTAAATATTTCGCGGTGAGGTAAAATTGCCTCGAGATATTCTCCCTCAATGTTTTTTATTGAAAGCATTTCTTCTGCTGTCGGGTTAGATTTTGTTATGATTCCTTCTTCGTCTAAAATTATTATACCTCCAGGTAAAGAGTTTATGATTGAATTTAGGAACTCTTCGGATTTTGAAAGTCTTTCACTGAGAAGAGTCATTTTGAGTCCAGAGGAAACCTGAGCCGCAAGCTGTTCTATTATTTCTTTACTTCTTTCGTTGTATTTACCACCACGGCTATTAATTACCTCGATTACTCCGATTGTTTCTCCGTCTATAATAAGAGGGGCGGCAAGCAGAGATTCGGTGTTAAAACCGGTTTGTTTATCAAATTGATCCGCGTATCCGGAACTCTTTGGCCTGTTAACAACAAAAGACTTTCCTTCTATGGCGGTTCTACCGGCTATTCCTTCCCCGATTTTTATTCTTTTTCCCTGCAATTTACCGGCTTCGGGACCCTTTACAATCTTAAATACTAATTCTCCGGTATTATGATCCACGAGAAATAACGTGGCGGCTTCACTTTGAAGGACTTCTTGAGAAAGATCGAGAATCCTTTTCAAAAGTTCGTTTAGATTCTCGCTTTCAGTTATTTTTTCCCACTTCTTCTCTAATTGCATTTTTTTTCAGCAACCGAACTACTTTCTCCCAGAGAAGTTCTAAATCCGGAGGTTTGGTTATGAAATCCACGTCTAATTTGTCTTTAGCAATAATTTCTACGTCTTCTTTTAAGTGTTCATACGCGGTGCAAATAATTACCGGAAGTTTATGACCCCGCTCGATTAAGTTCTGGAGAACTTCCAATCCGTGTTTTCCTCCCATCTTAATATCAAGAACTAAAAGATGATAGTTGTTTTTGCCGAGTTTCTTGCTAACTTCAAAACCGTTATCCGCTGTGTCTACCTCAAAACCTTTGAGTTTGAAAAATTCTTTAAAGAGATATAAAATAGAAGGGACATCATCAGCCACTAAAACTTTAGCCATTATTTCCTCCTTTTTTAGGTAATTCAATTGTAAATTCGGTTCCTTCTCCTTCCCTGCTATCGACGAAAATTTTTCCTTTATGCGAAGAGATAATTCTCTGGACGATTGAGAGGCCCAATCCTGTTCCGTTTTTCTTGTTGGTTACAAAAGGCTCAAAAATTTCGTCCATTTGAGATTCTGGAATGCCCGCACCGTTATCTTTTACCTGCGTTATAACATTCCCGTTTTTTTCGCTTAGACTGATCTCTATTTGTCCTTTTTCTTTTAATGCGTCACATGCGTTATTGATTAAATTGTCGAAAACCCTCCTTAGTTTCTCTCTGTCAGCTTTGATTCCATAATCACCGCTATCCTGTTTAAGTTTTATTCTGGCTTTTTTTTCATTTATATTTGCTGATTTTTCGAAATTTTCCACAATTTCAAGGAGAAACGCCGCAAAATCGAATTTTTCAAAAATCAACTCCTGGTCCTTCGAAAAATCGAGCATATCTCCTATTAGTTCATTTATTATGTTTGTAGCTTTTAAAATTTCCTGCCCGTATCTCTTACCTTTGTCGTTTTTGGGAGACATTGTGAGTAGCTGCGCCAGGCCACTTACCGTACCCAGTGGATTTCTTAAGTCGTGCGCTATTTGAAGGGTTAGCTTGCCCAGACGATTTATTCTCTCCGATCTCTGCATTTCTTTTTCCATTTTTTTTCTTTCGGTTATGTCATTGAAGACAACTATTGTTCCTTTTTTATTCTTTTGGGGATCTTTGAAGAAGGCAACATTGATTCCCCAGTATTTGCCGTTTTCCTTTTTTACGAAATGATTTTCTTTAACCGGATTTCCGTATTCTATTACACACTCCCGTAAGATCGGGATGATATTTTTATTACCTTTTGTGAGTTCATGGGCTTTAGGATTTATAAGCCGTGTAACTGTTTCTCCGTCCTCGTCTTCGAAAACGGCTATACCGGTGTTTATTGAACTAACCACCTCATGATAAAACTGTTGGATTTCTTTCTTTTCTCGCTCTTCAGTTTCTTTAACTGTTTCGATTCTTTCCTTCATGATTTTATTCCATAAGCCGCTTATAAAAGCCGTTAATAATAAGAAAACGAGCTTCAGCAAGAAAACCGGGTCCTGTAAACTTAATTCTCCTCTTTGCTGGACTATCCATGCGTAAATTCCTCCGCTTGCGATGGTTATAGCAATTGATGCGCCCAGACCGGATGAGATCGAGGCCATCATTATGGTAAGAAAGTAGAAAATATAATAATCGGAACTTATACTGCCCGTGAGATAGAAAGCAGAGGAGACGACAGCTATATCAAAAAGAAATAAAACAAATAGAGAGAGCTCTTTTTTTAAAAAAACCGGTTTCCATAGCCGGAAGACCAAATTCAGAACAAAATAACAAAAAGCTATTATATAAATCATGCTTATTCTGGAAAGGTCGTCTGTGGCATAACCCGCGATAAGAATTACTGATAGCAGAACAAGCCACCTGAATACAAAAAAAATGTCTAAATCACTGGTTTTTTTAAAATGTGTCATCATAGTAATTTACTATAAAAAAAACGTTCCAGCAACTAAGATATTTTGCGGCAAACAGATAGGTTAAAAACCGGACCTCTGGTTGTTACAATTAGAATAAACAGGTGTAGAATATACTTGACAAATAATCTTCGTTACTTATATTCGGGATAGGAAATTTGTTGCAAGGTAGCATGAGGAGGGATTATGGCCAATAAGGTGCTTATTATAGATGACGACGAAAAGCTTTTGAAAGTATTGAGTGTGTCTTTGGAAAAAGAAGACTTTGTTGTGTCGACAGCCACTAAGGCGGAAGAAGGGCTTGAGAGGTTCAGAGAAATCGATTTTGATGTTGTTCTGGTAGATCTTGTTCTTCCAGATATGGATGGAATAGAGTTGTTAAAAATAATAAGGAATATTGATTCCGATTTTCCCGTAATTATGATAACCGGTCATGCCACGATAGATCTCGCTGTTAAGGCTATGCGTATGGGAGCTTTTTATTTTATAGAAAAACCCGCCTCTACAAAGGCTATTTTAGAGATACTCAAAAGAGCCATCGAGCAAAAAGAACTTATATTGAGTTATCAATCTTTAAAGAAGACAGCGGAGGAAAAGTTTAGTTTTTCCGGAATAATTGGTAAAAGCAAGCAAATGCAAGAGATTTTTGAATTAATTGAGCGCATTGCTTCCGCGGAAGCCACTGTATTAGTTCAGGGAGAATCGGGTACAGGCAAGGAATTGGTTGCTAAGGCGATACATTTTAATTCTCAGAGAAAAGAGAATCGATTTGTCGCGATTAACTGCAGCGCTTTGCCGGAGTCTTTGCTGGAGAGTGAACTATTCGGATACGAGAGAGGAGCTTTTACCGGAGCGAACAAGAAAAAGAAAGGTCTTTTTGAAATTGCACACAAAGGGACAATTTTTCTTGACGAAATAGTCGAGACTTCTCCCGCGTTTCAGTCGAAGCTTCTTCGGGTTTTAGAAGACGGGACGTTCTATCCGGTGGGTTCTACAGAAGAAAAAATGTCTGATGTAAGAATTCTTGCGGCAACAAACAGAAATATTGAAGATTCTGTGGCGGAAGGGCGATTCAGAAAAGACCTTTATTATCGTCTCAATGTGGTCAAAATATCTCTGCCTCCCTTGCGGGATAGAAAAATCGATATCCCATTGCTGACACAGAAGTTTTTAAAAACTTATGCAGGGAAGAACCATAAAGATATCAAAGGAGTTTCGGATGAAGCGATGGAGGTATTGATGCGTTATTCATGGCCGGGTAATGTCCGTGAACTTGAAAATGCGATTGAAAGAGCTGTAATTTTATGTCAGGATGAAACGATACGTGCGGAACATTTACCGGAGAGAACAAGCAGAAGTGAAGAATTAGAACCTTCGAATATACTGGAGTATGAAGCAGCAAAAGAGGCTTTTGAGAAAAAATATCTCAGGAGCCTGTTAAAGCAAACAGAAGGGAATGTTACGGACGCCGCCAGAATATCCCAGATGACAAGGCAGAATATCTATCTCAAACTCAAGAAATACGAGATCAATCCCAAAGTTTATTATCCCAGAGAATGACCCCCCTGACCCCGATTCGACCACGAGATTGCAAACTGAAAGGTCGTTTCTTCCTACCCCGATACAGTCATACTTCCCTACGGGGCAGGCAGGGCAGGCAGATTAACTCAAGATTTTTTGCGTTGAAACGCAGGAGGTATCGTGAAGAAAATAATTTGCGTGGTATTTCTTATTTTATTAATTAAATGTGCTACTACGGGAGACATTAATATGCTATCCGCGGAGGCGAGCGGAACATCGCGTGATTATCAGATGGCCATAGACAAAGCAAAAATGGATGCGAGACTGGAAATGACTCAGCAGCTCAATGCGTATGTCCAGGCTCTTATAAAGAAATTTGACGAAGAAGTGGGAATAACGGAAGATTCGGAGCTCCTGGGTTTGTATTCCAAGACCAGCAAAATTGTCGTTGATCAATCCCTGGTGGGTTCCCACGTAAAAGAAAAAAATGTTAAACAGGATGGTGAAATTTACAGGGCGACTGTCGTAATGGAAGCCCCTCTGGGTGAGGCAAGAAAACGTCTTCTCGAACAGATAAAAACAAGCGATGCTCTTTATCAAAGATTTTCAAATTCTTCGTCTTTCAAAGAGCTGGAAGGAGAAATAGGGGAAACAAGATAAGATTCTATTAGTGAATTAATAAAGTGTCGACAGATCCTTTATCCATAGGAACTGTTTCTTTCTCTTCTATTTCCCTCTTTTTTGTTCTTATAATCACTTTTACACTTTTTTCTTCTCTTTTTTTGCTGTATCTTACGCATATTGAAGCGGATATATTAATATCTTCGGGGTTATTGCTGTTTTTAAGTAAAGCGATAGGACTCCCGAAGCCGATTCCTTCGATAAGTAAATCGTTATCATTGGCAAGTTTTTCTATTATTTGATTTTCTCTTTCGTTTCTTCCCACGATTAATTTTGATCCGCTTTTAAGTCTGAAATGACGTCCGAAGTTGAGCAGTGTTAACTCGGATATAGTATCTTCGTTATGTTTGAAAGCGTCCTTTAAACGAATGGAAAAATCCAGATCCGTGAGAAGGCATCCTCCGGTAGGAAGAGGATATTCAGTTATACCGAGTTTTTTCGCCAATGCAATCTGAGGTTTTCTGCTCCTGCCCTCAAAATCGCAGAGATTTTCTCTTTTGATCCAACCTTTTTCCTCCGGTATGGTGTGCGGAAGCAATTTGGCGGAAAGAGGGCGAAGAAGAAGCCCTTCGACTCCGGCTTCTTTTTCTATCATTTCCATAACTTTTTTTCTCTGACTCATGGGACGCTGTCCGATTACCTCACCACTGAATAAAAAGGGCGCTCCGTTCTTTTTCATAAAAGAAAAGGCTTTCTTCATTATGAAAATCCTACAGTCGACGCAGGGGTTCATGTTTTTGCCGTAACCGTATTTTGGGCTTTTTACAATTTCTATATAATCTTTCCCCCCGCGGAGAATTTCTATCGGAATATTTAACTTATTCGCAGTTTTTATAGCTTTAATCTGTTCTTCATCTTCTATAAAGTTAAAAGGCAGGACAAAATGAAACGCGGTAACCTCAATTCCTTGATTTTGAATGATTTTTACGGCTAATATACTGTCAAGTCCGCCGGAAAATAAACCAACAGCCTTCATAAAAACAAGTAAAGTTGGTCCGTGGGTTGGTTAGTCCGTTGGTCTGTTTTACAAAAACTCACCAACCCCCCACTCACTAACGTAATAACAGATTTCGATTTGTAATTTTCAATTTTGATATTTGATTCTTCCATTCTGTAGGTTTGCCTCTCTGGATTTGTGCTATTCCTTTATCGTTCCCCCCCCGATAAGGACATCATCTCGATAAAAAACTACTGCCTGTCCGGGGGTTATAGCGCTTTGAGGTTCTTTGAATTTTATTAAAACCGTCCCTTGTTTATAGGGTATAATAATCGCAGCTGCTTCCTTGTGGCGATATCTTATTTTCGCTTTTACTTCGAGTTTATAATTAAGCTTCTCGATCCCCACCCAGTTAAGTTTATCTGCTAATAATTCGTCCCCCAGGAGGTCCTTTTTATCTCCCAGAATAACAGAATTGCTTTCTTTATCGATACCGGTAACGTATAGAGGCAAACCTTTAGCTATTCCGAGTCCTCTCCTCTGGCCTATTGTGTAGTACTGGATTCCTCTGTGTTCACCCAGTACATTACCATGCCTATCTAAAATTTTGCCCGGCTTACTCTTTCCTCCGAAAAGGTCCGATATATCTCCTGAGAAAAAATCCTGGCTTTCTTTTTTCTCTTTTATAGGTACATGCGTTTCCTCCGCTATCTTTCTTACCTCATCTTTAGTATAATCTCCGAGCGGGAAAATACATTTTGCTATCTGTTTCTGTGATAATGAATAGAGAAAATATGATTGGTCTTTTTCCCTGTCGCGTGCCTTCATTAAAATATGGCGATTTTTTTCTTTATCGAATTTATTTCTCACATAGTGACCCGTAGCTACACGGTCAAATTTAATACCCAGAGCCTCTGCTCTATCCAGGAGCACGCTCAATTTTACCATTTTATTACATAAAACGCATGGATTTGGAGTTTTTCCGGAAAGGTATTCATTCTTAACGTAATTAAGAACGATATCGCCGAATTCCTGAGTGAGATCTAATACTGTGTGCGGGAATCCAAGGTATTTTGCCACTTTTATAGCATCTTCTATATCTTGGTGTCCGTAACATGCATGGGAGCTTTCGGTTGTGTTCGTGTATTCCCTCTCGTTCCAGATTTTCATTGTAATCCCATGTATGTCATAACCTTTTTTCTTAAGAAGAGCGCAGGTAACAGAGGAATCGACGCCTCCGCTCATTGCAACAAGAATCTTTTCTTCAGACATACTTTAACATTTCTTCTAAGGCTTTTCTCGAAGAATTAATAATCTCTTCAGGAAGAATCGTTTCGTTTTTCTCTTCTTTTAATGCCAGGTATACGTCTTTTAAACGAGTCAATTTCATATCGTAGCAAATTCTTGGTTTTTCGATATTGTAAAATTCTTTTTCCGGATTTTCTTTTTTCAATCTGTATATAATACCCTCTTCAGTTCCTATCAGAAAACTTTGTGCGCTTGATTTTTTTGCAAAATTAATCATGCCGGAGGTGGACAAAACCTCATCTGCGATATCTATGACTTCCGGTCTGCATTCCGGATGCACCAGGAGCAAAGCTTCCGGGTATTTCTTTTTGGAGGAAAGGACTTCTTCGCTGGCTATTCTGTCATGTACGTAACAAAACCCATCCCATAGTATAAGCTTTTTATCGGTAAAACGCTTAACATACGAGCCGAGATTTCTGTCCGGGACAAAAATTATTTCATCCGCATCTATATTTTTTACGACTTCGACAGCATTAGCCGAAGTGCAGCAAACATCTGTAACCGCTTTTACATCTGCGTTGGTGTTTACATATGAAACTACTTTTGCGTTCGGATATTTCTTGCGCATTGTTAATATGTCTTCAGGGGTAACCATATTTGCCATTGGACATCCCGCTTCTTCTCTTGGCATTAAAACTTTTTTCTCCGGAGAAAGGATTTTTGCCGTTTCTGCCATAAATCTAACGCCACAGAAAATGATTATATCGGCGTCAGTACCGGTTGCTTTTCTTGATAAGTCCAGCGAATCGCCGAGAAAATCGGCTATTTCCTGAACTTCACCTTGCTGGTAATTGTGTACCATTATTACCGCATTTTTTTTAATTTTCAATTCTTCTATCTTTTTCGTATAATCCACTATTACCTGAGGTTTGAATAAGAAGAAATTTTCCTGGCGAGTGAAGACCTATTCATGGTAAAAAGATGTATCCCTTCTACCCCGTGGTCTATTAAATCTTCTATCTGCCCTACGGCGAATTCTATTCCGGCTTTTTCCATCTCGGATTCGTTATCTCCGTATTTTTCTATCAGTGAGATTAGCCTGGATGGAATCGTGGCATGGCTCAAATTTATCATTTTTGATAAGAGTTTTGCTTTGAAAACAGGCATTATACCTGCCGAAACAGGAACCGAAATTTCCATTTCGCGAAGTTTGTCTAAGTATAAGTAAAAAAAGTCGTTTTTAAAGAACATCTGGGTGATTATAAATGAGGCTCCGGCTTGTATTTTTTTGATTAAATTTTTTATGTCTTTTTCTATCGAGTACGCCTCGGGATGTCCTTCAGGATAGCCCGCCACGCCCAGGCAGAATTTGTCCGTACGGGTTTTTATGTAAGCAGTTAGATCGGAGGCATGAGAAAAATCAGAAGCTGTAGATTTGAATTTTCTATCGACAGGTATATCTCCGCGAAGAGTTAGTATATTTTGAATTCCCTTTTGACTTATATTGTTTAATATTTTCTCGATATCTTTCTTTTTGTTTTCTATGCAGGTTAAGTGCATTAGAGGTTCCATCTTATAGGTCTTCTTTATCCTCGTTGCAATTTCGATGGTTCCTTCCTTCGTTTCTCCTGCTGCTCCGTAAGTGACGCTTATAAAATCGGGAGATATTAATTTTAAATCTTTGATTGTCTGGAGTATTCCTTCTTTTTTCGCTCCCGGTTTGGGAGGAAAGACTTCACAGGAAAAAACAGTTTTTTTATTCTTGTAAATATCACGTATTTTCATTTTAACTGGTTCGCTTACCTGATTATAGTAACAAAGTAAAGATAGTCAAGGATTAAGCAGAAACGAAGACACAAAGAAAAAAGATAATGTCGGTTAAAACCCAACCCTCAACCCCAAATCAATCTCACACAAAAAACACAAAGACACAAAGATTTTCAGCGAATGGCCGAGACTGTGACAAAATTCCTATTTTTCATTGCAGGACAAACCTTTAGGTTTGAGAAATAAATGATCGCCAGCATCTTAGCACGGCTAAAGCCGTGCCCTACGAACTAAATTGTTAATTTTGGCACAGTCTCGGCCGGAAGCCAAACGTTACGAGTTTGTTTTTATCACATGTAGAACATGTGATTCTTATAGTGTTTATTTTAATTGTTTACATATACTTTCAAATTCTTAGAATTTCTTTTCGTGCCTTGTTGGCTTTGTAGCTGACAAAAATAGGCTCTGATAAGGGATAGCCTTATCAGAGCCGGAAACTGCGAGAGTGTATGTTTTCTAAATACAGTTTATTGTCAATTCAATAGAACCTTTCAAATCGGACGGCAAATTAAGGGCGTTTAATTCTCTTTCAACCGATTTTAAGATACATTCCTCGCACGCTTTTCCCTTATATATTTTATAATCTTTTATTGTCACTTTCATAACCTTCCCGTTATCTATTTCCAGTAACAACGTTAAGGTTTTCAAATTCCAGTTTTTAAAGATAACTTCAAAGCTCGTCTCGAGTTCATCCGTAAGAAATTCTTCCAGTTTTTGAATATCCGTCTTCGGTCCTACTGTCGCTTTCTTAATATAAAAGTTTGGCTTTATTTTCTTCTCTTCTACCGGACTTGCCGACATATCCATTTTTATCGTTGGAGCATATTCTGCGGCTTTCATTATGCCGCCTCCGCGGATTCTAAATCCTTTTACTGAGGGAGAACCTCCTACAGCATAATCGCTGACACCCTTAGGTAAAGGCAGGGGCTGTTTTACTGTAACCACTTCTCCAGTTTCGCGGACAATTTTATCTACCGCGACAAAGGAGGTATATTGAGTCATTAAATGGTATTTTAGTCCGAGTCTGGTTACTTCTTTTTTTACTTCGGTTCCAACCTTACCGTAATCATCGAGTGTTGCTATTTTCTCTCTTGCCCACAGATATTTAATAGCCGAGCTTTCTCTATCTTCCATAGAACTCTTAACATTTATTTCTTTTTTATATTTTTTGTCGGGCGTATTACCGGTTACAATTATTCTCCCACCGGCTTTTTTGTATTTGCCGAAAACAACGAGAGGTCTTTCAGCAAAGAGATCCGGTATGCTGATCGGCTCGATATCGTATGTGTCGAATTCTTTAAAGTCTGTTTTTATATCGGTTAAAAGAGGATTCTTAATATAGTCCAAAAATATTGCCGCTTTTTCTTTTGCTTCATTTTGATTTGTTACTATAAAGGGTTCTCCTCTGCCGGCGCGCGCCATTCCTTCGATGAGATAGCGGTTTACTGAAGAGCCTATGCCGAAAGCAAAGAAATTATTTTCTCCCAGCTTTTCTCTGATATGGTCGAAGGCTTCTTTCTCCACGGAAATGTATCCATCTGTGGCAGTCACTATAATTCGCGAAAGCCCTTCTCTTTTGGGAAGGGATGATATTCTGTTCAGGGCGTTCAGCAGTCTGGTTCCTCCTCCGCCTGTTTGAGACATAACCATTTCCATGGCTTTGTTTTTATTTTCTTTTGTCGCCGGCAGGGGCTCAGCAGATAAAACAGAAGAACCTCCCGAGAAGAAAAGAATGTTGAAGTAATCTTTTTCTCTTAACCCCCCGATTATATCCTTCATGAGGGATTTTGTTACGTCCAGAGGGAATCCGTGCATCGAGCCGGAAACATCTAAAATAAAAAGATATTCACGTGGAGGAACCATATTTATGTCTACCCTGTCCGGCGGTTCGAGCATTAGAAGGAAAAAGTTTTCTTCCTTTCCCGGATATAACAAAAGACCGGTTTGTATTTTATTCCCTTTAAGTGAGTATCTGAGAATGAAATCCCTGTTTCCGCCGTATTTTTCATTTTTTGATAAAGCAATTACCGCTTTATCATATTCCTTATCTATATCGACATCGTGCGTAAGAACGGAAATGTCCGATAGAGGAATCCCTGTTTTTATATTGACTTTTATGTCGAATTTATACGGAGGGTTTTCTTTCTCATGTAGATAGGGGGTAGCTGTCCAGTCTTCTTTATCTTTTTGTTCTCCTGTGAATCTTGGCCCCACCACTGTGGGGGACACATATTCATAAATTCCTTTTTCCGGTACGAGTATTTCGGTGTATCTAACTATTACTTCAACCTCATCTCCGGGCATGATATTGGCGACTTTCATCTGGAAAACGTTCGGGCGCTTCTGTTCTAAAAGGGAAGCGATTTTCCCTTCTTCTTTCGCGTCTTCATATATCTGTTTTGCTTTTTCCGTTTCTTCTATTTTCGCGTCTATTATACGGTCGCCTATTTGCATTCTCATGGCGTGAATTGCCGATTTTGCGCCCAGAGGAAACACGTAAACAGCTTCGATTGTTTTCTTCCCGTCGTTTTTATAAACCTGTGTAAGCTCGATTTCCGCGATTACTCCCGCGATGTTGACTTCCGCTTTTGTCTCCAGTAGAGGAAAACTTTCAACGTCGGATTCTCCCTGTACTAAAAAATAAGGTGAGGAAGCGTCTTTTTCTTCGGCAGTTTCATTTGGCTGGGCGTAAACAGGAGAAGTTAGCAGACCCAATATTAGAAAAAAAATCACAATTAAAACTCTTTTCATTTATTCCTCCTTTTTGGTTGTTTATCTGTTTTGATGCAAAAAATGTTTTTTAGTTCCGAAATTTGTTCTTTTAATCCTGCGGTCCTTTCAATAAGAATGTTGTGAACTTGATTGCCAAATAAACCTCTTTACTTTTTATTGTCGAATTATAAAACAAAAAATCCTGGAGTTATAACCTTTTTTTAAAAACACCACCTGATAAAAAACTTGGGCGAGGAGATTCCCAAGTTCAGAGTCCCTTCTCTTCCTCTTTGCTGGTTATCGTTACTATCGCGGAAACGATAACTATATGAAAAACTCCCGTATAAATCGAAGCCAACGGAATAGCTTAAATTCGGAAATCTATCCCAAAAAAAGTGCTCAATTCCTATTGGTATATAAACAGAAAGTGAACTCGTATATCTTTTATCTATCGAATGATCAATATTAAAGTGCGTAATCTCACTAAAATATGTCTCAAAACCCAGACCAAATCCGAAACCCCTGATAACATATAGCCCATTTAAAGAACTCGATGAATCACGATACAGAAAATAGTACGTCACACCAGGAAAACTTATTGTGGTTCTTCTGCCGTATTCGGACTCTGTTGATTCAACTTTATTAATCGATAAATAAAATTTATCGATCGATAATTCTTTTCCAATTCCGTCTTTATTCCACCACTGGAGAGAGACCCGGCAAGCGTTCCATGGAAAATCATCTACACCTAAAGAGAAGCCCGTTCTATATTCCTCTAAATCGTTCGTTATTTCATTTATTATTACATTTCTTGTTTCTGTTTCAGCGAATATGGAAGGAACAAATAAACATGCTATGATGAGAAAGAAAATATTTTTAAACACTGCCATATTACCTCCTTTTTTTATAAGACTTTGCCTGGTTTCAAATGGTTTACAATAAGTTTATCTTTCAATTTCTTTAATACTTCCGTCTTTGTCTAAATCGGCGTCGTAAAATGCTCCTGTTTTTGGTAAAGTTACGAGAATCTTATCGGTAAAATCTATTCCCACCTGTACTTTCCCGGTTTCACATTCGAGAAGATGTCCTCCGCCTTTTTTGTCTTTTGTTATGAAATGAAGATGGTATTTCGGAACGTTAATGCCGTTTATGTATTCTGGCAATCTAAAACCCACCAATGTTCCACTTGCATTATGAAATTCGAATTCGGGCTGAGTTTTTACGACTTCGATAAGAGGTGGGTATGGTTTTTCTTGTTTCGGTACGCTGCGTGTACGAACATATTTGAATGTTCCCGTTATTTTAACCGCGTAGATAATATTTTCTGTGGGCAGAATCCCGTCGAGAAATTTTTCCAGTGATTTATAATTAAGGGTAGAGTCTAAAATTAAAGATGTATCTTCCTCGAAAAAAGTGACCGCTGAAAAAGGAGTTTTTGAGGAGTCTGCCGCCATATAAATTTTCCCGTCTGCTTTAACCTGATAAATTTTTCCGTTTAGCATCAACATTTCTCCGTCGAGCGCGTTAAAAGTTCCAAGACCGAAATCTCCATGTTGCTTTATTTCTTTAAAAGTAGTTTCTCCATCATAAACTCCTTCGAGTAGTGCGTTAATTGTTGATACCTGGAATAAAACATCCTGATTGTTGATTTTGTTTTTGCATCCAATGAAAAAGCCCCAAAAAAAGAGAACGAGCACGAGACGATTAATTTTATTCATTTTGCCTCCTGATTGATTTTACAAAAATTTTGTAGTATTCTGTATCTATACTGAGAACATTCATCTTAATAATTTTTCATAATAAGAAGAACTGCCTGTTCTCAGTATTTCTTTTATTATGGACTCGGTTACTTTCCCTACACCTCTTATACACTGCAAATTTTCTTTTATTTCAGATAAGGACTCTTTTAATTTTGATACAGAATAAGCGGCATAGCCGTAAGGCGAATGTTTCCCTTCGAGCTTAGCCAGATAGTCGAGCTGTTCTAAGATGACTACTACAAGATCATTTTCATCCAGAATATCTCCGTATAAATTTGCGGGGATGCGTCTTGGTATTTTATATTTTTTGCTTAGCAAATTAAACGTTTGACTTATAGATTGATAGTATTCATCTGTCGGTGCCCCCCATTTATTTTTTAGATATATGTTTTCGTAGTGAGGCGCAAGTTCCGGAAATTTTTCTTCGAGTTTTTTAATAAAGTATTCCTTCTGTCTTCCTTCTTTTAAAGTCATTCCTGCGAATACAACAAAGTCCAATTCTGTTTCTTTTGCTTTTTTTATTGTTTCTTCCATAACTTCCCGGGTATCCGTTATAAAAGGAATCACGGGCATTAAATACATTCCGCAGGCAATTCCCTCTTTTTTGAATTTAGATAAAGTTTTTAATCTCTCTCTTGGCGCAGGTACTCCCGGTTCGAAAATAGAACTTATTTCATTATTAGTCGAAGAAAAACTAAAAGAAACGATTGCTCTGTTTTGTTCGTTTATTTTTTTTATTATATTGATATCTCTTTCTACAAGAGTTGATTTTGTAAGGATATGAACCGGGAATTTTTTCTCATAAAACAATTCCAGAGCCTGACGGGTTAATTCGTATTTTTCTTCAAGCGGCTGATAACTATCTCCAACTCCGCCGGATAAACCCACAAAATAATGTTTTAAAGGGATTTTTTTCCTCTTTTGGTCTAATTCTCTCTTTAGAATATCTATCGCGTTTACCTTTACGGTTATCTCTTCTCCGAATTCGCCGTCAACGTAATATCCTTCGCTCCGCCCGTCACAGTATACGCAATTATGGGCACATCCTCTGTAAAGGTTCATTCCGTAGTTTATTAGAAACCACGAGTCTACTTTCTTCGTTTTTCTCAGGATGGATTTTGCTTTAATTTCTTTTACGAGCACTTCTCTTATAAATTTTATTTTTGTATTTGTATTCGTCAATATTTAAAAGGTTCATAACTTTATTTCTATCTTTTTTGACCAGATTCCGACATGCCCTGTACGCTATCCAGTATGAGTTGTCATTCCCGCTTTCAACAAGTTCCCGTACTAATTTATAAACAAGTTTGGGATGATATTTTGCCAGGTCACTCAAGTTGTTTCCGACAGAAGTCCTCGGGTATGACGCACTTTCTTTGAATAAATTTCTGATTATAGACAGAGGATATTCGGGTCTTTCATAAAACCATTTGTTTTCCTGAACCGGTCTTAAAGTCTCGGCAACGAATCGACGTACATTGGAATAACTTGAATTTACGAGATTCAACAGGACTTTTTTCGCCGTAGGGGGATGTTTTTTTATGATTTTTCTGAAAAACATTTGAGCCATTTCTCTGGTATCAAAGTCGGGAGAATCGGCAGCCGAAACAAAATAAGGCAGAGTTCTTTTAGGTTCTTCCAGCCCGCAAAAAGAGATTATTCCCAGAGCTACACCCTTGCTTTTGAAATCCTTGCTGTTTTCGTATAAATCCGCGGCAAAATCGAAATTAAGCGATTCGCTTTCCGATAGTTTTTCATATATGTAATTTGATAGGGTTTTTATAACATGGATTCTTCCGTAAGATATTCTTTTTTTATCGGGAATATTTTTATATATTTTATCGAAAACAAGAGATATATTTTTAATTGCCAATTCATAATCACCATTAAGTATGACATTTATAATTTTCTTGTCGATCTCTTTTTCTGTTTTTGGGTTTAACAGTTTCATTGTTTCCCTGAATTATACTTATATTTTATGTTTGAATCAAGGGTAAATTTCAGCTTCTAATAAAAACCGCATGAATCGATTCATGCGGTTTTTATTAGAAAATTGCTGAGTAAAATTTAATTTATTTTTATATCTTTCTCAAATTCCTAATTTCAAGCCAAATGAAGTTCTGAAGGTAAGATCTCCGTCAGTGGCAGGGCCATCTGAGAATATTAGGGCTGGTTCAAGAAATATATAATTTCCTTTTCCCATATATTTTTCAATACCGAGTCCCCCTCCAATTGCTATAGAAGTTC
>CAZSEX010000003.1:9593-34758 GCA_964606065.1 uncultured bacterium | reverse complement strand
CCTTTTCCCATATATTTTTCAATACCGAGTCCCCCTCCAATTGCTATAGAAGTTCCTCCATCGGTAAGCAATCCGAATACTATATCGACGTACGAAAAAATACCAGCGATATTTGTATAATATAGAATGTCGAAATTGCTGAAACTAAAATAGTTACCTGAGTTTATAGAAAAGGCGGTTTCATCCCCAAAGACCAATTCAGCTAGATTGATTCTAAAACCGAAGTTTTTTATGGGGTTTACTATAATATCGGCACCGACCCCAAAATTTACACTACTTATATAAAGACTTCCTCTTGGAGAAAACTCAAGTTTAGATCTCGCACTCAGAGGCAGGGCAACAAGTAAAACCGCTAACACTAAAAGAACTTTTTTCATTACTCCCTCCTATTTGTTAAATGTTTCAGGTATTATAAGGATAGTGAAATCAAAAGTCAAGCATAAAAATTTTATTACAGGCCATTAGAAAAATTCAACACTACATCTTACATTTCCACGAATGAGATGTGGTGTTATCTTTTTGAGTTTTCAACTATCGAACGTTGTTTACTCTTCAAGTTCTTCTGATGCCGGTTGCTCCTCGGGCGTTTCAACTGCTGTTGTATCCATTGTATCAGCTTCTTCAACAGCAGCCGTATCTTCGGCGGTCGTTTCCGCAGAAGGTTGCTCCGCGGCTTCTCCCTCTTCAGGAGCTTTTCCACAGCCGATAAAATTAACTATCAGTAGAACTAAGCAAACGATCAGTAAAAATCTCTTCATATTAACAAAACCCCCTTTCTTTTTTATTATTGTAATAATATTTTTATCTTTGTCAATGGGATTGGCAAATAGTTCGTGTTCGTTAAATATTAAATCCGATATTTATTTAAGTTTTTTCGCGATTTTTTCCCGTAATAGTTGGTCGGTTTTTCACTTTCTTCTTTTTTGATAATAGCCCTTGAAGCTGGGAATATTTTTTGCTATTTTATCTATCCGATTTCTTAACTCTATCATTTCTCCAATTCCGGGGATATAGGCAGTATAGTTTCTATTCGCGAAGGATCACCGATTAGGTTTTTAATGTTTGTTATATCGTTTCCTATACGGGGTAGTCTAAACTTGAAGAAAAATAGGATGTGGATGAGAAGAAACCCATAAAGAACAAACCGTTTTAAGTTGAAAGAAAACGATATATGTGTTTTTTTTGCATAACCCTTTTGGCGGGGTTTAGCTTCACCCGGGATTTTTGCAATGATTCCTATTTCAGTAAGCTTGTATACTGAGTTGTAAGTTCTGAATTTGCCTATTCCTGATATTCCGACTAATTCTTTTAAAGAGATGTCCTCTGTAATTTTTTTAAGGATAATGTTTTCATCTTCTCCGATTTCAATTTCTATTTCAGGCTTTTCGAGTTTCCTCAAAACCACATTTTCATCCGGTAGAGCTTGTTCAATCAGAGGCCATTCGTCTATTCTTCTCATGCCTTCCATTACAAGGGTGTTAGGTTCTATTTCGACAGAAAAAGAGGAACGCTGATATAGTTTCTTTCCTGCTTCGAAAGAATATTTCCCTTCGTTCCAGGTCAAAACTTCACATGTCGTTTCCTGGATTTTGAAGGCTATTATTTTCTCGATTTCTTTCTTTGATAACACTTCTCCTTTTTCAATGATTTCAAGTAAAGTAAGGTCCAGTTCTTTAGCTTTCTCATTGAATTTTTTAAACGTATTTGGATCGATCAATCCCGTTCTCTGGATGTATTCGCTTATAGAATGAAAAAGTTTCTCTCCCTTGTGGAGAGCATCGGTTATTTTCCCTCTTTTAAAACCAAAATCCACTTCTTCCTTTCCCGTTTTTAATTTAAGAACTCCATCCGCTTCATGCAGAGATAAAAATTGCAATATTTCAGGGACAGAAAATTCCTGTATGCTACCTTCCATTTCCATGTGGTTTTAACCTCCAACTCGAGAATAGTAATAAAAAATAAAATAGTATTACAGAGATAGTAAAGATGTTATTTCCTATATAGGTTTTGAATTGCAACGATTGATCAACATGTAGAAAAGCGCTGTTCAGAAGGATTAAAAGTAAAAAAGCCGCGAAGAAACTGATTGTCATACCAGCAAGATTTCTATTTTTGTAGAAATGGGCGCTTCCCGGAATTATGAGACTCATCAATATATTGGTTGTTTTGTCTACCTTGTTTGCTTTTATAGCTATGCGCCTTTTGAGTCTCTCTCTTATGCTTTTTGATTTTGTCAATGATAGTTTTGTGAAACATGATAGGCACATATTTTCATTGTTTTTGTTTGTCAAAATAATACTTTTGCAGATTGGACAGTATATTCCCTTCTCTTTTTTGAAAAGCGCCATTATCGCGAGAAAAAACCCTATTGTTATTATAACCAATTGGTTTTTTCCTGTAAGATATTTTAGTAGACCTCTGGGAACAAAAACATACTTATAAAGCCAATTTTCCGGCGGGTAACTGTATACCGGAGGTTCCAGATTAGCTACATTTGTTAACCTGAACCCTGTTTTTTCCATATGCGCTTCTGCTTTATCGAAATTAAGCTGGTCATAGAGTATCTGGATGATTGTAATGTTGGCTATCTCATTTTGCGGATCATCGTTAAGAACATTTTCGCACATGTTAATAGCTCGGGTTGTATCTCCTTCGGCATAATAAACCGAGCATAAGTTAGCCAAATATTTTACATCTCGTCTGATATTATACCCTTTCTCAAAGAAATCTTTAGCTTCGGAGAAATCACCTTTTTTCGCTTCTTGTATCCCTTTTACCAGGTATCCGTAAGGTGTAACCGGGAAAACGAGTTCGTAGTTATAAGGATTAAATCGCTTAGTAAATTCTTTATAAATAGAACTCTGTGGGTTGAAATTGCCGCTTATAATGTATGAATATGAAATTAAAAAGGGAAACAAAATGAAAAGAGTGGAACATCTTATTAAATCAGGTTTTCTCATTCTTAACAGTGACATTGCTACGAGTATAAGAAAAACGACCGGAAAAGGTAACCATACAAAGATGGAAAACAGTATGGCTACGACCCATAAACCGCCTATATTGGCTTTTACCTCCAACCATTTTGTAAGATAAGATATAGAGAAAACAATACTGGCTCCCACGGTAGCCAGCATAATCCAGAAAAAAAATAAGGCCAGAAACAACAATAAAGTTTTTACAAAAAAAACTTTATTACTCAGAAAATTGATGGTCGAGACATAATTCAGTAAATATTTTGTTGTTTTTTTTAAATCAGGGAAGCTTGCTTTGGCCAATGTCAAGGATATGTGTCTGTTTGAGGGATCGAGCTTGCCTGCAAAAAGAAGTTTTCTTTCTCCTTTTTTTGTTCTTCCGTTTTTCATGTCTGTTATCCCCCAAATTAAATATTTATCGGCAAGGGAAGAATTAACATAATCATGATTTGCCCTTATCATCTTGATTAATTTGTTTTCGGCGAGTACGCTTTCTTCGAACATCTCATTTGAGAGTAAAATAGAGTCCAGCTGATAAAGGTCTTCAACCGTGGAAACTTTTTCTAAAGTGTTTTCGAATGGAAGGTCTGGAGATATAAAAGTTTGACTTATAAGAGATAGCGTGAAAGCAAAAAAGATCATTCTATTTTTATTTTTCTAAACACTATTTCCAGGCTCTTTCCCTCCGTTTTTGCCTCGGTTTTAAAAGGACAGGGAATTCCTTTTTGCGAACGGAAATCCGAATATTTGATTTTGATTTTATTGCTTTTGTGTAACACCACTTGAGTGGGTTTAAAATCAGTTGAAATAAAAATTTCGGAAACGGTATCCGATAAAAGCCATCCATCCCCTAAAGGGATTACTTCCGAATGATGAGAAATGGGTATGTCCCACATAAGAAATCGAGAAAGCGAAACATCCGGATTTTCTTCCAGCAAAGAAAGGACCTCTTTTTTTACCTGTTTGCCATCTTTGTCTCTTATAGAGATCGAATCCTCAGAAAAGTAGAAAGTACCGATCGACATTCCAAAAGAGCCTAAAAGTTCACCACTTAAGGATTTTTCTTCTACGTTATATAGAAAAGAGAAATAAGAGGAAAAACGCCTGTCCGGTTCAGATACTGTCATTTCTCCCGTGCCGGTTTTTTTCGATACTTGATTCTGCCAGCGCGCAACGTTTTCTAAAAAATTCTCTTGGGGGATGGTCGTTTCGACAGCCTGCCTTGCACAATTAAAAAAACAGAATATTATTAAAATAGATAGTGAGAAAATAATCTTATTCATCGTCTAAAATTATACGATATATAAGGAATAAGTCAAGTGGAATTCAAAGGTAAGAAAGTAATTGCTAAAAATAAAAGAGCTAAATTCGATTATCATATTTTAGATACCTTTGAGACAGGCATCGTTTTGAAGGGAGCAGAGGTTAAATCTATAAGGCAGGGTAAGGTGAGTTTATCGGATGCTTTTGCCCAGGTGGTAGGCGGGGAGATTTTTCTTTTTAATATGCATATTTCACCATACGAGAAAACGGGGGATATTTTAGATTCGAAGAGAGATAGGAAACTGCTTTTAAATAAAAATGAGATAAGAAAAATTGAGGGAAAACTTAAAAACAAAGGACTTACTTTAGTCCCTCTTGAGTTATACTTTAAAAAAAATCTTGTGAAAGTATCTCTGGCTGTCGTAAAAGGGAAGAAAAAATACGAAAAAAGAGATAAAATAATTAAAAAAGAGCAGAAAAGGGAGATAAAGAAATACTTATGATTTTTCTTATCCTTTCATTCAGTGTTAATCTTTCCGGCGAAATGCACACTTTTCAGGAGTACTGGATTGGCAACCATAAATATATAAAGAGCAATTTGATGCTCGAAGAAATGGATTTTTCTTATTACTGGGATCTTAATACCCAAATCTTAACCATTCAAAAAGAAAACATCGTTTCTATTATGCCTGACAATCCTTTTATAAAAGTAAACCGGGATGTGTTTCAGTTAGAAGTGCCGCCTATAAAAGAAAATGGCAATTTGTATGTTCCGGTTTCTTCTCTGCCTCTTATTTTTGGCAGTTTAATGAACATGGATGCGAAAATCAATCGGGGGATACTTGAAATAGGCACGGAAGTCAATATTCGTAGAACAGATTGGGAAATTACTCCCTCTTCCACTATTTTTAAAATCGAGTGTTCTCCGACTTTAAAACATCTTTTTAATAAAGTTAAAGAAGAATGGGTTCTGGTGATATTCGATCCGATTTATAATGAAAAGATTTCGGAGGTTTCTCCCCAGGGATTAATTGAAGAAATAAAATTCGAGAAAGGAACCGGTTTTATTAAGTTTCGTTTTAAAACAAAAAACAATCTCGCGATGGATGCGGTAAGAAATGGAAAAATTTTGAATATTAAGGTCAAGACATTTGAGAAGAGGAGTATAAAAACTATTGTCATAGATCCAGGGCACGGAGGAAAAGATCCGGGAGCGGTATGTGCTAATGTGCGTGAAAAGGATATAGTGCTGAAAGCTGCAAAAAAAATTGCGGCGAAGCTCGCAGCAAAAAATTACAATGTAATAATGACAAGAACCGAAGATGTTTTTATCCCGTTAAAAGACAGGACAAAAATTGCCGATTCGGCGAGGGCTGATCTTTTTGTCTCTATTCATTGCAACGCTGCGCCCAATAAAAGGGCGATGCACGGAGCTGAAACTTATTTTCTTTCAGCCGCGAGGAGCGATTGGGCAAGAACGGTTGAAGCGACTGAAAACTCTGCGATCAGGTTCGAAGCCAATGAGGGTTCGGATTTGTCTGAACTCGATTATATATTAAATGATCTCGCGCAAACTCAATTTCTCGAGGAGTCGCAACAGGCGGGTATTCGTATACAGGAAAAAATGGTACAGAAATGCGATCTCTATAATCGGGGTTTAAAACAGGCGAATTTTTACGTTCTTCGTTTGAATTATATGCCGGCTGTTTTAGTGGAAATAGCTTTTCTGACTTACCCTGAAGACAGGAGAAAACTGTTAGATGGAAAATTTTTAGAGAAAGTAAGTGACGCGATTGTCGAGGGAATAGAAGATTATGCTAAATCAAGGACTTAAACAGTCTCCGGTTGGCATTTTCGATTCCGGAATAGGAGGCCTTACGGTAGTAAAGGAAGTACGTAAGAGGTTACCGGAAGAAACGATATTGTATTTTGGAGATAGTGCCAGAGTTCCATACGGAACAAAATCGAAAGAAACAATCCTGCGTTTTGCCGAAGAAGATATTGATTTTCTTCAAAAGTTTCAGGTTAAAGTTATTGTTTCCGCATGTTTTTCAATTTCTTCCAACGCTCTGGAAGAACTGAAGGAAGAATTCCCTATACCTATCATCGACATGATCGATCCGGGAGTTAACGCCTTATTACCAAAGTCCTGCAGAAAAGTCGGCGTAATAGGGACAAATGCCACCATTGAAAGTGGCGCTTTTGAGAAAAGACTGAAGGACAGGATTGGAGACATTGATATTTACCCGGCAGCCTGTCCTATTTTTGTTCCTCTGGCTGAGGAAGGATGGATAGAGGGCGAAGTTCCGGAACTGATAGCAAGAAAATATCTTAATCCCCTGATTGCGGAAAACATCGACTCCTTAATATTAGGATGTACTCATTACCCGCTGCTTCGTTCAGTGATAAAAAAGGTGGTGGGAGATAAAGTGGAAATAATCGAACCCGGGAAAGAAGCCGCCCGGTTTCTGGAGAGGTTTTTGGACGATAATAACTTGAGAGCTGAAGGGGAGGGATCCTTAAAGGTATATCTTTCCGATATTCCCAGGAATTTCGATAGGACAGTGGTAAATTTTCTGGGAGAAAAGCCCGAAGAAATCCAACTGGTACATTTGCAGGACTGAATATTCTCACACGGAGACGCTGAGGACACAGCAAAATTATTAAACCATGAAACACACGAAATACACAAAAACTCACCACCCTTTTTAAATTTGCGTTAAAAAAAATTGTCACTATTTTTAATTTGACTATTTAACCAATCCGAAGGATTTAAGGAATCTTTCACATTTCAACGCCTGATACTGATAATAAAGATGTCTCTGTTTTTGTTTGCTTCCCTTGACTAACCAGACATTTGTTTTTATATTTATCAAAAATAAGGAGAGAGATATGGTGACGGCAATTGTACTTATAAATGCAGAGCGTAAAAGCATTAATGAATTGGCGCAGAAACTTTTCAAAATAAAGGGTATATCAGAAGTTTACTCTGTAAGCGGACATTTTGATCTGGCTGCCATAATAAGAGTTTCCGACAATGAGAAACTTGCCGATCTTGTTACCAACCATATGTTAAAAATGGAAGGGATTATTAAAACAGAAACAATGCTGGCTTTCCGCACCTATTCACGCCATGATTTAGAGAGGATGTTTACCATAGGATTCGAGGACCAATAATCCTAACCTCAAAAATAGAAATAACGAAATGCGCTTCCGTACAGTCAATGTAAAGAAACGCCTTATCATCCTCCCTTGACAGAAATGAAGTTTTTTCTATTATTGATAATGAAAACCATTTTCAATAAGTATATAAGTGAAGCGCAGTGAATGGTAGATGTTGTGCGGTTCTCGATGTAGATAAAGAGAATTAAGAAGCCATGACCACGAAATTTGTACCGGGGCAGGCTACGAAAAGGATATATCTTAAGATAGAAGTAGATATTAACAATTGGATAGAGCGTGTTTCAAATTTGAAAAGGAAGAATGAATTTCGGAAAAATTTAATAATGTTTGAAAATATTTTAGAGATAAAATTAAAAAAAATAGGGGTTATTAAAACACCTTATATAGATGACGCTCCTTATCAACCTATAGATGAAGATAAAGGTGAGTTTTGTGTTGTTGTCGATGATGAATACGTCAAAGGTCTTGTCAAACTCGAGAAATTCCGCTATATATATGTCATATATTATCTCGACCGTGCCATAGAAGAAACTCCCATGATTGTAAATCCTGCATGGGTCGACAACGAAAGGGTGGGGTTGTTCGCGAGTAGAGCGCCGGAACGCCCTAATCCTATAGGGTTGAGTGTTGTTAAAGTAAAAAAAATAGAAGACAATAAAATCTTCACTTCGGGTCTGGATGTTTTTGACAACACTCCGCTGCTGGACATAAAACCTTATGTTAAAGATCTGGATTCTAAGGAAGATTCTAATTACGGCTGGGTTGAAAATTTAAAAGGTAATATGGAACATCTTCTTTTACATATTAAAGGGATTCCCCATTGATTGTTCCTGAAATTGAGTTGTTAAATATTTTTTATTTCAAGAAGGAGTAAAGGATGAAAGCAAAAACAATAAATGAAGGTATTTCAAACCTTAGAAAAAAAGGAAGCGGTGTTTATAGAGAAGGGGCGCACATGTTACCGGGAGCTTGCCTTATGATGGCGGAAGGAGTTATTGAATCCTTAAAAGATTTAAAGAAACCCTTCGTGACTATTGTAAATTCTTACACCACTCAGATTCCCGGTCACGCTCATCTCGATAAGTTAGGTGCCGTTTTAAAAGAAGAGTTAGAAAAACAGAACGTGAATGTGTGGTACACGAATATCGGCGGAGCGGTCGGAGACGGTATAGCCATGGGGCATTTTGGGATGAAGTATTCCTTACCCTCAAGGGAGTTAATTGCCGATCAGATTGAAACTATCATGGGAGCCCATCCTCCCGATGCCTGGATAGGACTGGGGAATTGCGACAAAATCGTACCCGCTATGTACAATGCCATGGTGAGGATAAACATCCCTTCCATATACGTCAGCGGCGGTCCTATGCTGGCAGGACAGGATAATACAGATTTGATATCCGTTTTCGAAGCTGTCGGAAAGTACAGCTCCGGTAAAATAAAGAAGAAAGAGTTGGAAAAATTAGCTGAAGTAGCCTGTCCCGGCTACGGGAGCTGCGCGGGTATGTTTACGGCGAACTCAATGAATTCTCTGGGAGAAGTCTTGGGCTTTGCACTACCCGGCAACGGTTCGATACCTGCCACGAAAAGAGTAAAAGGCAAAAATAGACAATTCGAGATAAACCCTGAAAGAATCGCTCTGGTCAAAGAGGCCGCGAGAAAACTTATATATCTGATGAAAAACAAAATTAAGCCCCTCGATATTCTAAACAAGAAATCTCTCGACAACGCTTTTATTTTAGATCTGGCTATGGGTGGTTCCACAAATACGGTATTGCACCTGTTGGCGTTAGCGCATGAAGCGGGCATCGGATACAACCTCGACGACATTAACAAATTAGCGAAAACAACCCCCAATGTTATCAAGGTTTCTCCGTCCAGACCGGAAATTCACATGGAAGATATAAACAGATTAGGAGGAATGGGTGCCATTCTAAAAGCTGTCTATGAAAGCAAACGCTCTAAGTTAAGCCTTAAAGCCAAAACAGTTTACGGAACGTTAGAAGATTATGTTTTACAATCTCCCGAGCCTGACGGCAAAGTAATACGTTCGGCGGAAAACGCTTTTTCTCCCGAGGGAGGTTTGACTGTTCTCTTTGGCAATATCGCAAAAAATGGTTCCGTGGTTAAGACAAGCGGAGTGGATAATGATATGCTCAGTTTCGAAGGAAAAGCCAAGGTTTACAATTCTCAAGAGGAAGCTTTAGAAGCTATCTTGAATAATAAAGTTAAAGATGGGGATGCTGTAATTATTCGTTACGAAGGCCCAAAGGGCGGTCCCGGAATGCAGGAGATGCTCTCTCCCACCTCGGCGATAAGCGGAGCGGGAATAAAGGCGGCTTTAATTACCGACGGTCGTTTTTCGGGAGGCACAAGGGGTCTCTGTATAGGGCATGTGTCTCCGGAAGCAGCAAGCGGCGGTGAAATAGGATTGATTAAAAATGGTGACATAATCCAGATAGACGTTAATAAGAGAGAAATAAATGTCAAACTTTCAAAAAAGGAATTAAAAGAAAGAAAAAAGAAAAAAGCTCCTTTTAAGTCTAAAGTGCAGGGAGGATGGCTGGCAAGATACTCGCATTTTGTACAGAGCGCTGACAAAGGCGCTATTTTGTCCTTCGGCGAATAAGAGAATTCGGGCTGATTAAGTACTGAATATTATAATAAAAATAAATCGTAAAGAATTCCCGGACGCGTTTTTAAAGAGTCCTGCATTATTTGATTTTGACTCTGATCCCGGAAGAGAATTCTAAAAAAACGAGCACATAAACCGCGTGAGATAATTTATAGGTTTTTAAAATGACTGAATATTATCCGAAATCGAAAGTGGAAATCAAGGGATTTATGGCGAGAAACTACGATTCTTTGCTTGATATAGCTACATTTGGCAGATATTTTCCGTTTATAAAGAAGGCTGTAGGGTTGATGGAAATTCAACCGGAAGACAAAATACTTGACCTGGGAGCCGGAACGGGCAGGAACGCGTGTTTAATGGCGGAATATCTTTCGGGAAAAGGAGAATTAATCGGGGTCGATATTTCCAGGGAAATGATTTCACAATTCAAGAGAAAATGTTCCGATCATCCCAATGTGAGTATTATCCGTTCAAGGGTCGATAAATCTTTGCCTTACATAGAAAAATTCGACAAGGTATTTATTTCTTTTGTACTCCATGGTTTTCCTCAAAATGTAAGAGAATCGATTGTAAAAAACGTTTTTAAAATGTTAAAAGTTAACGGGAGTTTTTTTATTCTTGATTACAACGAATTTTCCTTTAAGGGAATGCCATTTTATTTGAGAATTCCTTTCAAAAGTATAGAATGTCCTTACGCTTTCGATTTTATAGAAAGAGATTGGAAACGAGTACTTACTGGCTATAACTTCAACGGCTTCGAACGCTTTCTTTTTTTTGGTGATTACGTGAGATTATTGAAAGCTAAAAAGTTGGAGCCAAAAAGGCAAGGAAAATGAAAGTTGCAATCCCGACCAATGATGGAATAAATGTTTTCCCGAAGATGTTGGGTATGGCAAAATATATGTTTATTTATGAAACCGAGAATGGAAACAGCTTTAAACTCATAGAAAAAAGGATTAATCCCTACGAGAAAACACTACAGCATTTGAAAACTCTGGATGTGTATGCTTTGATTGACGATTGCCCTGTCATTATATCTGCTCATATCGGGAAAAGAGGGATTAATAGATTGGAGGAAAGAGGTGTTAAATTATATTTCTTAAAGGGAAACATAGAAGAAGCTTTAAACAACGCAAAAAAAGAGTTTCATATTCTTGAAACAAACGGAAAATAAAATGGGGTTAGAATAATGCTTGATCTATTAATTTACATTTTAATCGGCTCTATTGCCGGTTTGGTTATGGGTACAATAGGTGTCGGAGGCGGGGCTATAATCATTGTTTCGTTACTATACCTGGCGCACTTCCCTCAAAAGTTGGCGCAGGGAACGACTCTTTTAATCGTGGCTGCCCCCGTGAGTTTATTGGCTGCTTGTAATTATTACAGGAAAGGGTTCGTTAATGTTAAAGCCGCGCTTGTAATTATGGCGGGTTTTCTGATTTTTAGTTTTATAGGATCACATTTAGCGGCAGCACTGCCAAAGGAAGTACTTAAATACGCGCTGGGAGTCGGCTTGATTTTGATGGGTGTAAAAATTGCGTTTTTCTAAGTAAATATGAATTGTTTTACTGATAGGAGGATTAAATGATTGAAGTTGAAAAAATAAGTGAAGAGCAATTTCTGGTAAAAGTCAAAGAAGAAAGTGGCGAATCGAGACATACGGTTCACCTGGAAGATGAATATTATCAAAAGTTAACTAATGGAAAAATACCCAAAGAAGAACTCGTAAAAAAGTCATTCGAGTTTTTACTCGAGAGAGAATCTAAAGAGTCTATACTTACCCAATTCAATCTGAGGATAATCGGGAATTATTTTCCGGAATACGAAGGGAAAATCAGGAGAATAAATGTCTGACATTAAAAATAACGTTAGAGAAATACTGAAAGAGCTGCCGGAAGAAGCGCAATTAGTAGCTGCGGCAAAGAAAAGAAAGCCCGATGAGATACTGGAAGCAATCGAGGCGGGAATAAAGATAATTGGAGAAAACTATATAAAAGAAGCAAAAAAAGCCTACAAAGCGATTGGAAAAAAAGCAAAATGGCATTTCATCGGGATTCCGCAAATAGAGAAACACGACCTTTTGAGAAGAAAAAACTTAGAAATGTTTGATATGATTGAAACTATCGACAGGATAGGAATAGCAACAGAGATAGACGAAAAATGCGCTCAAATAGATAAAGTAATGCCGATTCTAATAGAAATTAACAGCGGAGAAGAGTCTCAAAAATTCGGGGTATTACCTCAGAATGCAAAAGAATTAATAAAAAAAATCTCACAGCTTTCCAATTTAAAAATAATGGGGCTCATGACAATGGGACCTCGCTTCGGAAATCCTGAAAATTCCAGACCCTATTTCATAAAAACAAAAAAGTTGTTCGATGAGATTAAAGAAATGAACTTGCCTAACGTAGAAATGAAATATTTATCTATGGGTATGACCAACTCTTATAGAATAGCCTTAGAAGAAGGAGCAAATATGATAAGAATAGGAACTAAAATATTCGGAGAACGAAATAAAGAGGAGTAAAAGGAGATGAATTCTATGCGAAACAACACGAATGAAAATAAAACCACCAAATCCGTTGTACCGCCGCCTTATCTTATTTCGTATGCCATCACAAGAAAATGCAACCTTAAATGCAAACACTGTTATAGTGACGCGAGAAGCGAAGCCGCGCCAGACGAGCTTTCAACAGAAGAAGCAAAGAAACTCTTAGACGAAATAGCCGGATGGGGAATAAAACTTTTAATTTTCGACGGAGGAGAACCTCTCTGTAGAGATGATTTTTTCGACCTCGCCAAACACGCATCTTCAAAAGGATTGAGAGTAGTAATAGGTAGCAACGGCACGTTAATAAATGAAGAAGTCGCCGAAAGGTTGAAATCTTCCGGTGTTATGGCAGCCCAGATATCTATAGATGGCGCCAACGCGCAGACACACGATTGGTTTCGGGGAGTGAAAGGCTCTTTCGAAAAAGCTCTGAAAGGCGCTAAAGCATGTAAGGCAGCAGAATTACCCTTCCAGTTCGGCATGACCATCAGAAGAGGCGTCTTAGAACAAATACCGGATATGTTAAAACTTGCTTTAGATTACGGAGCGGTCGCGGCAGAATTTTTCGATCTAATCCAGGTTAAAAGAGTTAGGGAGCAAATCCCGGATGAAGTATTATCCCCCGAAGAAAGAAAAGAGGTTATGGAGAAACTAGTGCAAGCTCAAGTAGATTACCCGATAATAATAAGAGTACCAGGCTGTCCCATGTACACTTTAATACTCCAGGAGAAAGACGTCCGACCGAATCATTTTCCGGCAGATTTATTGAAGAGAATTCCTTATTACGGAAGAGGGTGCGCCGCCGGAATGCCGAACGGATATCTTACAGTACTGCCAAATGGCGACATATTACCCTGCATGGTGCTCCAAGTAAAATTGGGAAACGTAAAAGAAGAAAATATCATCCAGATATGGGATAATTCTAAAATACTGTCAAAGCTTAGAAATAGGGAATTACTGGAAGGAGAATGCGGTCGTTGTATCTATAGGGATAGATGTGCAGGATGCCGCGGTAGAGCTTACGAGGAGACAGGAAACATCATGGCATCAGATCCTGGCTGCTGGGTTATTTCTACGGGGAAATTATTATGAGGAATAAGTTTGCATGAAAAAAACTTTTGTATCTTTTAGATTATGACACTTCATAACAAGCAACAGCACTTTTTCAACAATTCGAGAATAATCCCTTGACAAATGAAATTATACGTTTAGATTTAATTGGGATTCATTTGCAATTATGAAAACAGAAAAAGAAATATTCAAGGAATACATAAAAGCCAGAGGTTTAAAATTTACTCCTGAACGGCAAATAATACTGGAAGAAGTGTTTTCTACACACGACCATTTTGACGTAGAAAACCTATATGAAAGAATAAAAGAAAAAGGAGAACAAATTTCCAGAACTACGGTTTACAGAACTTTACCCCTGCTTTTAGATTGTGGGCTCATAGCGGAAGCGCTAAAATGCAGAGATAGAGTTTTTTATGAACACATTTACGGACATAAACATCATTCTCACATGGTATGTGTTAAATGCGGTAAGATTATAGAATTTGAAGATGAGATAATAGAACAGGAAAAAGATAGAATTTGCAAGAAATACGGTTTTAAGCCTACGGAATACAGATTTGGGATCAAGGGATATTGCAGAGACTGTCAATAAAAAATTTTAAATATAATCGCAAATGCAACGCATTTGCGATTATATTCGAAAAGCGGTCCAATATTAAAAAAAATAAAAGCTAGGGAGTGGTTTGAAAAATGAGCGATGGGAATCCATTAGTCAAAGCCGAAACCGGTAAGGGTTATCGGGTAGTTAAGATAATCGGCGGTTACGGAATGATTAGAAAGCTGAATTTATTGGGCATTAGGGAAGGCAGAATCATCAAGAAGATTTCGTCGCAACCCTTGAGGGGTCCTGTGGTTGTAGAAATCGGCGGATCTCAAATCGCCATTGGTTACGGCATGGCAATAAGAATAATCGTGGAGGCGGAATCGTGAAAATTCTTCTTATGGGCAATCCGAATGTGGGGAAAAGCGTGATATTCTCAAGACTTACCGGTGTAAATGTGATAGCTTCCAATTATCACGGGACGACGGTTGAATTCGCCCGGGGCACAATGCGTTTCAATCAGACAAAAGCCGAGATTATAGATGTTCCCGGAACATATTCGTTGCTTCCCACAACTAAAGCTGAAGAAGTGGCATCCGAGATGTTAAAAGAAGGAGATATAGTTATCGATGTTATAGACGCAACGAACCTCGAAAGAAGTTTAAATTTTACTCTCGATTTGATTGAAAGCGGCGCGACTATTATTGTGGCTCTCAACATCTGGGACGAAGCGTGCCATAAGGGAATCAAAATAGACGCGAATAAACTTGAAAAAATGTTAGGAGTTCCCGTTGTGTCGACCTGCGCACTCACCGGAGAAGGTATAAAAGAATTAGTAGACAGATTACCTGAAGCAAAATCCAGGAAAGCAAAATTCGATGACAAGTGGGTTGAAATCGGCAATATTGTAGAAAATGTGCAGCAGGTAATCCGTCGCCATCACACTCCGCTTGAAAGGTTGGGTGATGCTTCCGTAACACCTGCTACCGGAATTCCGATCGCGCTGATTATTTTGTTTCTGAGTTTCTGGCTGGTTCGTTTTATAGGAGAATCGCTTATCGGCTACGTTCTCGAGCCGCTTTTCGATACTTTCTGGACTCCTCTGATGATGAGGATTTCGGATTTACTCGAAGGCGGAGGCTTTCTGCACGATTTATTTATAGGTCAGTTGATCGACGGAGAAATAATTTATATGGAATCGATGGGTCTTTTGACCACAGGTCTCTTTGTGCCTATTGCGGCTGTTCTTCCGTATATTTTCGCTTTTTATTTCGTTTTATCCCTGCTTGAAGACTTTGGCTATCTTCCGAGGCTCGCAGTGCTTACGGATACGGTAATGCACCGGGTTGGCTTGCATGGTATGGGTATTGTACCGATGATGCTGGGTCTGGGGTGTAATGTTCCGGGGGCTTTGTCTACCAGGATTTTGGAAACAAGAAGAGAGCGTTTCATTGCGATGACTCTTCTTGCGATTTCGGTCCCCTGTATGGCTCAGATTGCGATGGTCGTAGGACTCGTGGGCAAATATGGCATCAGGGGTCTGGGAACGGTATTCTTTACTATGTTTTTAGTATGGTTGGTTTTGGGACTGCTTTTAAATAGAATAATCAAGGGGGAAAGTCCGGAGATATTTGTCGATATAGCTCCGTACAGACTTCCTCATTTTAAAGCGATAGGTAAAAAAGTCTGGATGAGGGTCAAGTGGTTTTTGAAGGAAGCGCTCCCCTTTGTTTTGTTGGGGGTAATTATCGTAAACATTCTATACAACTTCGGGATAATCCAGTGGATAGGCAGATACACCGCCCCGGTGGTGACAAGGCTATTCGGGCTCCCTGAAGAAGCGGTCGGAGCCTTAATAGTGGGGTTTTTGAGAAAGGATGTGGCGGTAGGAATGTTAGTGCCTCTTAATCTCAGTTTGAAACAGTTAATAACTGCATCAGTAATCCTTGCGATGTATTTCCCCTGTGTGGCCACTTTCGCGGCTATGTTAAGGGAACTGGGCATCTGGGATATGCTTAAATCTGTCGGTCTTATGCTCCTGGCTACAGCTGTAGTGGGAGGTTTGTTGAATTTAATACTTTAAGAAAGGAGAAAAAATGTTACGCTGGATAGATGAAGGAATCATTGACGTATCTTTTGCACACGGATTGACCGAAAAAATGGATTTTAGAATAGGTCTCGGATATCTTATTGGCGGTGATTCCGTTTTCCTGACTCCGGAATTTTTACTTAAATATAATTTGTTCCCCGAATTTATTTCTGCTTCCATCTCGAGCAGTTTCGAAAAATCTTCTTATTCAATCGACGGAGACATCGGAAACAAAAACGGTTTAGAAAATTGGCTCATAGGAGGAAGATATAGGATATTTGATGGACTGGCTTTAGGTCTTGGGGTTTTAAATGAAATTGGTTCGGAAAGTTTTGAAGGAAGCCTCGGGTTTCATTATGAGTTTTAAAAAATGTTTATAAATTATTGGAGGGGAAAGATTAGATGCAGTACGAAGGTATAGCGTTAACTATCGCGGGGTCAGATTCCGGAGGAGGAGCGGGAATACAGGCAGACCTGAAGACTTTCCAGGCTTTTAATGTTTTTGGTGTTTCGGCAATAACTTCCGTAACATCGCAGAACACCCTTGGAGTCCGCTCCATTCAGGATATAGCTCCTGAAATCGTCGGAGATCAAATCGACATGATTATGGAAGATATGGGTTGCGATGCCGCGAAAACAGGAATGGTTTCGAGTAAAGAAATTATAGAAGTTGCGGCGGATAAAATAAAAAAACATAAAATCAATAAATTAGTGGTGGACCCGGTAATGGTTTCTAAAAGCGGAAACAGGTTATTAAAAAAGGACGCGGAGAGCGTGTTAACCGAAAAACTGCTTCCTCTGTCGTACCTTGTGACTCCGAATACCGGTGAAGCCGAGATTATAAGCGGTGTAAAGATTTCCAACATCGAAGACGCAAAGAAAGCCGCGAAGAAAATTGTCGGATTGGGGGCGAAAAATGTCCTTATAAAAGGCGGACATTTAGAAGGAAATAAAGCAATTGATATTCTTTATAACGGTAGCCGATATACTGTTTTCGAATCCGAGAGAATCGACTCAAAAAACACACACGGTACAGGATGCACTCTTTCTTCGGCGATAACAGCTTCTCTTTCCAGAGGTGAGAATTTACTGAACTCTGTTAAAGTCGCAAAAGATTATATTACAAGAGCTATAGAAAACGCTCCTGAAATCGGTAAAGGATTCGGTCCTTTATATCACCTAATAATTCCCAAAGCCATTTCGGCTTTTGAGAGAGAAGCGAAAGATTTCGATTACTGGTTTAGTAAAAATAAAAACGTTTTTGAGTCCGAGTTGCTCGCGGAAAAAGAATTCATATCGAATACGGAAAACGCAATCAGTATAGGGGTGGGCAGTGGAATTTTTGCTTCCAGGCTCGGAATCAAAAAAGGTGTCGAACCTTCGAAAGATATGGCGAAACTAGCGAGAAAAAGGGGAATCGATGTAAAAATAGGAACAGCCGAAGATATCCCCTACGAAGATAATAAATTTAGTACCGTTCTTTTATCTACCGTTCTCAGCTATTGTAAAGATCCTCTAAAAGCACTGAAAGAATCTTTTCGAATTTTAAAAGACGGAGGACATGTAATCGTTTCTTTTCTTCCCAGAGAAGGATCATACTCAATGCTATATGATCTGGCTAAAGTAGGGGGGCAATTCGATCCGGATAGAGCTCCCGAAAATCCGTACCCCTTAATATTCATAAAAGGCGCTTATTGGTTATCGATAGAAAAAGTTAAAGATTTACTTAATAAAGCCGGCTTTATCGACTTTAAATATATCCAGACATTAACCAGACATCCCAGATACACAAATGAAGATATAGAGAAACCTGTCGAAGGATACAAGAAAGGAGATTTCGTGGTAATAAAAGCGAGGAAACCATGAAATTATCGGAAAGGTTAAAAAAAGACTCTGAAAAGATATGGGAAAAAATCTATGTTCATCCTTTTGTAAAGAGATTATTCGAAGGAAGTCTTCCGGAACGGAAATTCAGGTTCTACATTCTGCAGGATTACAACTATCTTGTTTCCTCGATAAGAAATTTTTCCATTCTCGCCGCCAGAGCAAAAAGCGAAAAGGTCATGAAGGAACTTATTGATATAGCCTATATTGAAGCCAGAGGCGAGTTCGAAGGTTATAAAAATTTTCTTGAAAAAATGAATCTGACAATCGAAGATGCCGAAAACCAGAAACAAATTCAAACAGGTATTTCTTATACCGGATTTCTTCTTTCGACTTCCTCTCTCAAATCGTTTGAAGAAGGAATAACCGCTGCTCTACCCTGTTACTGGTCTTACGCGGAAATAGCCAATTTTCATAGAAAAAAAATTCCAGGCAATAAAAACGAATTATACAAAAAATGGGCGTATTATTACTTAGAAAATGATTATCTCGATTTGGTAAATAAAATAAAAAAAATAGTCGATGAAATTGAAAGTGATTTTCCTTACGATAAATTAAAGCATGTCTTTATAACATCAAGTAAATATGAATATATGTTCTGGGATTCGGTTTACAATGAAAAGGTTTAATTTTAAAAAATAGGAGAAAAAATGCCTAAAAAATTCAAACAGATAGCTTTTGGTCCGGTTCCTTCAAGAAGATTGGGACAGAGTTTGGGAATCAATAATATTCCTCCGAAGATTTGCACTTATTCCTGTGCCTACTGTCAGCTTGGCAGAACCTTAAAGATTGAAACGGAAAGAAGAGAATTTTACAATCCGGAAAAGATTTCGAAGGATGTCGAAAGAAAGGTTAAAAAAGCCAGAGAAAAAGGAGAATCCATAGATTACTTAACTTTTGTGCCGGATGGAGAACCAACGCTGGATATTAACCTGGGGAAGGAGATAGAATTACTCAAAGATTTAGATATACCGATCGCGGTTATCACCAATTCTTCCCTGCTGAAAGAGAAAAACGTGCGTAAAGATCTATACAAGGCCGATTGGGTGTCGGTAAAAATAGACGCGATGGATTATAAAATATGGGGAAAAGTTGATAGACCTCACAGATCCTTTAAACTCTACAAAATCCTGGACGGCATTTCGATTTTCGCCAGAGAATTTTCTGGAGATCTGATTACAGAAAGTATGTTAATCAGGAACATAAATGATTCAATCGAAGAGATAGAAAAACTAGCCAGTTTCATCCATGGATTAAAACCTAAACTAAGTTACCTGGCTGTTCCTACCAGACCTCCGGCGGAAAAATGGGCGAAACCTGCGACCGAAGAAAGTTTAAACAAGGCATATCAAGTTTTTAAAGAAAAAGATATTCCAACCGAATACCTTATCGGCTATGAAGGTAATACCTTTGCTTTTACGGGAAATGTGGAAGAGGATATCTTAAGCATAACATCTGTTCATCCCATGCGCACAGAAGGAGTCGATGAATATCTAAAAAAAGCAAAGGCAGATTGGTCGAATATCGACAGGTTAATCAAGAACAAAAAATTGGTGGAAGTAGAATATAATGGAAAAAAATTCTATTCAAGGAAATTGGCGGGATAATAGGGGATAAAAGGGTGAGATTTAAAACCTCATTTAATTGGTTAAATAAAGCTCTGCCGGAGGGTTTACCTGTTCCGTCCTCAACAGCATTAATCGGACCATTAGAAGCGGGTAAACCTATAATAGCTCAGGCTTTTGTTTCCTCATGGCTTAAAGAAGGAGGTGGAGTGATTGCGGCGCCATTACAGTTCCCGAATCGAGAATTGTTTTCAGAAGATTTAAAACAATTTTATGATGTTGATATCGAAAATTATAATGAGAGGTTCCTTCACGTCCAGCTTGATATCGATATAGATTCGACAGAAATAATTAGCCGAAATCAGATAAAATCGAATTTAGTTAAACCCGACAATTGGGATAAAGTGATTGATAAAGCTAAAGAAATAATTAAACCGGAAAAACTTGGTTTGATGTTTTTTATCAGCGCGTTGAACCTTCCCCTTTTCTCTAAAACTTACAGTGATTTATTAATGAATAAATTCAGACAGCTTCTTGGCAATAATAAAGAATCTCTCACCTATATGATTTGTCTAAGCACCAGTATGTTGAAAAAGAAGGCGGAAGAGATAGGAAAAATGGCGGATAACGAAATGGAAGCTTATTTTTCAAAAGCCCCTAAAAAATTACGATTCGAAGTTAAAAGGATGAAAGATGCAGAATTCTTTAAAGGCGAGTTAGAAGCCCCTTTTTCTTCGGAAATGCTGGGAAAAGCTGCGAGAAGAGCTAAAAAATTTAGATTTGCCCCTGTAAAGGAAATAAAGGGGATTTAAGAATCAGAATGACAAGAAGCGAAATTTTAAATTTACCTGAAGATAAACTTCTGGAAATGGTTCATACAAATTTCGGTGTAAAATTACCCGGAATGGAGGATGTTGAGAATATGTCTTTTGCCTGGCGAATCGTAGAAATAATGGTTGATAAGGGATGGAGGATTTTCCTGATTCGAGACCCCGATACAATCAAAGTCGATGGGTATAAGTTTGACGATGGTCCCGGCTCCATCTTTGCCCAATACGGTTGCTCCCCCATTTTTTCCAGTATCGTGGAAGGGATAGTCAAAACCGCTTTGATCGCACTGATGACTACTGGAAAACTCCGAGAATTGTAAGAAAATGATTTGCTTATGAGTAGAGAAGAAATGTTCTTAAGGAGGTAATTTAAATGAAAAAATTCAAGATAGGAGAAGACTGGACAAACAAAATAATGCCCGAAGGACTTTTGATCCCTTCATCGACTCTTATCTCGGGTGAGGGGGGGTCAGGAAAACCCTTGGTAGGATTTTCGATGATTTCTTCCTGGTTGAAAAACGAAGGCAATTTAGTGTTTGTTCTTACAAGCGCAGGGAAAAACTTTGTAGATGAAACCATGAAGGAAATATACAATGTAGATATTGAAGATTACAAGGAAAGCCTGGAATTTATTGAGTTCGACCCTTCTATAAGTCCGTCGGTCGACTCTATAGAAAAAACAAAGGAAGGATTAATAAAAGCGAACCTGGTAAACCCGGAGGTTTGGGATGAAGCAATCAAAATAGCGAGTGAAAACTTTAAGCGAAAGAGAGAGTTAGGAACTATGGTTTTCGCCTCTGCTTTAAATTTGTTCTTGTTTTCTAAAACCTATGGAGATAAAATACTCGAGAAATTCAGGAGAATAATAAAAGAAGAAAAAACTAAGACCTATTTTTTCACGGTTAGCACGACTGCTTATAGAAAGAAAATTGAAATTTTGGAAAATGTTGCCGATAACCTAATGTTCACCAGAGTGGAAAAGCCTATGAAATTGTTTATTAAAATTACCAGAGCAAAAAATGTCAATTTTTCTGGTGACGAAATCGAAGTTCCACTGAAAACTAAGGATCTTAAAACCATTAAAAATTTAGCTGAGCAGAGTAGAAAAGATCTAATTCCAATAATTTCAAAAGTATAAGAGAGGAGGTATGGATATAAATGGAAAAACTTAGCACATTCGCCTGGGTCGCGATTTTTGCGATTAGTGCGACTATAGTTAACAGCCTCGGCATTTTTGCTATTTTTAAGAACAAAGAATGGGCCGAAAAAGCAAAAGCATATTTCATGTGTTTTGCAGCAGGCGTTTTAATATCTGTTCCTCTGGCGTTCGCTTTACCTGACGCTATAGAGAAAAACTTCCATGCGGGTTTTGCCGCTTTGATCGGCTTTTTATTTATGTTTTACAGTAACAAGTTAATACAGTACAAAACCAAGCAGAAAACTTTAGCTTTCGGCATTACTGCCGCAGAAGGGATAGCCATACATTCTTTTGTAGACGGAACCATTTACTCCGTAACATTTAGCGCGAGTATAGCTATCGGAATATTGTCGGGAATAGGCTTGGTTGTTCATGAGTTCGCGGAAGGAATAATTACTTTTTCAGTCTTAATAGCAGGGGGAATGAATAAGAAAAAAGCCGGATGGGCTGCTTTTTTTGTGGCCGCTCTTACAACTCCTTTAGGAGCGTTTTTGGCTTACCCTCTGGCAAGTAAATTTACGGGTTCTACTTTAGGCTTAGCACTCGGCTTTATGGTGGGGGTTCTGATATATATTTCGGCTTCTCACCTTTTACCCGAAGCAAGAGAACATGAGAAGAAACACTCGAATTTGGCTTTCCTTGCGGGAGTTTCTTTAGCTTTGTTTATAGTATTAACCAAAATGGTTTGAGGAATTTAAAATGATTTCGGAAAAAGGTTTGGCGAATGGATTCCTTTCTGATGAAGAAATCGAATCCTCGATAAAAAAGGTTTTTAAAACGGTCGATTTAACCGGTAAGAAAGTTTTAGTCATAATCCCCGACCATACCAGAACAGCTCCCATAGATTTATTTTTCAAAACCATATACGATGAGATTGGAAAAATCACAGAGAAACTCGACTATATGATAGCCCTGGGTACGCATAGATTCTTAAGCGATGAAGAGATAAACCATAGAGTGGGTATCTCAGATAAAGAAAGGAAAATCAACTATTCAACGGTAAATTTCTACAACCACAAATGGGATAATCCCGATTCACTAAAAAATATCGGTACAATAAAGGCTAAGGAAATCAAAAAGATAACCAACGGTTTAATGGAAGAAAATATCGAGGTTACTGTCAACAAAATCATTTACGATTATGATCAGCTTATTATTATAGGGCCTGTTTTTCCGCATGAAGTGGTCGGTTTTTCAGGAGGAAACAAATACTTCTTTCCGGGAATTTCGGGACCCGAAGTGACGAACTTTTTTCACTGGCTGGGCGCGGTTATAACGAATCTTGAGATAATCGGTAAAAAATGGACGCCCGTCAGAGAGGTGTTGGATAGAGCCGCCTCATTTGTAGATGTGCCGACGCTCTGTTTCAGTCTGGTAATGAGTGGCGAAAAACTCAGCGGACTTTATGTCGGTTCCCCTGAAGAATCCTGGTCGAAAGCGGCGGATTTATCATCTGAGATAAATATAGTTTACAAAAAAAGACAATTTGAAAAAGTTCTCAGTATCCCTTCGGAAATGTATGATGATCTCTGGACCGCGGCAAAAGCAATGTACAAATTAGAACCCGTGGTTGCCGACGGCGGGACTTTGATTATTTACGCGCCTCAAATTAAAGAAGTTTCATACACGCATGGAGCTCTTATAGATAAAGTCGGCTATCATGTAAGGGACTATTTCCTCAAGCAAAAGAATAAATTCGAATGGACACCCGGAACAATAAAAGCTCATTCAACTCACGTAAAAGGAATAGGAACCTATGAAAACGGAATAGAAAAGCCCAGAATAGATGTGGTCCTTGCTACAGGTATTTCCGAAGAAAGATGTAAAAAAATAAATCTGGGTTATCAAAACCCCGATGAAATAGATCCAGCCGAATGGGAAAACAAAGAAAAAGAAGGTATTCTTCTGGTAAGAAACGCGGGAGAAGTCCTGTATCGTTTAGAACAAAAAAAGGAATAAGATAAAATGAGTCCTTATATTGCTTCAGAAGTTTTGGAAATAGTCGAAGAGGATATTTTAAGAATAATGGGAGAAGAAAACAAACGAATCTCTCTGGATTTTTTAAAGTCAAAGATTAGAGTTTCGGACATTTGCTTTCATAAGGCAGTCGAAGGATTGGGAGAAAAAGGGCTAATTTTCTCAAAACCCGACTTACTGGAATTGACAGAAGACGGACAGAAAAAAGCGAAAGATATTATTGAAAAACATCTTGTAATAGAAAATTATTTCAAGAAAACAAGAGATGAAAAAGAAGCTCATGAAGCCGCCCATGTCATCGAACATTATATTTCAAGGGAAGCAATAAAAAACATAAAAAGACTATCGACCTTCAAAAAAGAAGATATACCTTTGGTAGAGGTAGAATCGGGTAGGGAAGTCATGATTTCAGATATCATATTTCCCGAATTCGGATTATTTGAGAGAATAGTTAGTCTCGGAATATTTCCGGGCGGAAAAGTAAAAATTATGTACAAAATTCCAGACGGGTTTGTCGTTAATGTGAATCACAAAAAAATCGCATTAAGTAAAGATATTGCAAAAAACATCGAGGTGTTAAAATGAAAGTTATGTTAGTTGGGCAACCAAATGTCGGAAAATCAAGTTTACTTAATGCCATGGTTGGTTCAAAAGTTATTGTATCCAACTATCCCGGAACCACCGTAGAAATCACCACGGCCCGAAAAGTATTTCACGGAACAGAAATAGAGTTTGAAGACACACCCGGAACATACTCTATTTCCGATAGAAGTATGGAAGAAAAAGTAACAGAGGAAGCTTTATTCGGAGAAAAACCGGATGTTGCAGTAGTGGTTGTTGATTCCATTTCTCTTGAAAGAAGCCTTTATTTAGCTTTCCAGGTGTTGGAAGCAGGAATTCCTGTTATTTTAGCGCTCAATTTTGTAGAAAGCGCAGAGAAAAAAGGAATTAAAATAGACTCTCAGAAATTGGAAAAGTTACTAAATATTCCGGTAATTCCCATAAATCCCATAACAAAAAAGGGGATCCCGTCTCTTATTAATTCCTTATTGGAAATAAAAAAAGAAAAACAGAGTTTTAAGATCAAGTACGACGACCATATAGAAAAAGCGATTACAGAGATGTTACCTCAGATAAAACTCGGTCATAAAGATTCCACACTGCCCGAAAAATTCATCGCCACAAGAATTTTAGAAGAAGACGAAGATTTTTATCATTACTTGAAAGATAAAAGCATTATAAAAAAAGTAAAAAAAGAAGTGCCGGAACATCCAAAAGTCGCAGAAGATATTTCCATAACCAGGTACGGAACAGCCGCATTTATAGCCGAAAAAATTACTCAAATTGTTCCGGTAGATGAAAAATCTGAAAGTTTAGAGGAGAAAGTTGACCATATTTTACTTCACCAG
>CAZSEX010000003.1:1768-9493 GCA_964606065.1 uncultured bacterium | reverse complement strand
TTACGGCAGTTCCCTGTTCTTCTCGAACAGCCATAATAATGGGAATAGTGGGACATTTTGGCGGTAAACTCCTGGCGGTTTATGTCCTAATTTCTCTCATAGTCGCTTTTCTGATTTTCGGCTATATAATGAAAAAAGTGATTCGTCTGGAGAAAAAGCCCATACTTTATGAACTTCCCGAGTTACCACCTTACAGAATGCCCTCGATTAAAAACATTATTAATAAAAGCTGGATCAGGATGAAAAGCTTCGTTTATATAGTTATACCGTTCCTGATTATAGGCGGGATACTTTATGAAGGGCTGAATATTTTAGGCGTTACTAAAGCGGTAGTTGAGCCATTTTCTCCCATTATGTGGTGGTTGGGGTTACCGGCGGTAGCTATTATACCGTGGCTTTTTTCTTATCTGCAGAAAGACCTTTCCGCCGCAATGCTCTTCACTGTTCTTGGAACCGATATAGCGGTTGTACTGTCGCCTCTTCAAATATATACATTTGGTGTGGCGACAACAATCGGAATCCCATGCATGATCGCCACGGGAATGCTCTGGAAGGAATTCGGAGCTTTGCAAGCTATTGTTTTAACTTTGATTTCGGCAGCTTACGGTCTTTTGTTTGCCGGTCTGGCATGGAGGATAATCTCTATTTTTTAACAGGAAGTTATCCGGCCCGCGTTTCTACTTGACAGGGTAGCCTATTCCGTTATATTATTGATAGAAGCCATTTTTAATAAATTTGAGGTGACAAAATGAGTAGAAGATACGGCAAAAACTCGCAATGTTGGTATAGTGACTTAAGAAAGTTTAACTGTGAGATTACAGTGTCCGGGCAGGTAATTTTGGGTATATTAATGCAACAGAATATTAGGACTTAAGGATTTTATAGAATATAAAAAAAGGAGGCTATCATACCTTTAGGAGATAGAAGAAGCCCTTTGGGGATAGGTGCGATGACCGGAAGAGGTTTCTTCGATAGAGGCGGAGGCTGGTTTGGTCGAGGTTGGGGAAAAGGACGGGGAATGGGTTATTTCACCAGAGGCTTTCCCTGTTGGGGATATTGCAGAGTTCCGGCATATTCTGTTGTTCCGGGATTCAACCCCAGAGAAGAAGCAACTCTTTTAAAAGAAAACGCCGGAGTATTGAAACGACAGCTTAAAGAACTTCAAGCTTACATAGATACACTGAAAAAGGCAAAAACCCGGGGGAAACAGTAAGTTTGTACGACAGGGGTAAAGAACCGAAATCTTACCTTATCTTTAAAAAAAGGAAAAAACAGGTAAATGAGAGTTGCTATATCTACAGATGAAGGTTATATTTCACAACATTTTGGCAGGTGTTTTTCTTTTACGGTCATTGACATAGACGGGAATGAGATAAAGAATAAAGAAATAATAAAGAATCCCGGACACCATCCTGGTTTCATACCTGAATTTTTGCATAAAAAGGGAGTCGATTGTATTATTGCCGGTGGAATAGGTAGAAAAGCTAAGGAATTTTTCATTGGGTACGGCATAGAAACCGTCACAGGAGTATCGGGAACTATTGAAGAAACAATCCGAAAACTAAAAAACGGAACTTTAGAAGGCGGTGAGAGTTCGTGCGAACCGGGAACGGGAAAGGGCTACGGCATAGAAAAAACAGAAAAACAGGAGGATTTCTAAAATGAAAATTTGCATTACATCACAGGGCGGTAATTTAGATTCGGAAATAGATCCGAGGTTCGGCAGGGCCCTTTACTTTATTATTGTCGACACGGATAATATGGAAAGCGAGGTTATTCAAAACCCATTTATTCGGGCTGGCGGAGGCGTGGGTATTCAAGCAGCGCAATTTGTAGTAAATAAAGGCGTCGAAACGGTCATTACCGGAAATACAGGACCAAATGCGTTTCAAGTTTTAAAGGCGGCAGGATTAAGTATAATTTCAGAGGCATCAGGCAGCGTAAAGAACGCAATTGAAAAATATAAAAACGAAAACCCGACGTAAAAGATAAATTCGGTACATAGTAAGGAAATAAAAAAGGGAAATAATAACGGTTGCTATAAAAGACTATGTTCAGAATAAAGTATTCGGAGAACATAATTAGGAGGTGATTTTATGCCACTTGGAGATGGAACAGGGCCAAGAGGTCAAGGTCCCGGTACGGGAAGAGGACTGGGTGGTGGTCGCGGCAGAATGGGAGGAAATCGTACCGGAGCAGGTCCGTCAGGAAGATGTGTTTGTCCAAAGTGCGGCGCAGAAACATCGCATCAGGCCGGAATCCCGTGCTATCAGCAGAGTTGCCCGAAGTGCGGGACAAAAATGGTCAGAAAATAGAAGCTTTTTCGCTGTCCGTTCTGATTGAATTTCTTGAAGAAAAACAATGTTTTTATCAGGTATTTCGCATTAGAAATAAAATTAACTTAATGTTATAAATAACGATTAAAGGAGAATTGAAATGAATAAAAAAGCGGATGTTTTAGTTGTAGGAGGTGGCCCTGCAGGGATAATAAGTGCTGTAACCACAAGGAAATATTATCCGGATAAAAAAATCACATTGATGAAGGATGTAGAAAACGGTTGTATACCATGCGGTATTCCTTACATGTTTTCCAGTTTGAAACATCCGGATGAAAACAAACTCGGCAATGCCGCTCTGGAGAAAAACGGAGTCGAATTAGAAATAGATAAAGCTGTAAAAATAGATCGTTCCAAAAAAGAAGTGATTACGCAGAAAGAAAACAAATATAATTATGAAAAGGTGGTCCTCGCCATAGGTTCTATACCTATAACTCCTCCAATTCCCGGAATAGATAAAAAAGGTGTTTACGCGATTTACAAAGACATGGATTATCTGAAAAGTACAATCGATCGGATTAAAAATTCAAAACACGTAATGATACTCGGTGGAGGATTTATAGGAGTCGAATTTGCGGATGAAATTTCGAAAATAGGCCGGGTAAAAGTTTCCCTTGTGGAAGTGCTTCCTTCGCTTTTGAGTAACTCCTTCGATCCCGAATTCTCAGAAATTGCCGAACAGAAACTTACCTCTCAGGGTATCGACGTTTTGACGGATACTAAAGTTGAAGAAATACTCGGAAATAAAAAGGTTGAAAAAGTTCGGCTCTCAGACGGAAAAGAACCGGAAGTGGATAGTTTTGTTTTGGGTGTAGGTTCGATCCCCAACACGAAATTGGCTTTCGATGCCGGTTTAGATAGAGGTAAAGGTAAGGGTATATGGGTAGATGAATATATGAGAACTTCGGATCCGGATATTTTTGCCGTGGGAGATTGCGCGGGAAAAAGAGATTTTTACACCCGAAGAGATACTTCGGTCATGCTCGCTTCAACAGCCACGGCTGAAGCCAGAATCGCCGGAGCAAATTTGTTTAAGTTGAAAGTTGTTAGAGAAAACAAAGGAACTATTGCTATTTATTCTACTTATATAGATGGTCTGGTTTTAGGATCCGCGGGACTCACAGAGAACACCGCAAAAAAGGAAAACTTTGAAGTCATTATAGGAGAGGCAACCGGAACAGATAAACACCCCGGGACTTTACCGGGAACAAACAAAATTAGAATTAAACTGATTTTTTCACGCCAATCGGGTATACTTATGGGAGGACAGGTTTCCGGAGGGATTTCCGCGGGAGAAATTATCAATATTATTGGACTTGCCATCCAACAAAGAGTGTCGGCGACCGAATTGGAAACCCTGCAAGTAGCAACACATCCGTATCTTACCAGCGCTCCTACTATGTACCCTATAATTGTTGCTGCTCAACAAGCATCTAATATTTAGGTTCAAAATCAGATGAAAACGTACCTTGAATGTATATCATGTTTCTTCAAACAAGCCCTGGAAGCCGGGCGAATGGCGGGCGCGGATGATAAGACTCAGAAGAAAATTCTGGACGAAGTCGCAAGAGCCATTCCAGATATAAGATTATCGTCTACACCTCCGGAAATGGGAAAGACCATACACGATATCGTAAAGAGGATAACCGGACAGGAAGACCCGTACAAAAAGCTAAAGGAAAAAGCTACCGAGCAAACGCTGAAAATTTATCCTGAGCTAAGAAAAAAAGTGCTCTCGTCTAAAGATAAATTACTCATGGCTGTAGAACTGGCAATCGCTGGGAATATAATCGATTACGGAACAAAAAATTCTCTCGATGTTGAAAAAGAGCTTACGAAAATTCTCCAGAAAGAACAGAGAATTATAGAAAAGGAAAAAGAATCCATCTTCGATTTTAAATCTTTTAAAAAAGCTTTATCGGACGCAAAGAGCATTCTGTATATCGGAGATAACGTTGGTGAAACCATATTTGATAGTATATTGTTAGAACAAATCAAAAAAATGGATAAACATAAACAAATAGTGTATGCTGTCAGGGAAAAACCCATAATAAATGACGCTTTAAAAGAGAATGCCATCGAGGCGGGGATAGATAAATTCGCTGAGATTATATCCAGCGGTTCAGAAGTTCCAGGGACTATTATTGCTCTGTGTTCAAAACCCTTTATCGATATATACGAAAAAGCCGATCTTGTAATCAGCAAAGGGCAGGGAAATTATGAAACCCTATCTGATGAAAAAAGAGGTATATTCTTTCTTTTTATGGCAAAATGTCCAGTAATCGCAAAAGATGTAAATTGCAAAGTGGGAGAAATTGTTTTAGTTAATAACCACAATCGAGCTTCCGGGAAAAAATAAATGACGAAAAAAGAACGTTTATCCATTTTAAAAGAGAAAATAAAGAATTGCAGTAAATGTTCTTTATTCGAAACGAGAAAGAATGCTCTTCCAGGCGAAGGGAATTTAAAAGCCAGAGTTATGCTTGTTGCTCAAGCGCCCGGCGAAAAAGAAGATGAGGAAGGACGGATGTTTGTGGGTCCCACCGGCAGCGCCCTGGATAAATTGTTCGAAGAACTCGGTTTAAAAAAACCCGATTTTTACATGACAAATCTGATAAAGTGCATGCTCCCCGATTATCGAAACCCTAAACAGGAAGAAATAGACGCCTGTTCGGAGTATCTTGATCGGGAAATAGAATTGATCGACCCTGAAATAATATCTCCTCTGGGATACTATTCCACTAAATATATTTGTGACAAATACAATTATACTTTACCGGATAAAAAAGAGGACTTTAAAAATCTGTATGGTAAACTCTTACTAACAAAGTCAAAAAAAATATATCCGCTGATTCATCCTACGGCTCTTATTTTCGAGTCTCAGGATAAAGAAAAAATAAAAAAGGATTACGGAAAGTTAAAAATCTTTCTTTCCGAATGTAAATGGTATCCCGTGTGCCCAATGAGAAGGTTTTATGAAAACGGGCTCCTCGACCGCAGCCGGATTGAACTGTACTGTAAAGGTGACTGGGCAAGTTGCGTCAGGTATAAAATGGAAGAAAAAGGCGAATATCATCCCGACTGGATGCTGCCTGACGGAAGTATAGCTCAGGAATTAAAAAATAAATAGGAGGATATGTAAAATGGAAGTAAAAATAGTATTCGATAATACTAATTTGGACGAAAAGTTTACCCCCGGGTGGGGTTTTTCCTGCCTTGTTGATGAAACCGTATTATTCGACACAGGAGAAAAGTGGGAATATCTATTTGAGAATATGGAAAGCCTTGGTATAGATATTTCTAAAATAGAGAAAGTGGTAATATCTCATGACCACTGGGATCATACCGGAGGTTTATGGGGTTTACTTGAGAAAACAAAAAACATAGATGTTTACGTATGCCCTAACTTTAGTGAAGAATTTAAGAAAAAAGTTGTTTCCCTCGGAGGGAATCTTATTCCGGTAGAAAAACTAACTTCAATTAAGGATAAAATTTTCACAACCGGGGAAATTGCCGGAAACTATAAAGGTTCATTTATAGCAGAACAGGCGCTCTTGATAAAGAAGAACGAGGGTATTATAATAGTTACCGGATGTTCTCATCCAGGTATTGTAAAAATTATAAGACATGTTAAAGAAAATTTTCGTGAGGAAAGAATAATTTTTGTTTTTGGGGGTTTTCATTTGATGGATAATGATACAAGAGAAATAGAACTTATAGTTAAAAAATTTAAAGAACTGGGGGTAGAAAAGGTTGGTCCGACACACTGCACCGGTTATGACGCGCAGGTAATCTTTGAAGAGGCGTATAAAAGTAATTTTATAAAAATTGCAGCGGGAAAGATTCTTGATATCTAAAAATTATTGAAACTCAAAAAATGTTAAAAGAAATCCTGAGAGAATTAAAACATCACGTGCCGTTTACCACGTTAGGCGCTCTGAGCGGTATTTTAGTTATGCTTCTTTTTAGGCAAATTCCATCAGGGGTTTCCAATAATATTTTTTATACGTTACATCCCATACATGTTATTTTAAGCGCCTTCGCAACAGCTTCCATGTACAATCTCCATAAGTGCGGCGCGTTCAGGGGTAAATGCAAGCTTTTTGTTTTATTGATTATTGGTTATGTGGGTTCAGTGGGGATAGCCACTCTCAGTGATTCTATCATCCCATACATGGGAGAAATATTGCTTGATCTGCCAAACAGGGAAATGCACCTGGGTTTTATAGAAAAATGGTGGCTGGTAAATCCTCTCGCCATAATGGGAGTCATATTCGCTTACTTTAAACCCGAAACTAAAATTCCTCATATGGGGCATGTTTTATTGAGTACCTGGGCATCCCTTTTTCACATAATCATGAGCCTGGGCGCGGTAGTATTATGGTTTCAATATATATACGTTTTCGTTTTCCTGTTTTTAGCTGTGTGGCTCCCCTGCTGTGTAAGCGATATTGTATTCCCTCTTTTGTTTGTGAAAAAAACTCCCAATGAAGAATAGAATTAAAAGTTTGGAAGCTTTTGAAAAACATACCGAAAGATACGAAGAATGGTTCGAGAAAAACCGTTTGGCTTATTTATCTGAACTAAAAGGAGTGAAAAGTTTATTGCCCCAAGGTAAAGGAATCGAGATAGGCGTTGGGACAGGAAGATTTGCGGAACCCCTGGAAATTGAGTTCGGTATCGATCCTTCTCTTTCCATGCTCAAAGTCGCCCGGAAAAGAAAAATAAAGGTTATAGTAGGAATCGGTGAATATTTGCCGGTTACAGATAATTCTTTTGATTTTGTTCTAATAACCACCACTCTATGCTTTTTAAAAAATGTAGAAAAAACCTTAAAAGAGATAAAAAGAATTCTAAAGAAAAAAGGCTGCATTATTTTAGCTTTCATAGACAGAGAAAGTTTCCTGGGAAAAGTGTATCAGAAAAAGAAAGAGAAAAATCCTTTTTATAAAACCGCTAATTTTTATTCCGCGAAAGAAATTACAGAAAAATTAGAAAAAACGGGATTTTATAATCCGGAAATAAAGCAAACACTCTTTTCTTTCTCCGAAAAACTGGAAAATATAGACGATATTAAAGACGGTTACGGAGAAGGGGGTTTTGTCATTATAAGAATGAAAAAAAACCGGGAGGTTTAAATGGCTGTAATGGAAATAAGTGTTGTCCCAATCGCCACAAAAAGTCCTTCACTGAGCCAATACGTGGCTGAAGCCCTGAAAGTTTTAAAAAATGAACCCGATATAAAATACGAATTGACTTCTATGGGTACGATTATAGAAGCCAAATCCGTTGAAAAGTTGTTATCCGTCGCGGGGAAAATGCACAGCGTCTCTTTCAGCGAAGAAGTTAAAAGAGTAGTAACCACTATAAAATTGGATGAAAGAAAGGA
>CAZSEX010000003.1:0-1668 GCA_964606065.1 uncultured bacterium | reverse complement strand
TACCGGTTGAAACCTGACGAACGCTCATCGGTCGTATGATAAAAGCGCCTTCTCTTTTTACAGGTTTACCGAATTGAAAGCCGAAGTCTTCGAGTTTTTCTTTCAGCAGCAGAAACTTTCCCGGGGCCTTATCATTCGGATTTAAAGCCGCTCCGATAACCAGATAATTTTCTTTGGGAATAGTCCAGCAATAATAATCTGTGATTTCAGGATCAAATACAGCCGAAAAGTAGGGAAATTTGGTGTTATCTGCCTCAACCCATTCCTGTATCGCGAAATATGTTCTTGAAAAATGGTGTTTTGATACAGATTGTTTGTACACCAGAGAGGATGCCCCATCTGCTCCGATTAAGATTTTAGTTTTATCTATATAGGTGTTATTTCGGTCGGCGAATTTTATTTTGAAATTTCCGTTATCATTCTCGTATGATTCGAAATCGCATCCCAATTTTATATCGACGCAATGAGGTACCATCGATAAGAGCCAGCAATCGAATTTTTTACGGTCGACATTTATATAATGACGCGGATAGTATCTTTCAAGATGTCTTTGAGTGTCTATCGCCCTGACAGTAAAAAGTTGAGGTTCGACTAAAACACTTTTAGGGAGTCCCAATCCCATTCTGGACAGCAGCCTCTGAGCGTCCGGAGCCAGAAGACCGCCGCAGCATTTAGCAGATGCAGAATTTTCAGGAGAGTTTTTCAGTTCTCTTTTTTCAATTAACTGAACTTTATATTTGTTCCCTATCAGCCTTGCCAGAGTACTACCCGCGGGTCCGGCGCCAATAATAGTCACGTCATACATAAGGTTTAATTTCCTTCTTTAAAAAATATTTCGCTGATTTAATAAGTCAAGGGGCTTTCTTGCTTTTGTTGTAAAAACCAAAGCACGCAGAGAAAAATTTATTGTTTTTCATTGGGCACTCGATATACGGCACACCTTACTCTAATAAGCTTAATATTCTAACACATCTACGCACTAACTACAATCAAACTCTCACACAAAGAACACAAAGGACATAAATCAGAGACAAAATTTGAAATCTAAGAGAAGTTTATTAACTATGTTTATGCCTTGACAATAATCGGAAATTTCCTTAGAATAAAGTAATAAGTATTTTTATTTCTTTCAAAAGCTAACAAAAAAACATCGTAATTACTAAATAAAAAGGAGGTATTTATTATGAAGGCAAAAATCACAATAATTGTTTTAATCTTATTGGTTGCCGTAATCGCTGTTTTGCTCGCTACAGATGTAATCGTTATTACAAAACCCGTCGAAAGGACGCAGGAAACAATTGCACCGGAAGAAAAACCCATTGAAGAAGATGAAAAATCAGTCGAATCGGTTTCCGGCGAGTTAGGGATTTCCAATATAGTATTTTGTTCGGAAAGGCCTGAAGGGTACATGGATTATGAAGAACAGCCGAACGCCACATTCGAACCGGGCGACGTTGTCTGGATTTACTTTAATTTAGACGGAGTAAAATACAATTTAAATCAGGATAACTCGAAAGAAGTCTGGGTAAAATTACATCTGACATTAAAGTCTCCTGAAGGAGCGGTGCTTCTGGATGAAGACCTATACAATGAACACAAAAACTTTGAAGAAGAGTATAATGTAGAGGAATTATTCTTAAGAGTTAATATAAATACAACAGAAGAACT
>CAZSEX010000002.1:75785-130762 GCA_964606065.1 uncultured bacterium | reverse complement strand
ACGCAGAGGTCGCAGAGAAAAACAAAAATAATATTGTTTAAAACCCATCCCACCCCATAAGAATTAACCACAGATTACACGAGATTTTTTTACCGCTAAGACGCCCCTCATGGAATAGAAGTCATTGAGAGGTAAAATAACAATCCTTTTTTTTAAAGATTTTAATCCTTATCTTCAGGTTTCTTTTTTCTCCCCGAATCCTTTATTTTTTTTCTGTCTTCTATTTTCTTTTGTTGTGTTATATCTCTTGAAATACCAAGAGTCCCAATCGCATTTCCTTTTTCGTCATATCTAGGTATTTTTGTTGTTGAAACCCAGGCTATTCTTCCGTCGGAATAGGTCTCTTTCTCGATTTTTCCTTCAATAGGCTTCCCCGTTTCCATTATTTTTTGTTCATCTCGAAAAGCTTGTTCTGCATGCTCATCGGTAAAATAATCGAAGTCCGTTTTACCTATCAACTCATCGACGCTTTTGAGTCGAAGTCTTTCGACAACCGATTTACTCGCCTGTATAAAACGACTTTTTTTATCCTTAAAGTAAATGTGGTCAGGAATATTATCGAGAAGAGAAGAAAGTAGATTACTTTTAAAAACAACTTCTTCTCCAACTTCTGCCAGTCTCTTTTTTAGTTTTTTTTCCAATTCTTTGGTTTCGGTTATATTTCTTGAAATCCCCAAAATACCTATTACGTTGCCCTTTTCGTCATACCACGGAACTTTAGTTGTCGAAACCCAGTTTTTTTCCCCGCTCAGATAAGTTTCCTCGACAATTTTCCCTATAACAGGCTTTTTTGTTTTTACTATTTCCTGCTCTTCACGGTAGGCCTTTTTTGCATGAGATTTTTTAAAAAAGTCGAAATCGGTTTTACCAATCACATCATTAAAGTTTTCAACTCCCAAATCTTCTACGAATGCTCTGCTCACCCGTACAAAACGGCTTTCTTTGTCTTTGAAATAAACATGATCGGGCGTTTTATATAGAAGAGATGAAAGTAGATTATTTTTGGAAACTAATTCCTTCTGTAATTCTTCAATTTGTTGTTGAAGTTTAGATTCAAATTTTTTCCTTACGCTTATATCCTCAAAAAATACTAAAGATCCGATGTATTTACCCTTTTTGTTATATTTTGGAGAAGATATAACATGGAGAACCTTATTTTTTTCTCCCTTTTTTGAAATTTCTAATTCGGGTAAGTTATCTCCTTTTTTTATCCTTTCTTTCACTTTTTTAAACACCCTGGGGGTAATAAATTCTTTTAAATTACTTCCGTGTAAGTTTCCTTTACTTACGCCAAAAAGGTCATCACAAGAAGGATTCGAAAGTAAAAACACGCCCGTCGGGTTTAGAAAACACAGAGGCGCACTTATCTCTCCAATTATCTCAGAATAAATAGTGCAATCATTAAAAAAAGCATCTTTGTTTTCTTTCTTTGATTCTTTATCAGTCATTTTTCCCCAACCTTCCAATATTAAAATATTTTACAGCTTTTACAGAATTTAAGATTTGTGTAAAAACCATATTTATGCACAAGAGTAACAAACTCCCCTTATAATTAAACTAATATTCCAAGAAAAATTTGTCAAGGGTCATTTTATCAACGGGGTCAAACCTTGAAATGTGAAAAGGTTGGCAATTCTTAGTGAGGGTGAGTTTTACCTTACGCTTTTTCTTAATTATAGTAACTTTTTACCCATTCTGATTTAGTGAAAGTTCTATAGGTTAACCCGGTGATTATATTTCGGTAAGAAAAATTGCAGCCAAATCGAAAGATATGACTTTTCCAGTTACCTCTTTACTTTGTGTTAACGAGACCAAACTCCGTTAACGCTACAACGAGTTTTTTTGAAAAATCGATTTGTTTCAACAACTTATGTTGACTTTTATCTCAACAATCTTATAATTATGATATGAAGAAATTCTTTTTGTTCGTATTGATATTGTTTTTTATGTCATGCGAAGATAAACAAATAACTGAAGCAGAACTTAGAGAGGAGAGTCTTTCTTCTTTTGTTCTCAGGAATTACAGAGAAAGTCAGCTTGAATGGAAATTGATCGCGGGCGAAGCTGAGATATCTGATACAACAGTTATCTATAATTTGAAATTGGTATTCATGGATGAAAATTTGCAGCCTTCTTCGACGTTAAAAGCGGATAGTGGTTATGTTGTTCAGAAAACGAACGATTTGAAAGCAATGGGAAATATTGTGGTTGAGTCGAGTGACTCGGTTACTTTGTGGGCCGAAGAGTTGAACTGGTCTGAAGAAAAACAAAAAATATTCACGGATAAAGAAGTAAAATATACTAAAGACAATGAGACTTGCATGGGAAGAGGGCTTGAATCGGATCCGGAATTAAAACATATTATTATAAAAGAAAAATTTTCAGGGACAGGTGATTTCGAGTGATTTTTTTACTTTTAATGGTTCCGTATGAAATATATTCCGGGTCGATGGAAATCATAGACAGGAATAAGAAAATATTTAAAGACATTGTAGAGGTTCACTCCGAAAATTTTCATTTAATCGCGGAAGAAGCGACGCAAACAGATACAACCGTGATTTTTAAAGGTAATATTGGCGTTAAAACAAAAAATTTTTCTTTGACGGCGGATTATCTAAATTATAAAGTTCCCATTGAAGTTATTTTTGGTAGTGGAAATATAAAAATCTGGAGAGAAGATACTTTGAAAGGAGATTCACTGGTTTTTTTCAGAGATAAAGAAGAGGGAAAGCTAATCGGTAATTTGATATTTGTCTCAGATTCGGTTCAAATAAAAGGAGGGTCGGCGGATTTTTCCGAAGATTCTGTTATAATAAAGGGAAAACCGCAATTTGAATCTCCTGAAATCAAAGTCATATCGGATTATACGATATATATTATAAAGGATTCAACTTACAAATTTTTGTCCAAAGTAAACTTTGAAACTTCAAATATCTTTGGCAATTGCGGGAAATTAATTCATGATATTAAAAATGAAACTTCACTTCTCCTTGGTGCACCGTTTATATTAGAAGATAAAGATTCTATTATGGGAGATAGTATTCTTGTCGAACATGAGACGAAAGTTATGAAATCTTTAAATGGAGAAGTAATAACATATAGGGAAGACGGAAGAAATATTGTTTGGGGAGATACTATTGATGTTTATTACAATAAAGAGTCTATAGATAGCGTTTTTGTGAAAGGAAAATCGAGAGGTAGTTTTGCTAAAAATGAAACTGAAAGCGGAAAATCTAATAAAAAGGTACAATAAAAAGACAGTAGTCGATAGGGTTAATATTGAAGTGAAAGAGGGGGAAATTGTTGGTTTGTTGGGTCCAAACGGAGCTGGCAAAACCACTACTTTCTACATGATAACCGGATTTATTAAACCTGAAGAAGGGGACATTTATCTCGATAACGAGAAAATTACGAAAAAGCCGATGCATAAAAGGGCTAAACTCGGAATAGGATATTTACCGCAGGAAGCTTCTATTTTTAGAGGTCTTTCTGTAGAGAATAACCTTATGGCTGTTCTTGAAATTCTAATTCAGAATCCCGCAATAAGAAAGAAAAGATTTGATGAATTGGTAGCGGAATTCAGGCTTTCTTCTTTGCTTGATAGGAACGCTAACAAACTTTCCGGAGGTGAAAGAAGAAGAGTTGAAATAGCCAGAGCCCTTACTTCGGATCCCAAATTTCTGTTATTAGATGAACCCTTTACCGGCATAGATCCTATAACAAGGGAAGAACTTCAGGAGATTGTTTTAGTGTTAAAGGAGAAAAACATAGGGATTTTGATAACCGATCATAATGTAAGGGAAACTCTGCAAATTACCGATAGAGCGTATCTGATGTTTGATGGTCAAATAATAGTAGAAGGAAAAGCGGGCGATTTAATTTCAAACAAAATCGCAAAAAAACTATATCTGGGCAGTAAATTTAGGCTCTGAAATTATGGAAAATAGAAAGAATTCGTCTATACAGAAACTTCAACACGGATTGAAACTCGATCAAAAGATGAGTCCGCTTCAGGTCCTGATGATAAGAATTACTCAGTGTCCGCGGCTTGAATTAAAGAAAATAATTTATCAGGAAATAGAAGAAAATCCTATGTTAAGTCTAAACGAAGAAGATGAATTTCCGGAAGTTTCCGGGTCAGTGAATTCGGACGAAGAAAAAGAGGAGAATGTTTTTAATAGAGAACTAAAAGATTTTTTTGAAGAGGATTTTCCCACATATTTTGTTCCTACCGATTTAGAAACGATGGAAAGAAAACAAATACCCTATACCACGACACTTTCTGAGCAATTAAAAACAGACCTCAGGATGGAATTAACCGATGATAAATTGATCGAGGTGGGGGAATATATGATTGATTCTCTTACAGATGAAGGTTTTTTAGACACCCCTTTGCCGACAATCGCGGAGTTTTTCGGTATTCCTGAAAAAGATTTGGAAAAGGTTCTTAAAATTATTCAAGAATCCGCTCCACCCGGAATTGCCGCAAGAAATATTAGAGAATCGATAAAACTGCATCTTGAGAGAGAACCTGAGAAATCGAAGTTGGAACTAAAAATTGTTAACGATTTATGGGTAGAATGTAAGAACAAAGAAGTGAAAAAAATATCAGAAGCGTTGAATGTTGACGAAGTAAAAATAAAAAACGCAATAGCGAATATTGAGAAAATAAATCCGAGACCTACCGGAAGAGATTTCGGAAGAGTTGAATATGTTACGCCTTCGGTAATAGTCGAAAAAGACGGTGAAGAATTGAAAGTTTCGATAAACGAACCGGAACTTCCTTTCTTTCGATTAAATTCTAAATATCTTAAAGTTTTACAAGCACCTGAGAATTATGATAAAAAAACGATAAAATTCGTTGAGAAATGGATGGAACGAGCCAAATTTATTCTTCAGTCCCTGGAAACGAGAAAAAAGAATTACAGAAAGGTTATGGAATATATAGTAAATTACCAGCGAGGGTTTTTCGATAAAGGAGTTATGCACATGAATCCTCTTACACTGAAAAAAATAGCTAAAAAAACGAATTTATCCGAATCAACTATCTCGAGGTATATAAAGGATACGTATATTCAGAGCCCTAAGGGGGTTTTTCATATGAAGCATCTTTTAAGTGGAGGAATTAAGGGGAAAGAGCAGAATTTCTCAACAAATACAATTAGAGAAAGAATAAAAAGAATGATAGAATCAGAAGGAAGCAGGAAGTTTTCAGACGTAGAAATAAAAAAGGAATTGGAGAAGAACGGAATAAATATTACGCGGCGTACGGTTGCCAAATACAGGAATCAGATGGGAATACCGCCGAAAGCAAAGAGAAAATAAAGGGATTGATTTATATGGATAAAACAACTCAATGCATTTTTGACTTATTAAGGAAAAGTTCTTCTGTTTATTTGAATATAAAGTTTCTGAAGAAAAAATGCGGTAAGAGAATCAACTCTTTATTAAAAAAACTTGAGGAAGAAGGAAAAATAGTTTCTAAGGGGAAAAAATACGCTCTCGCAGAGAAAGCTGGATACATAAGAGGAATTTTCGACGGAAAAAAAGATGGGTACGGGTTTTTGATGCCATCTTCAGATATGAAGGATCTTTTTATCCCTCCCGATGAGACTTACACCGCGCTTAATGGAGATTTGGTGTTGTCGAAAATAACCGGGGAATCGAGAGGAAGATTAAAAGCGAGAGTTAAAGAGGTGATTGAGAGGTCGAGAAATTATTTTGTCGGTAAGGTGGTCTTATTCGATGGGAGATTGATGTTTCAGCCCCAGGATAGGAATATTCCCCACCATTTTGAGCTTGAGGATGCTCATAAAACCGACGAAGGCGATTTCATCCTCGCGGAATTTGTTAAATGGACTACACCTGTGCTTCCTCCGCTCGTGAAATTTTCCAAGAAAATAAGCAAGGATAATTTGTATAATGTGCTTGTAAAACAGGAATATAATTTGACGCATAGATTTTCTAATAAAGCCCTGGCTGAAGTTAAAGATTTTTCTCCACCTTCAATAGAAGGGAGACAGGACTTTACTTCTTTAAGAACTTTTTCCATCGATCCTTCAGATGCGAAAGATCTTGACGACGCGATTTCTGTAAAAAAAGATAATAACTGTTTTCACCTTTGGGTTCATATCGCGGATGTTTCGGGGGGAGTACGTAGAAATTCTTCGATCGATGAAGAGGCAAAAAAACGGGGTTGTACCACATACCTTCCGAATGAGACCTATTTTATGCTTCCGGAGAAAATAACAAATTTGTTAAGCCTCGACGAAAAAAAAGAATCGCCTTCGATTACGGTTTATATTAAATTTGATAAAAGAGGTAATCCGCTTGAAAAGAAGTTCTATAAGTCGAAAGTTAAATCCGATAAAAAATTTTCTTATACGGAAGTTCAGCAAATTCTTGACGGTAAAACCGATTCGGCATTTGTATCTGATCTTCAAGTTGCATCGGAATTAGCGAAAATTCTTTCTGAGAAGAGAAGAAATGAAGGTTATCTTGATTTCTTTAGGGAAGAAGTCAAAGTCGAGATTGAGGATACACGACTGACGGCAGTTTATCCCGTACGAGAGCTCTGGTCTCATAGAATTATCGAGCAGTTTATGTTAGCTGCGAATGAATCGGTTGCTCAAGAATTGGAGAGGAGAAAAATTCCTGCGATTTATAGAATCCATGAAGAACCGGAAAAGAATGAATTGGAAGAGTTTAAAGAACTCGTAGAGAACTTTGGTTTCCAATTGTCTTCAATTAAAAGGAAGGATTTATCTTTTTTTCTCGATGAGATAAAAAATTCTCCTTACAGAAGAGTTTTGAACTATGAATTATTGAGATGTATGAAAAAGGCGAGATACATAGCTAAACCCGAACCGCATTATGGTTTGGGGTCTCAAATATATACGCATTTTACTTCTCCAATAAGAAGGTACCCCGATATAATTGTTCATAGATTGCTTTTTGGAGAAGTATATGCGCAGGAAGAATTGAAGTCAATAGCTGATCATTCGACAGAGCAGGAATGGAAAGCCGACTCAGCCGAAAGGGAAATAACAAAATTTTTTATAATGCGTTATTTGGAGGAAAATACCGATAAAGAATTTAAAGGAATGATAACAAATGTTTCCTCTGACGGTATTTGGGTGGAGCTTGACGATTTTTTGGTTTCCGGTTTTATTCCGATAAGGATTCTTCCTTCTGATAATTATAGAATCAGAGAGCGTTCTCTTTCGGGATCGTATTATAAATTTCAAATTGGAGATATTCTGCTCTGCAATATTTATACCGTTTCGCCGGGTACTGGTGAACTTATACTCGAATATTCAGGTAAGGTAGAGAAAAGGAAGTAATTTTTATAACAAATCACCACTAAGTTTTATACAGCTTGTGTTCTTTTATGTAGTCACGTACAGAGTCAGATACGAGAAAGTCTACAGTTTCTCCATTTTGTATTTTCTTTCGTATCTCTGTTGATGAAATTTCTATTATTCTTGAATCAAGTTCTTTCAATCCTTCTGGATATTTATGTTTTTTTTTGCTTCTTTTGAAAACGAAGACCTCCACCATTTTTAAAATTTCTTTCCATTTGTACCACTCTGTAAAATCTGCCGCCTGGTCTTCGCCTATTAAGAGGCATAGATTTTCTTCTTTTTTAAGGAGTTCTTTAAGGGTGTAATACGTATAGGAAATCCCCTTTCTTTTTCCTTCGATATTTAATACTTCGAAGTATTTTTTATTGTGCGTGGCTAATTTTAACATATTATATCTATCTTTAAAAGGGATAACAGAAGCGTTTTCCTTAAAAGGTGATTTCCATGCAGGAATGAACAGTACTTTTTCTAAAGAAAGTATGTGAAGAGAATCTGCGGCAAGTATTAAGTGCCCGATGTGGACAGGGTTAAAATTTCCTCCGAAGACTCCCTTCAATTTATCTTTTTTAACTTTTTTTGAGCCTGTTTTTTTAATTCCCCGTTTACCTTCAGGTAATAGGAAATTGCGAGTGAATCATTATCATTCGATAATGCAATATCTCCGAGTAACAGATTGGCTTTGTTATTCCATTCTTCACTATTTTCTGCCACCCGGTTGAGATAGATGGTTGCTGCTTTATCAATTCCCATTTTTATGTAAGTCTCTCCGATTTCCAATAATTTTTGATTTATCTTCTCCTGAGCTATTTTTTTTCCGGTATATGCTTCTTTCAGGTATTTTGAGTAGGGATATTTGCTGATAAATTCATCATAGGCTTCTATAGCTTCTTTTGTGAGCGATTGATCTCTCTGGGGTATAGGAGCCATTTGTCCCAGACATTGAGCTTTCCTGAGAAGAGCGAGTTCGCTCCAGTTAGAATTCGGGAAGTTGTTGAGGAGGAATTGAAACTCGTTCGTCGCTTCCATATAACTTTCTAAATTATAATAGCATTCCGCATAGTAAAATTGAGCATCATCTATCCAGTGACTACCGGGATATCTGTTAAAGAAGTATTTAAGGAAATCAATCGCTTTTTCATAATTTTCTTCTTCAAAGAGTTTAACGATTTGTTGGTATTCTTCATCCGGTGAAGCAATCGCTGGCTGAGTATTCTTTGAACAAAAACAGAACAATAAAAAAATCGCGGCAACGTATATTTTTTTCTTCAAGGATTATCCTCCATATGCTTGATAATTTCAAGAGCTTCTTCCGCTTCTCTTCTAATTTTGGGTTTAGCGAATCTATTCAGATCCAGTACCTTATTGTAATGATTCGCGGCTTCTTCGTATTTTTCCTGGCTCAATTTAATATCGCCCAGTAAGAAATGACCATCGTCTATCAGTACTTTCGGCATTCCCAGGGAGATTAACTCTTTAAGGTATAGTTCGGCGGAATCATAATTACCTTCTTTTATTCTCTTTTCGGCTAAATTGAATGAAGTTTTTCCCAACCAGTATCTTAATCGCCAGCTTGAAAGTTCTTTAGTCGATTCTTTTAGAACATCATAAGCTGAAACCAGATCGTCCGTGTTTATGTAGCATTGGGCTAATTTCAATCTTAAATCTTCATTATGAGGGTCGTACTCCAATCCTTTTATATAATAATTGATACTTTTTTCGTATTCTCTTGAATCAAAAAACCAGTTTCCCATTAATATATTTTTTGCTTTAAGTTCGAATTCGGGTTCAAATTCCAATATCTTTGAATAAATCATGACAGCCATAAAATCTTTCCTTTTCGTTGTCGCTTCCTCACCGGCTTCCAATAATTCTTTTAGTACTCTCGTTTTCCATCGCGGATCTTTATCGATCAGCTTTTCAAAAGATTTTAATGCTCTTCTCGTATCGTTTAGATTCAAATAAATTTTACCCTGCAGGTATATTTCTCTGGGTATATTAGAGTTTTCCAGAAGTATTAAAGCGCGTGTCGGTCTCAGTGAATGGTAATATTCAAAAGCTTTATTATAATTGCTTTCTCTCTCGCAATTTATAATAATAAACAGCAGCAATATGAAGGATAAGTATCTATATTTTTTTAACAACTTCTACAATTAACCTGGAAAGTTTTGAGGCGGCTTTATTAGCTGCTTCTAATACAATTTCGTGGCTGACCGGTTCCATGGCGTCCGGCAGGCAGGTATCGGTAATTATCGATAAACCAAGGACTTTTGTATTCATCCATCTCGCGACTATTACCTCCGGTACTGTAGACATGCCAACTGCATCTGCACCCAATGTTCTAATCATTCTGTATTCGGCTGCAGTTTCAAAAGTGGGGCCTTGCAATCCAAAGTAAACACCTTTTCTAACCTTTATTCCCGTCTGAAGAGCGATATCTTCTGTTTTCTCTATTATATCTTTATCGTAAGTGTTGTACATATCTACGAATCTGGGACCCAGACGTTCGTCATTTAAACCTCTTAGAGGATGTTCCGGAAAGAAGTTAATATGATCGGTTATAATCATTATATCCCCTCTGGAAAACAGAGGATTTACACCTCCGGCCGCGTTAGATACAATAAGAGTTTTTATTCCTAAAAAACATAATAATTTTGCCCCAAAAACAACTTTTTCTATGGTATATCCTTCGTAGTAGTGGAATCTACCGTTCATCACGCACACTTTTTTATTTTCAATTTCTCCGCATATTAAATTTCCGGAGTGCCCTTTAACTGTGGAAACAGGAAAGTTCGGAATGTCTTTATATAATATTTCCACGGGATTTTTGATTTCTCCGGAAACATCGCCAAGACCGGATCCCAGTATAATGCCAAAGTCAAATTTGTCGAAATTAGCTTTACTTATAATATATTCTTTACTTTCCGATAAAATATCAAATATTTTTTTTTCGTTTGAGCCCATTATTTTTTAAATTTATTCCTTGAACAATTCCTGAACTTTTGTCTTTGCTTTCTCTAATTCTTCAGTTTTTTCATTTTCAGCAGAAGAATGTTTTTTATTTCTTTCTTTCGCGTTGATAATCTCAACCTCTTCCAGCATTTTTAATTGGGAGGAAAGAAAGCTGCGTAATTGTATTACAAATCCGTCTTTTTGATTTCTTAAAGCGCTTATCTGGCTTTGTAAATCTTTTACTTTGGCGGCCGCATTTTCAATTATTTCACTTGCTTGCAGTTTCGCTTTTTGTAATATCATTTCAGCTTCTTTTCTGGCATTTCTCCTTATTTCATCTGTGGTTTTTTGTGTGGAAGTAAGAGTGTCTTGCAGAGTTTTTTCCATCCTTTTGTAATCTTCTATCCTGGAATCTAATTCCTTTAATTGGTCAGACATTCTTTTGTTATCGCGTACAATATTTTCTATTTCTTTTGCGAGCATTTCAAGAAATATATCTACCTCATTTTTATCATAGCCTTTAAATGATTTTCTAAATTCTTGCTTCCTGATGTCCAGAGGCGTTATTTTCATTTTCCCTCCCTTTTGTTTGGTGGAGGCGGCGGGAATCGAACCCGCGTCCGAAATACCTGTTTGAAGACCTCTACATGCTTAGTGATTGTTTTAATGTCGTCGTTTCTTTTCCCAATCACAGGAATTGAAATGACCGAGCCAGTTTTTTTTTCGGTCACAAAACACTGGCAACTTTGCGACCTATCTCCTTTTTATGACGCCCACATCCGGAGCAAGGAGAAAGCACCCGGAAAGGACGAGCAGCTTAATTAAGCTGCCATGGCGTAATTATAGTTGCCATTTATTACAAATTGCCACAGTTTTCCGAGCTATGGCAGCTCGGCATGCAGTTTTCAATCCAGTTGTATTCCGTCGAGAGCCAATTCGCCCCCATATATGTTTATTTTAACTATATAAGCGGATAAGTCAAGTCCTTTTCCGAATCATTTGCAGCCTTGACTTTTGAATGGAAAGTATTTATATTAATAAAGTGAGAGTTGGAAGGATACTATTATTAGATGGGGCTATAACAGAAGCGCAATTAAGTGAGGCGCTTAAGAGACAGAGAGAGGTCGGGGGACGTTTAGGCGCAAATCTCATTGAGTTAGGTTATGTCGGTGAAGAGCAGTTAATCAAAGCCCTTGAAAAGAATTTAAATGTAAAAGGTGTTGTGCTTTCTGGTTGTCCATTGGACGATGAGGTTTTGGATTTGATTTCTCCTGATATCGCCAGAGCCTATGAATGTGTTCCGGTTGAAAGAAAGGGAAAAACTCTGTATCTGGCTATGATAAACCCGAATGATGTTCAGGCTCAAGAGGATATTAGATTCAGGACAGGTTACGAAATAAAACCTTTAGTAGCCGCCGAGGTTTCTATTAAAAGAGTTTTAAAAGAGCATTATGAAACTAAAGCTCTTGAAGATGAAGTGGCCGAAGAAATGGGACTCGCAGAAGATTCGGTCGAAATATTAGAAAAAGAGGAAGAAGAAGAAGGAGTTTCGGCTCTTGCTGCCCAGATTGATTCAGGTCCGGTGGTACAATATGTCAACTATCTTTTAAAAAAAGTTGTGGCTGAGAAAGCCAGTGATCTTCACATCGAGCCTTTTGAGAAGGACGTTCGAGTCAGAATAAGGGTGGATGGTGTTCTTCATAATTTTCAGCCTCCTCCCTGGCGTCTTTATAAGGCTGTAGTGTCGAGGCTTAAAGTTATGTCAAATTTGAAAATACAGGAAAAAAGGAAACCCCAAGATGGAAGGTTTCAGGTGCAGCTTATGGGGAGAAGAATTGATTTTCGAATAGCCACGGTGCCAACGGTTTTTGGAGAAAAAGTGGGTATAAGAGTTCTGGATAAAGAAAGTATTGTGTTTGATTTAAGAAAATTGGGTTTTGAGGAAAAGGCGCTGAACGATACTTTTAAATCCATAAAAAAACCACACGGAATTATATTGCTTACCGGTCCCACAGGTTCGGGAAAAACCACGACTCTTTATTCGATATTAAAGGAAGTGAATAATATAGACATTAATGTTTCTACAGCAGAGGATCCAGTGGAATATACCCTTTTTGGTGTCAATCAATTACAGGTAAGGGAAGAAATCGGACTTACTTTTGTGGAAGCGTTAAAGTCTTTTTTACGTCAGGATCCCGATGTTATAATGGTAGGAGAAATAAGGGACAAACCTACGACGGATATTGCCATCCGTTCTTCGCTTACAGGTCATCTTGTGCTTTCAACAGTGCATACGAACTCGGCGGCGGCAACAATTACCCGCCTTCTTAATATGGGAGTTGCTCCTTTTCTTTTAGCTTCGACACTTGAACTTATTATTTCACAGAGATTGGTTCGGTCCATATGTCCCAAGTGTAAAGCTCCTCTCGCAGTTTCAGATGAAGATATATTAAAGTTGGGTTTTGATCCTGCCAGGTTAAACGGAGGGAAAATATTTCACGGTGTTGGCTGTGATAATTGCAGAAAAACCGGATATAGAGGTAGAATTGGTTTGTTCGAAGTTCTTCCGGTAAGTTCCACAATCAGAAAAATGATTATTGCAGGTTCCACTTCTGACGAGATAGAAGATCAGGCTCAAAAAGAGGGGATGAGTACTTTACGTGATGAAGGCATAAAGAAAATTCTTGCCGGGGTCACGACACTTGATGAAGTTGCCAGGGAAACTCAGGTGAGATAATAATGGAGAAACTTGGAGAAATTTTAGTTCAAGCGGGAAAGATAACTCCCGAGCAATTAAGTGTAGCTTTACGGAAACAGAAGCAGGTAGCTAAAAGATTGGGAGCGGTTCTTATTGAAGAGGGGTTTATAACTGATAGCGAATTGGCAAAAACACTTTCTTTACAATTCCGGGTTTCTTCGATTGATATTAAACCCGAGGATGTTGATAAAAATCTGATTTCTTTGATTCCACCGGATATGGCACAACGTTACCAGGTTTTTCCGATAAGAAGAAAAGGGAAAAAATTGATTTTGGGGGTTGTTAATCCCGGTGATTTAGAAGCAATTGATGCTGTTGAATTTAAGACCGGTCTAAAAGTTGAAACTGTGGTTGTGACTTTTTGGAAGATGAAAAAGCTTCTCGATCAATTTTATCCGGTTACTAAAGAAGTGGATAGAATAGAGAAAAAAGAACAAGAAGTAGAAAAAGAATTCATATTTGCTGAAGACAGTATGGAAAATATATTTGTCAGAAAGTCCGAATTGGGAGAGGAGGAAGAAGACTGGAGGGCCGAAGCTCAGGAAAAACCAGTAATAAAACTTGTTAATTATCTAATTACCTCTGCTGTGAAGAAAGGAGCGTCTGATATTCATATTGAACCTTATGAAAAAACACTCCGTGTGAGGTTTAGAATCGACGGAGTTTTACAACAGGTAGCCGAACCGCCATACAGGTTAAGACACGCAATTTCTACAAGGATTAAAATAATGACGGGATCGATGGATGCTTCGGAAAGAAGGCTTACTCAGGATGGTAGAATAAAAATCAGAGTAGAGGGCAAAGCTATCGATCTTCGTGTTAGTATAATTCCTGCTGTATTTGGCGAAAAAGTGGTTATGAGAATACTTGATCCTTCGTCTCTCATGTTAAATATGGGGGATCTCGGTTTTGAGCCGGATGCTCTTGAGAAATTTCAGAAAGCTATTGCCAGACCTTATGGGTTAATCCTTGTTACGGGACCCACGGGAAGTGGTAAGTCTACTACTCTTTACTCCGCCCTTTCGGCTTTGAATAAGCCTGAAGTCAATATTATGACTGTTGAGAACCCGGTAGAATATAATCTTAAAGGAATCAATCAGGTCCAGGTTAACCCGGATATAGGATTTGATTTTCCCGATGCGCTACGTGCTTTCTTACGACAATCTCCAAATATAATACTCGTCGGTGAAATCAGGGAAATCGATACAGCCTCTATTGCTATAAGGGCAGCACTAACCGGTCATCTTGTTTTATCTACTCTCCATACAAACGACGCTCCCAGCGCCGTAAACCGTTTGGTGGATATAGGCATAGAACCTTTTTTAATAGCGAGTTCTTTGAATTTAATACAGGCCCAGCGGCTCTTAAGAAAAGTATGTAAGAACTGTAGAAAAAAAATAGACTTTAGCAGTAGTGACAAAATTGAGGTTTTGAAAAGAATGGGATTGTCAGAAGAAGCCATCAAAAACGGGGATATTTATGAGGCCGGAGATGGGTGTCCGGAATGTAATTCAAGTGGGTATAAGGGTAGAATCGCTGTAACCGAGGTGATGCCAATTTCGATGAATTTAAGGCAAATGATTTTAAAAGGAGCTACTACTGACGATTTGAGAAAAGCCGCTCAGGAAGAGGGTATGAGGACACTTAGAGAAGACGGACTTATTAAATTGAGCAGAGGTCTTACGACTATCGATGAAATTCTAAGAGTGACTGTTGAATCTTAAATTTTATATATATAGAGGAGTTGTTTTATGGATTATGATATGAAAACTTTGTTGGAAGAAATGGTGAGCAGAGGGGCTACCGATCTTCATCTTACAACTGCTGCGCCTCCTATGTATAGAAAAGACGGACAGCTGGAGAAATCTAATTACGCACCGCTTTCTCCCAACGATCTGGAAACATTGGTTTATTCAATATTGAACGACGAACAAAAAAAGAAATTTGAAATGAAAAAAGAACTTGATTTAAGTTTTGGGGTCCCCGGCCTTTCGCGATTCAGGGCAAATGTTTTTTATCAAAGAGGTCAGGTTGCCTGTGCGGTAAGGACAATTCCCTTTAAGATTAAGAGTTTTAGACAATTGGGGTTACCTCCGGTTGTCGCCGAAATGGCAAATAAACAAAAGGGTCTTATTTTAGTTACAGGGCCTACGGGTTGTGGTAAATCTACCACTCTTGCCGCGGTCATAGATAAAATAGATAGAGAGCGAAAAGTCCATATTGTTACAATAGAGGATCCGATAGAATATCTTTTTAGACACGAGAGAGCTATTGTGAACCAGCGTCAGGTGGGTTCAGATACTGATGGTTTTTCTGTAGCGTTGAAATATATTTTAAGGCAGGATCCCGATGTGGTTATGATAGGCGAAATGAGAGATAGGGAGACTATGGAAGCTGCGTTAAATGTTGCTGAAACCGGGCACCTTACTATTGCTACTCTGCATACTAATTCGGCAGTTGAATCTGTTTCGAGAATAGTTGACACTTTTCCTCCCGAAAGGCACAATCAAGTAAGGGCGCAGATAGCTTTTGTTCTTATAGGGATCATTACTCAAAGTTTAATTCCGAAGAGAACCGGAGGTAGGGCTCTTGCCGTCGAAGTTCTTTATGGAACTCCGGCTGTTAAAGCTTTAATCAGAGATAACAAAACACACCAGTTGTATTCGAATATTCAGGCAGGACAAAAATATGGTATGGTTACAATGAATCAGTCGCTCTATAAGCTTTTTATGGATCATGAGATTAGTCTGGAGGACGCGATATCTTATTCCCGTGAACCGGGAGAACTTGAAGAAATGATAGCTAAAAAACAAACAATGGTACATTAAGGGGGATGAAAGATGCCTGATTATCTATGGAAGGGTAGAACGCCGAGCGGTGCGATAGAAAACGGAGAAATTACCGCACAAAATCCTTCTGAAGTTCAGAGAATATTAAGAGAAAGGAAAATTGTCCCGACTTCGATACGTTCCAAACCCAAGGAAATAACTCTTCCTTTTTTAAAGGGCAGGGTTTCAACCAGAGCTATTACTGTTTTTACAAGGCAGTTTTCGGTTATGATCAACGCGGGCTTACCTTTGATAAAATGTCTGGATATTCAGGTGGCACAGGTGGAATCGGATAGGTTTAAAAAGGTTCTTAAGGATTTAATTTCTTCTGTAGAAGGAGGTTCGACCTTAGCTGATGCCTTGAGAGAGCATAAGGATGTTTTCGGCGATTTATATATAAATATGGTAGAAGCCGGAGAAAAAGGAGGTTCTCTCGCTACAATTCTTGCCAGGCTTGCCGATTATCTTGAAAAAGCCGACGAGATAAAGCGAAAGGTAAAAGGTGCTATGGTGTATCCCGCTGCTATTGTTATTGTTTCTGTTATGGCTGTTGCGGTTTTATTGACTTTTGTAATTCCCGTGTTTTCCCAGATGTTTACTGATCTCGGAGGTCAATTACCTCTGCCCACCAGGATAGTTATCGCACTCAGTGATTTTTTAAGGAAATATTTCTTTATTATAGTAGCTATATTAATAGTTTTGATCCTTACTATTAGGTATTATTACAAGACCGAGGTTGGACATCTTCAAATAGATTCTATTTTATTAAAGGTACCAGTATTCGGCACTTTGATAAAAAAACAGGCTATTGCCAGGTTTGCGAGGACTCTTTCTACTCTTTTATCTTCGGGTGTTAACATACTTGATGCTCTTGAAATCACTGCGGGAACCACAGGTAATAAACTGGTTGAAAATGCGGTTTTAAGATCTCGTACGTCGATAGCCCAGGGAGAATCTATTGCGGAGCCTTTAAGCAAAGAAAAAGCTTTATTTCCTCCAATGGTAGTGCAAATGATTACGATAGGAGAACAAACGGGGGGTCTGGACGAAATGCTTTCAAAGGTAGCAGACTTTTATGATGATGAGGTCGATCAGGCTGTAGAGAATCTTATGAATGCCCTTGAACCTCTTGTAATACTTCTTTTAGGAGGTGTTATAGGTGGAATGGTTATGGCGATGTATCTCCCGATTTTCAAAATGGCTCAACAGTTTATATAAGTTGAAAAAAATTCGTGAACCGTAATAAGAGATATTGTCTTTATCGAGCAATTTTATTTCTTCTTTTGTTTTCTTTGATTTTTGTTTTCAGGGAAAAAGGGAGAAGTCTCTTACCTTTATTTATTCTTATTTCTTTTTTTGTTATAGATGAACTGCTTGTTTACTATGCCTTAAGGGAAGTCAGGGTATATAATTTTCTTTTAGATGTGACATATATTTCTTTTCTAATTGTTTTTACTGGTTCCGCTTTGAGTCCTTTTGTGCCTTTCTACCTTCCATTGATAGTCTTGAGTGCTTATTTGTTATTGCCTGTAGATTCTTTTATTGTAAGTGGTTTCTCAATATTCACTTTTGGGATGCTGTCTCTATTTTTTACCGAAAAAATACCTTCAATGTTTCTTCTTATAAGTTTGCCGGAAATGCCCTCTGAGGATTTTGTTTTAATCGAGTTTATTGTTTATTCTTTCGTTTTTATTTTTACAGCCGCGGTTTCTTCTCTGGTTGTACAGGTTTTAAGGGAACAGCTTACCAGAATCAGGGTCGACATTTCTGATATTGTGGAAGCGATCGATTACGGTATAATTGCAGTTGATGAAAAAGGTTTTATTCTATGGAGTAATTCCAAGGCTTCCGAATTTCTTGGAGTTTCACTTTTACAGGGTAAAAACCTTCCGGAAGTTGCCAGAGCGGCTTTTAAAGAGCCTATTGATAGAATATTAAGGGGAAAAGAAAAACAAATCGAGTTTGAAAGTGAGGATAAAGTGTTCATGGTTAGAAGTAGTGGCTTGTTCGAGGAAAAGGGGACAATTTTGATGATTAACGATAGAAGCGAGGAAAAAGAGATAGAAAAGAAAATGCAAATGAGGGAGAAGCTTTTAATACTGGGTAATTTTGCCGCCAACCTTGCGCATGAAGTCAGAAATCCGGTTTCTTCAATTAGAGCTTCAGCCGAATTAATCTGCTTCTCTGCTACCGGAGAAAAAGATAAAAATAAAAAGCTAAGAGAAGTTATAATTAAAGAATCTGACAGATTGGATTATCTGGTTGAAAGTTTTTTGAACTTTACTAAGAGTTTTGATTTGACAAATCAAGAAATAGGTGTTTACGAGCTTATAGAAGATGTTACAAGTGAGCTGAAACAAAGCAAATATTTAAATAAAAAAATTAAGTTAACGAATAATATTGGAAGTGATGTTTCCGTAAAGGGTGATTACAATCTACTAAAAAGTGTTTTTTTTAATCTCGGGGTTAATTCATTAAAAGCAATGCCTGAAGGGGGTAATCTTGTTTTCGGAGCAAAGAAAAACTGTGATAATACGGTACTTTTCGTGAAAGACGGGGGATGTGGTATTAAAAGCGGAGATTTAAGTAAAATTTTTTCGCCTTTTTACACGCATTTCAATGAAGGTTTTGGTTTTGGTCTTCCCATAGTGAAAAAAATAATAGAACTGCATAATTGGGATATAGAGGTTGATAGTTCAGTAGGTGGGGGTACAGAGGTACGGATTATAGTATGAACGGAAAGATTTTGGTAATTGATGACGAAGTTAGTATTTTAGAAGTTGTTAAACTCGGTTTGGAGGAAGCGGGTTTTAAGGTAGATGTTTTCTCTGATCCCATAGAGGCATTGAATCAGTTTTCTGAGAGTAAATACGATGCGGTTTTAAGTGATATAAATATGCCGGAAATGTCGGGTCTTGAAGTTCTCAGGCGCTGTAAAAAAATCAATCCCGAATCAGTGGTTATACTTATAACCGCTTATTCTTCGATTGATTCGGCAATTGAGGCAATAAGAGGTGGGGCTTTAGATTATATAAGAAAACCATTCAGAATGGAAGAATTGATTTTAAGATTGAACGAGGCTCTCGATAAAGTCAGGATTAAGAAAAGTCTAAAAAATCTCAGAGAAGAGAAACTCGAAGAGTTCAGAATTATTGGCAGTAATGAGAAAATAAAAGAGATAAAAGAAAAAATAAATAAAGTTGCCGTGACAACTTCACCCATTCTTATTTTTGGTGAGAGCGGTACGGGCAAAGAATTAGTTGCAAATTTAATTCATTATAATTCAAATAGACCCGGTAAATTCGTTCCTATTAATTGTTCCGCTTTTCCTTCTGAATTATTAGAATCGGAGCTTTTCGGTTACAAAAAGGGAGCTTTTACCGGAGCAGATAGAGACAAAAAGGGGTTGTTTGTAGCTGCGGATAAAGGTACTTTGTTCCTTGATGAGATAAGTACGCTCCCCATGGAATTGCAACCGAAGATTCTTCGAGCAATTCAAGAAATGAGTTTCACTCCTCTTGGAAGTACGAAAGAAGTCGAAGTTGATGTAAGAATAGTAAGCGCTACAAACGAAAATATTGAAAAATTAATCGAAGAGGGAAAGTTCAGGGAAGATTTATACTATCGTCTAAATGTTATCCCTATAGGAATACCTCCTCTTAGAGAAAGAAAAGAAGACATACTTTCTCTGGTTCAGCATTTTAATAAAAAAATCTCGGAAAGGTTAAATGTTAAAGAGAAAACTTTTACCGATGAAGCTTATGAAAAACTGATGAATTATAAGTGGACAGGCAATGTAAGGGAGTTGGAGAATTTACTTGAAAGATTAATAGTTTTGGAAGATTCGGAGGTTATTGAGGCTTCTGCGATTCCGGAAGAGTTTAGCGGTAAGAGTAAAACCGATAAGTTAAATCTGGAAGAAATAGAGAAAAAAGCCATAAAAAAAGCTTTAGAGATTTCGAAAAAAGATAAAAATAAAGCAGCAGAGCTTTTAGGGATTCACCCTTCCACACTTTACAGAAAAATAAAAAAGTTGGATATAAAGTTTTCCGGATGAGGATGTTTTAAGATGTTTTTGTTTTATTTGTTTCTTGTCGATATTAACGTTAATTTCCAGGTCGACAGAGACACGAACACTATTCCCTATGTTATTGTTAACTATGGAATACCTTACTCTGATTTAATTTTTCAGAAGAGGGATACCTCTTTCGTGGCGGAGCATCTTGTTTCCCTTGTTTTAAAGAAAGATAATTATCAATTAGGGGGGAGGAGCAAAAAGAACAAAATTTCGGTTTTGGAATATAATGAAACGCTTTCGGATGATACTTATCATAGTGATTCGCTGAAAATTAAAGTTCCGGAGGGCGATATCGAGGTTGTTTTAAGATTATCCGATAGAAATTCAAACAGGGTATGGAGCAGATATAATAAGTTAAAGATTTCTAAATTGAGGCAAACGGATATCGGATCTATCAGGTGGATATCAAATCCTTCAAGAGAAGTTATAACCGAAGAGGATACAGTCAGGATTAGATTGAATATTTTTAGTTTTGAAAAGGGCGGAACTAAACTTAAATTCTATTTTAGAGATAGCGAAAAAAAGATTTATTTTGAAAGAGATACCACTCTTCCCGAAAAGAAAAATCAGGTTGTTGAAGTTATTATACCTGCGGATAGATTCGAGGAAGATTTATACGATTTTGTGGCTCAGGTTTGGAATATTAAGGAAAAGGAAGTTGTTAAAGATATTATTTCTTTCAGAGTCTGGAAGCCTTTCTTTAAGTCGAAAAGATATTTTGAAAGGGTGAGGCAAATGATTTACATTACCACTTCGAAAGAGGAGAAGGAATTGCTTAACGCGAGGGTTGAAGAAAGAGAAAAACTCTGGAACGAGTTGTGGGAAAGTAAGGATCCAACACCGGAAGATGGAGTGAACGAGTTTTTAATTGAGTATTTTGAGAGAGTGGATTTCGCGAATAAAAATTTTTCGCGTGGTTCTTTTTTTGAAGGATGGAGAACAGATAGAGGTAAAGTTTACATTATTTTAGGTTCTCCCGATTATGTCGTCGAGGAGTCCTTTAGCATGGATCAGAATCCTTATCAGATATGGTATTATTATGAAAAGGGATATGAGTTAATTTTTGTTCAAAGGTATCTTACTGGGGATTACGAATTACAAAATCCTCCACCTGAAGTCTGGTAAATTAAACCGTAAAGTATACTGAATCGTTCTGCCTTGTTTAATCTAAGTTTATTACGAACAAAATGAAAGGGTGGTGTGGTACGGTGTTCTTGTGTTAATCTTGTGCAATCTGTGGTTTCTGTCAAGAGAATATTGACAATGAGGATATAATAATTATTTTACCATTATGAAGATCGATGATAAAATTTTAAAAAAATTGAGAAATGCTAAAACGGCTTTCGCTTTAACCGGAGCTGGGAGTTCGGAACCGTCGGGGATACCCACCTTTAGAGGTAACGATGGTTTCTGGAAGAATAGTAACCCATTTACCGTTGAAGCCTTTATTGAAAATCCTCAAAAGGTCTGGGAATGGCATCTTGAAGTTAAAGAGATGGTAAAAAAGAAATTGCCGAACCCTGTTCATTTAGCTTTAGCAAAAATGCAGATAGTTTATAGGAATTTTGCCGTTGTTACACAAAATATCGATAATTTACATCAAAAAGCCGGTTCTAATAAAGTTATAGAGCTGCATGGAAATATTTACCGGAATAAATGCAATGATTGCGGAAAAATTTTCGGTGAAATAAATTCGGAAAAAATTCCCATATGCGATAGGTGCGGAGGACTTATTCGTCCCGACGTGGTGTGGTTTGGAGAGCCTCTTCCTTATAAAGCGTTGATTAAAGCAAGAGCATATGCAGAAAGTAGTGAAGTTTGCTTTGTTATAGGAACTTCAGGTGTGGTCCAGCCTGCAGCTTCAATACCCTTAATTGCCAAAGAAAATGGGGCTTTAGTAATTGAAGTAAATCGGGAAAAAACTATTCTCAGTGAATACCTTGATTATTCTTTTCTTGGTGACGCTTCGGAAATACTTCCTGAATTATATGAAAGGTTGTTTTAAATGTCCGAAAAGCTTTCATTGTTTTTAAAAAGGGCTGAAGAATATGAAAACAGGTATGAAAAAGTCGTCGAATCTCTGCAGGATCCCGGGATCGTTAAGGATAGAAAAAAAATTATAGAACTTTCTCAGGAAAAGAAATCTCTGGAGAATGTAATATTCCCTTTTAAGAAATATTCTGAAGTTTCTGCTAAGATAAAGGAAGATGAGAAGATTCTGGCAGAGACAGAAGACGAAGAAATGATTATCCTCGCGGAAGAAGAGCTTCGCGATTTGAAAGAGAAAGAAAAAGAACTCATTAATAAGATAAGAGATGCTTTAATTCCTGAAAACGAAGAAGATAACAAAAATGCTGTGCTCGAAATTCGCGCGGGAACTGGTGGAGAAGAGGCGGCTTTGTTTGCTGCCGATCTTTTGAGGATGTATGCTAAGTATGCCGAGAATAAAGGTTGGAAGTTTGAAATAGTAGACTTCAATAAAACGGGATTGAACGGTTATAGAGAAGTTATTGTGTTAATTTCTGGAAATAACGCATATGGTAAAATGAAGTTTGAGAGCGGTATTCACAGGGTGCAAAGAGTTCCTGTTACCGAATCCGGCGGTAGAATTCACACGTCGGCTGTTTCTATTGCAGTTCTTCCTGAACGCGAAGAGGTGGAAGTTCAGATAAATCCCGACGATTTGGTTATTGATTTTTTTTCATCTTCTGCCCCGGGAGGTCAACATGTTAACAAATCCGCCTCGGCTGTCAGAATCGAACACATGCCCTCTGGAATTGTAGTTTCCTGTCAGGAGGAAAGATCCCAACACCAGAACAGGGATAAAGCCATGCGTCTTTTGAGAGCAAAGTTATTTGACTATGAACAGGAAAAAGCGGATAAAGAAATAAAGTCTAAAAGGAAACAAATGGTTGGAACCGGGGATAGAAGTGAAAAAATAAGGACTTACAATTTCCCTCAGAACAGAATAACTGATCACAGGATTAATTACACCAAGTATAATCTGGATATGTTTATGGATGGAAAAATAGATGATTTGATAGACAATTTAAGAACTGTTCAAAGAGAAAAATCGGATGTTAAAGCTGATAGACGTCCTTGATTTTGGAATTAAGGAATTAAGCGGGTACAGCCTGGATCCCAGGTTTGAAAGTTTTGTGTTCCTGGAGAAAACAACAGGTAAAACGAGGGTCGAAATACTTATAAACGAGGAAGGAATTAAAGAAGAAGAACTTTCGGTATTTAAAGGCTTTTTAAAGAGACGAATAAAAGGGGAGCCATGGCAGTATATAGTCGGTAAAACAAATTTTATTGGTTTTGATATTCTTACCGAAAAAGGAGTATTTATACCCAGACCGGAGACTGAATTTATGGCGAGTGTTGCCATTGAAAGATTGAAGAATTTTAACACTCCATACATTTTGGAAATAGGCTGCGGAACTGGTGCAATATCAATAGCAATAGCTTGCAATATTAAAGAAGCAAAAATAATCGCAACTGATATTTCGGAAGAGGCAATAAATTTATGTAAAAAGAATATTGATTATCATAATCTTGGAAGTCGTATCAATATAATCCGCACGGATTTGTTAAATTCTTTTCATAGTTCGGAGATTTTTGATATGATTATTTCTAATCCTCCTTATGTATCGGTAGAGAATTTGAAAAAACTCGATTTAGTTGTGAAAAATGAACCTGAATTAGCAATAGACGGAGGACTTGGAGGTGTTTCTCTTGTAAATAAAATATTGGCAGGTTCTGTAGCCAGACTAAAAAGTAGGGGATTTGTATTTATTGAAATCGATGATTCCAATATACCGTATCTTGAAATTCCGTCGTCTATATCTTATTCGATAGTAAATGACCAATATGGAAGGAAAAGAATATTAAAGGCTACTAAAGTATGAAAATAGGAATCTTTTATACTCGGGGTAAAAAAGATATAAAAGTTGCCCTGGAAAACCTGGAAAAGACAGCTTATAATAATGGTGTTACGCTTGTCTTTTACGACGAAAAAAAAGAGGAAATCAAAGAATGTGATTTTGTGTTTGCGGTTGGGGGAGACGGTACTTTTCTCCACGCAGCCTCGATTGTATACAAATTCAATTTGCCCGTTGTAGGAGTAAACCTTGGTGGACTTGGTTTTCTTACGGATATCAGAAAAGAGGAAATAGACAGAATTTTTTCTGAACTAAAGAGTGGTAACTATACGATTCAGGAAAGGTTTTTTCTGAAAGCTAATTGGAGTGGCGAAAAAAATGTTGCCTTAAATGATATTGTCTTTTCTTCGACAGATATAAGAGTAATAGATCTAGATATATACATAAATGACGTTTTTGTGACTCGCCTTTCAGGAGATGGTTTAATTATCGCAACACCCACAGGTTCTACCGCCTATTCTCTTTCTTCGGGTGGACCGATTGTAAAACCCGGGACGGAAGCTATTGTTATAACTCCTATAAGTCCCCACACATTTACTTTTCGACCTATTGTTATAGACAATCATTCCAGGTTACTTATCAAAGCTAAGGAAAAATGCCGTCTGATTTTTGATGGTCAAAAGCTGGTTCTACTCGATTCGGGAGATAAAGTTTTAATCGAAAAAAAATCAGAAACTTTGAAAGTGGTCAAGTTCAAGGATTGGAATTATTTTGATATTCTCAGGAAAAAATTGAATTGGGGCAATAGATGATTAAAGAAATAAGAGTTAGTAATTATGCGCTCATTGAACGGATCGAGGTAACTCTAAATCAGGGATTTAATGTTCTCACAGGTTCGACCGGTACCGGTAAATCCATAATAATAAACGCGTTGTCCCTTCTTCTTGGAGATAAAGGAGATATAACTTCCATAAGAAAAGAAGCCGATAAAGCTGTTGTTGAGGGGATATTTTCTGGTTCACAAAAAATAAATGAAATTTTAAAAAATTATGAGATTCCCGCTGAAGAAGAATTAATTATAAGAAGAATAATTAACAGGAAGGGTGGGGGAAGGGTTTATATAAATGGCTCTATCGCGAACGTAGATATTCTGAAGGAAATTGGAAATATCCTTTTTGACATACACGGACAGCATGAGCATCAGTTGCTGATTAATGAAGATACTCACATAGATTTTCTCGATTATTATGGAAAGTTAATGTTCGAAAGGGAAACTCTGGAAAAGAAATTCAAGTTAATGAACGATTTAGAATTAGAATTTTCCGGAATTGAGTCCCAGGAAAAAGATATGGCAAACCGGAAAGATTTGTACGATTTTCAAAGAAAAGAACTCGAATGTCTGGAATTTAGCACAGAGGAGTATCAGGAATTAAAGGAAGAAAAAAGAAAACTCGATAATTTTGAAGAGATAAAAGAATTAACCGGGTATGTGGCTTCCCTAATAGGTGATGGTGATGATTCGATTCAATTAAGACTTTCTGAAATTACTTCAAATATTAAGGAAGCCGGAAACCTTGATAAATCTTTGGCTAAAATTGGTGAGCGGCTCGAAGAGGCTAATTTTATTCTACAGGATACATCTTTAGAGCTGGACAGGTATAAAGATAAACTCGATTATGATAAAGATAGGCTTCTTGAACTTCAAAATATAATCGATAAAATTGAAAGACTTAAAAGGAAATACAATAAGAACTATAAAGAGCTTTTGGAAATGAAGGAAGACCTCTCAACGAAAATTTTTGATATTGAATCTTTAAAAACGAGAAAAAAAGAAGTGCAAGGGAAAATAGAAAAGATTAAAAGCGAATTTGAGGAAAAGGCTTTAGAGGTTTCCGAAAAGAGAAAGAATATTTCCAAAGAATTTGAGGGAAGGGTTGAGGAAGAGATAAAAGGTCTGGGTTTCGAAAACGCGCATTTCAATGTAGAAATAAGGAAAAAAAAAGAAATAGATGGACAGGGTTTGGATGAAGTTAAATTTTTGTTTGAGCCGAATGTGGGAGAAGGCTGGAGCAAGCTTTCAAGCATTGCTTCTGGAGGAGAACTTTCTCGTGTTATGCTTGCACTAAAGTCTATCCTTTCCGAGGTTGATAGGGTTGAGGGACTTGTTTTTGACGAAATAGATGTGGGCATAGGCGGAAGTCTCGCAAAAAAAGTTGGCGAAAAAATGAAAGAAATAGGTAAACAAAGACAGGTTTTATGTGTTACGCATCTTCCTTCTATTGCGGCTGAAGCCGATTTTCACTTAACGGTTAAAAAGATGGAAAGAGAGGGGCGGACAATTACTGAAGTTAAGGGAGTTAGAGGAGATGATAGGGTAGAAGAAATTGCCCGGATGATCTCAGGCGATAGCTCGATCGAAACCGCAAGAAAACATGCCGCTGAGCTTTTAAGTGGTTCTAAATGAAACTTGATTTATATGTGTAGTACAAGAATCAAAAGTGCTAAGATATTGTATTTTTCCCGTGGACGCGGTTTTAGTCATGCTATGTATGATTTGCTTATTCTTGAGGAACTCAAAAAGATAAATAGAAATCTTTCAATACTTGTTGCTACATATGACAGAGGGTATACTTATTTTGTTAAAAACGGATTCAACCCTTTTAATCTCGGATTAAACCAAGATGAAGAACTCACTTTAAAAGCGGGTTTTAGAATGTGGTCTCTAATACGCAGATTTAAGCCAGATTTAGTTGTCGCGGATGAAGTTTTTATCGTCCTTCATATAACTAAAGCTCTTAAAATACCATCGGTGTTAATTACACACTGGTTTTTTGAAAATTTCAGCGAAAAACATCCAATGATTCCGGTAGTGAAAAAAGCGAAGCATGTTGTTTTTGTTGATACTCCTGAATTTCATACAATCCCATTTGATTTTAATGTTCATCTTACCTGTGTAGGACCCATAATTCGAGATTTTAAGTATGGATTAAAGGATAGAAAAAAAGCGAGAAAGGAATTAGGAATTAATTTGAGGGATAAGGTTATTCTGGTAACGCCCGGGGGAAGACATAAGGATAGGAGTAAATTATTGGAAGTTAGTTTGGATGCTTTTAAAGATTTACGGAGCGATAATTTAAAGTTAATACTTTTAGCCGGTGAACTTTGCGAAGAATATTCTAAAAGATGTGGAAACGATGAAAGGATAATCGTTAAGGATTTTGAATGGGAAATGGATAGATTGATAGTTGCCAGTGATCTGGTTATTTGTAAGGGTACATTTATGACAACCTGGGAGATTGCTTATTTAGGTGTTCCGTCCATATCTATACCGGATATAGGCCATATAGATCAGTTTCATGTGAATAGGATGGTTGGTCATGGTTTTACAACAAAAATCGACCCGCGAAGGTTAAGCAAAAAAATCCTGCTGAAAAAAATAAAAGAAATTCTTTATAATGACAGAAAAAATAAGAATATATCGAAAGAAATAAAAAAATTTATAACCGGGAGAGGACAAAAAGATGCAGCTGAAGAAATAAATTATTTAGCCAGTAAAACCTTAAAATGAAGAGTAAAAGAGATATTAAGTTTGATGTAATTTTTCTATCTTATGATGAACCACTTGCGGAAGAACACTGGGAAAGGTTAAAAAAACGTTTTCCTCATGCGCAGAGAGTTCATAAAGTAAAGGGAATTCTACGAGCCCATAAGAAATGCGCTGAGTTAGCCGGGACCGATTATTTTTTCGTTGTAGACGGAGATTCATATATACTCGATAGTTTTGATATATACGATGTCCCGTCAGAAATTTCTGATAATCGTTTTTATATGTGGCAAAGCAGAAATGTCGTGAATGACTTAGTTTATGGTAACGGAGGAATTAAATTGTTTCCTAAGTCGATTTTTGATGGAATAGAAGAATATGGCGTGGATTTGTTTATCGATTTACCACACGAACGGATTTATCAGGTTACTTCTTTAAATAGATTTAATGCTTCTCCTTTTTATTCCTGGCGTGCAGGTTTTAGAGAGTGTATTCAGCTTGCCAGTGAACATTCCCAAACAATAAAGGAACGGACAAGAATATATCTTTTGAATGTGTGGTGCAATAAAGGATCTGACAGAGAGTTTGGAATGTGGTGTGTTAAAGGAGCTCGTGCCGGAAGAAGGTATGGCATGGAAAATATTGGTAATAAAGAAGCCGTGGAAATGATGAACGATTTTGACTGGTTACGAAAACGGTTTTATTATGAGTTAGAGAAAGGTTATTTAAGAGGAATGGAGAATAAATTAAAAGAAAGCCAGAAACCTTAGCGGCGTTTTTGGAGTTTTTTCGACGAAATGAAAAAATAAAGGAGTTAAAATGGATAATTTGAAGGTTTCTTCTCCGTCTTTTAAAGATGGGGAATTTATACCGAAAAAGTTTACCTGCGATGGCGAGGATATTCCTCCGGAAATTATCTGGGAAGGAATTCCGGAAGGTACTAAATCGTTCGCTCTGATATGCGATGACCCTGACGCGCCGAGCGGGGATTTTGTACATTGGGTGGTTTTTAATATTCCTTCAGATAAAAGTGTTTTAAAAGAAAATGCTGAGGTAAGCGATATAGCCGATTTGGGTATGACGGATTTTGGCCGGACTGGTTATGGCGGACCCTGTCCGCCTTCCGGTATTCATCATTACCATTTTAAAGTTTATGCTCTCCGCGAAGTTCTGGATGTGAGCGGGACAATAGATAAATACCAGTTGCTTGAGAAAATGGAGGGTCATATCCTGGCTAAAGGAGAAATCGCAGGATTGTATAAGAGATAATATATTTCATAGAAGCACAATATTTTTATTTCTCTTGCTTGACGTCATCGTATGATAATAATTTGGTGCGTAGGGAGGCTTCAAAAAAGCGTTATACGTATGTGTTTTCAGAGCCGTTGTGTTTTAATGTTAAGAACATTCGTGTGATTTGTAGTTTCTTTGCTTTCTCTGCATGCCCTATGAAATAATGACCTTTATTCCATGGGTGCGTCCTTGCGGTGTAATTAGGGTTTTGGATTTAGAGATTGGGATTCAGGAAAAAACAGTAAAGAATCTTGTGTTAATCAGTGTAATCTTTGGTTCAAGTTGGGGTTCTGTGGTTGGTCCTTGCGTTCTGCGAAACTATTTCGTATTTTGCAAAATCTTTTTTCTTTAAGTCTCTTATATTCAGTGACTTATTTTCTGGAATAATTCTTGTATCTTACCTTAATAGTTCTTTAATAATTTAGTAGAACGGTGGTTTTAAAGTGGTTATCCAGATTATATTCGGCTCTTCTAAATTTTATTTCTTAGAGGAGGTTTATCATGTTTAAATTTAATGATTCGGATAAAATGATTAATCCCCCATTTGAGTTGAAAGGTAGTTTAGGAAAGTCTTTTACTATTGATATAGATGGAATGTCTTTTGAAGGAGATCTTGTTTATGATTATTCTTACAATATTCATCTGTTGATTAGAGTGCTGGATACTGTTTGTGGAGGAGAACAATCTTTTTATAGGATTTTAAATCTTTACAGAAAGAATTCTACAAACTTAAGCGTAAATTCCTGTTTCTTTGTGCCTTTTTACGTGGAACAACAAGACAAGTCCGTTTTTTCGTTGTATTAAGTCTTTTTCTAAGTTCAGTGAGGTAAAAACCTCACTGAACTTAGAAATTCTGGCTACCCTATTGTTCTTATATATTTATTGCTGAGCCTTTATTAAAAATTGAAAAATATGTTTTTTCTTAGTGTCTTGACGGCTATTTCTTTCGAGAGAAAGTGTTCTTAAATATTGAAAATATAGATGGTTTTAGAAGTTTTCTTATTTCCGGTAGTTTTTCTTTAGTGGCTTCGTAACCGACTCTAATTCCGAAATTTATTTTTGTAAAATCCGCCCAATGGATTTTTTCTACCTTTGGCTGGATTGAAACATCGGCTTTTTCAGCCTGAAGCATATTATATCTGAATTTTGCTATTTCATCCGCCCTCATATTCATAGTTATGGCTGTCCCTATTTCTTCATATTTGGAAAGTTTAGACCCGATGTTTACAGCTACTATTTTACTTGCTCCGAGATATCTGCAACCGTCAACAGGAACATTCGCAGTGGGACCCGCATCGACCATTATTTTGTTGTCTTCTTCCCATGCGGGAAAAACACCGGTAATAGAAATAGACTTTATTATTGCATCTCGTAGTGGTCCTTTGTCTATGTATATATCTTTCCCCGAGACAAGATCCAGGGTAGTACAACCAAATTTAATTTTTAAATCTTCAATATTTATATCAGGAAAAAATTTTTCAATTACTTTCTCAAGAGTTTCTCTTTTTGTTATAAATTGAGCTACTGCCATTCTCGCGTAAGTGAGTCTTTCTCTGAGATAGCAGTTTAATTTTTTTAATGGAAAGGTATTTTTGTGTTCTTTAAAAAATTCGAAGCCTAATTGTTTAAATTCTTTAGATTGAATCACTTCCTGAGATTTTTCGGTCAAATCTGTAAAACTGTAACCGAGAGCGTATAGAGCGCCTACCAGAGCACCTATAGATGTTCCGAATATTATGTCGGGTTTTATTTTTTCCTCTTCGAGGCATTTTATTACACCTAAATGCGCGACTCCTCGACCGGATCCGCCACCCAGGACAAGACCGAATTTATTCTTTTTCAGTGCATAACTCCCTTATTTTTGGCGTCAGGTAGATATTTTCGAGATTATTTCTTTGCAGGGCTTTTATGAGAATTTCTAATTTATCTTCTTCGGAAATTCTTTTATCCATTATAATGTACTTGTTTTGAAAAACACGACAGTAACCGCCCTTTTTTAACAATTTGTCTTCTATAATTTTGATTCCTATTTTACAGGCAATTCGAGTTAGCTCTGATAAAATTTCTTCTTTTTTCATTTATGAAGTCGGTTACGATTTTTTTGATTTCTTCCAGTCTTTCTTTTGTCTTTGCTTCGAAGCGGGTTACTACTATCGGTTGTGTATTGGAAGCTCTTATTAATCCCCAACCATCTTCAAAGAGAATACGCACGCCGTCAATTTGAATTGTTTCGTATTTTTCCCCGAACTCTTTTTTTGCAGCTTCAACAATTTTCCATTTAGCGTCTTCGCCAACTTCGGTTCTAATTTCCGGAGTGCTTTCATAGTAAGGCATTTCATTAATTATTTTTGAGACCGGTTTATTTAGCTTTGAAACAATTTCGTAAAATCTTGCGGATACAAAAAGAGCATCGTCGAAGCCGTAGTAGTTGTCAGCTATAAAGATATGTCCGCTCATTTCTCCAGCTATCAAACTTCTTGTTTCTTGCATCTTTACTTTTAGTAATGAATGCCCCGTTTTCCACATTAAAGGTTTTCCGCCTAATTCTTCGATCCATTCGACGAGTCCCTGACTGCATTTTACGTCAAATATTACCTCTGTCCCGGGATTAGCTAAAATTATGGGTTTGGCGAGAGCCCCAAGGAGTTGATCTCCGTAAATGAGTCTTCCGTTTTCGTCAATTATTCCTGCGCGGTCCGAATCACCATCATATCCTATTCCTATATCGGCTTTTATTTCATTAACTTTATCGGATAATTGTTTTGTGTATTTAACCACAGTCGGATCGGGTAAATGATTGGGGAAATTCCCATCAGGTTCGCAATTGATGCATTCGAAATCTGCTCCGAGAATTTTGAATAATTCGGTTGCAATTGGACCAGCCGTACCATTTCCGGGATCAAGTACAATTTTAAGCGATTTTTCGGGAGAAATAAGGGAAGAGATATATTCAATATAGTCTTTTACCACTTCTTTTTTTGTTATTTGTCCTTTTCCTTCTTCATAATTTTCCTTTTTTATTATTTCTTTCAATTCCTGTATCTGTTCGTCATATACGGTTTCTTTTCCTCTCATCATTTTGAAACCGTTATATTCTATAGGATTGTGGCTTCCCGTGATCATTAAGCCACCGTCGAGATTGTAGTGGTAAACAGTGAAATATAACACGGGGGTTGGTACGACCCCAATATCAGTTACATCACATCCTGTATCAATAATTCCTTTTGTAATATTTCCGAAAAGCCTCGGCGAGCTTTCTCTAACGTCTCGACCGACAGCAATATTTATAAGTTTTTTTCTCTTTACATATGTTCCGAATGCTCTGCCGAGACAATATGCGAACTCGTCTGTAAGGTCTTCATTCGCTATTCCTCTTATATCATATTTCCTGAATATATCATCGTTTATATACATTTTTTGGACGTCTCCTTTTCTTTTAGTGATATTTAACTGTTTTTCTTTTACTTGTCAAGACTGTATTTTTGCTTGCCCAAAATTTCTACGACAAATCATCAAATATAAAAACAAGAAAATCCTGTGAAAATCTGTGTGATCTCGTGGTTCCTTTTTAGAGGTGGGGTATTTGCGGTTTTTGGTTTCTCTTGACATTTCATTGTCTCAATATATAATTGATATTAAATGAGAAGAGAGAAGGATGGTTTTCCCCAAAGGTAATGTAGTTTTGAATAATGCGCCTGTTCAGTATGTGAATTTTGATAATATTTTGAATCAGGCTAAGAAAACCAGAGAAGGGCATCTCATGGGATACATAGAAATAAGATATCCGGAAAGCAATGAATATCTCTTTTTTAAAAATGGCGAGACAATAAGTGCTGGTGTTTACCGTGAAAATAGATTAGAAGAACATCCTCTGGCGCAAGTTTTGGATAAAGCTAAAAAAGCACATCAGGGAATTGTTAATATTTATATGATCGATGAAGATCTGCTTAATATAATAATGGCACTATTTAAGGAAAAACCTTTATTTTTAGACAAAAAAATTAGAGAGATAAATTTGAACGCGCTTTTTAATAAGCTGGAAACTCTTAAATTTAACGGTTTTCTTTCATTAAATAAGTCGGATAAATATTCTTTCGTGAAATTCAAAGAGGGAAATCCTCAGATCATATATCCTCTGAAGAGAAATAAAAGAAAAATAAACAAGGAAACTTTGAGGTCTTTGTTAGAAAGTGAAGACATGCTTATAAGCGCTTACAAGGGAAAAGAAATGAGCGGTCAGGCGAATCCAGCTTTAATAGAGCTATATTTGAAATTTTTTAATTCTTTAATAACATCTTTTATTTCTGTGGTTGGCGTATCACTGGTTAGAAAAACGTTGATACCTTCATATGAAAATGCCTGTCAGAACTTGAGTATTTTAAAGAGTTTTAAAATCGAAGAAGATCTTAAAATTATTTGTACCCCTTTTATTGCGACTGATAGGGAAATAACGGAAGCTGTTGCCGACTGGGTCGATCAATTTTCGGATGCGATTTTTGTTGTTCTTGGAAGGAAAACGGATGAAATTATTCACAGCGCACTCAAAGATTACCGATTTGCTTTAAAAAGGTCAGGTTTTTTTGAGCAGTCAAAATTATCCAGGTTAGATATAGAATAACTTTGGTATATTTTGCGGCTACCCCCATTGGAAATCTTGAAGATATTACATACAGAGTTATACGAATAATGAACGAAGCGGATTATATTATATGTGAAAACGTGAGAAAAACTAAGATTTTAACCAATCGTTATGGCATAAAAAAGCCTTTAAAATCTTATACCGATTTCAACAAAGTGAAAATGACGGATTGGATATTGGATAAATTAAAAGAGGGAAAAAATTTTGTTTTCGTTTCATCAGCCGGTTCACCTTTAGTTTCTGACCCCGGTTATTATCTCGTCAAAAATCTCATAAAAGGCAAAGAAGATTTTACAGGTTTGCCCGGGCCATCCGCCGTGATAAACGCATTGATTTTATCTGGATTTCCTCCCGATAAGTTTATATTTCTCGGTTATCTTCCCAAAAAAAAGGGAAAGAGAAATAAAATTTTGGAGTCCATTAGAGAAGAAAATAAGACAATTATAATTTTCGAATCACCAAGAAGAGTTGAAAGATTACTGGTAGAACTGGAAAAGATTCTACCGGACAGAGAGATAGTTTTAACGAGAGAAATGACTAAAATTTATGAAGAAGTAATAAGAGGTACCGCAAGCCGAATTCTTAATGACCGACTTAAATTAAAAGGAGAATTTGTGGTTTTGATTGGAGGTAAAAATTGCGTTGGAGTAAACTGAAGAATAAATCGAGGATAATACTTCAACCACTTGTTAAAAGCCTGTCCTTTATGTCGCCTAATATTATAACTTTCGGAGGTTTTGTAATTGTACTTGGTGCCGCTTTAATAATATTGAGTGGTAGATTTAGACTCGGAGGTATAATTTTACTCATCGGGTCAATATTGGATGCTGTGGATGGACAGATTGCGAGATCAAGTAAAAAGACTTCTAAATTCGGAGCTTTTTTCGATTCGACACTTGACAGATATGGAGAGTTTTTTATATTTTTTTCAATAGCTTTTGCGGGAAAAGATTTTTTGATGACGGCTGTGTGTTTCGCAGCTGTTTTAGGAGCTTTTTTGACAAGTTATACGCGGGCAAGAGCGGAATCCCTTGGGGTGGATATTAAGGAAGGATTCTTTTCTCGGGTGGAACGTGTTATCATTGTAAGTGGTGGTTTGATAGTTTTGCCGCAGCAAATGATTTATATTATGAGTGTTCTGGCAATAGGAAGCAATATAACCGCTATTCAAAGGATATTAATTGCATACAAAAGGCTGGAAAACGGAGGTAATTAATGGATAATAAGGTCAGAGTAGCAATAGTTGGTGTGGGAAATTGTGCGTCTTCACTGGTTCAGGGAGTGCATTATTATCGTAATGCGAATCCTAAAAAGTCGATACCCGGATTAATGCATGTTGATCTGGGCGGATATCATATTAGAGATATTGAATTTGTAGCCGCCTTCGATATTAACGGAACTAAAGTTGGGAAGGATCTTTCGAAAGCGATTTTTGCCGATCCCAATAATACCTATAAATTTACCGATGTTCCTGAACTTGGAGTTACAGTACAGAGAGGTATGACTCATGATGGTATCGGTAAATATCTAGCCGATGTTATAAAAAAAGCTCCAGGTTCAACAGTTGATATTGTAAAGGTTTTAAAAGAAACCAAAGCCGATATTATAATCAGCTATTTGCCTGTTGGCAGTGAGGAAGCTACAAAATGGTATGTAGAGCAGGCGCTTCAGGCTAAGGTTGGTTTTATAAACGCTATACCTGTTTTTATAGCTTCTTCAAAATATTGGTCGGATAGATTTAAAGATGAAGGGCTTCCTATAATTGGAGATGATATTAAATCTCAGGTGGGAGCGACTATTACTCATAGGGTTCTCGCTCAACTTTTTAATGATCGTGGAGTTCGTTTGAAACGTACTTTTCAATTGAATGTTGGAGGGAATACAGATTTTCTTAATATGTTAGAGAGGGAGCGTCTGGCTTCGAAAGGAAAATCCAAGACGCAGGCAGTAACTTCCATTTTGCCCTTCGATATTGGAAAAGAAAATATTCATATAGGTCCTTCTGATTACATTGAATGGTTGTCGGATAGGAAATGGGCTTATATGAGGATGGAAGGTCAGACGTTCGGCGATGTTCCTTTAAATATAGAGTTGAAGCTTGAAGTTTGGGATTCGCCCAATTCGGCAGGTGTAATAATCGATGCTATCAGACTTATGAAGTTAGCTCTTGATAATAATATCTCAGGGGCTTTAATAGAACCTTCTTCTTATTTAATGAAATCTCCTCCTGTCCAGTATCCGGATTCTATAGCAAAGGAGAAAACCGAAGAATTTATTAAAAAGTATGGCAAAAACAAAAAAAATAAGAAATAGGAAAGGTACAAAATAGCATCATATAAAAAAAATAAAAAAAAAACTGGTTTTTTTATAACCTTCGAGGGAGTCGAAGGTTCAGGTAAAACGGTTCAATGCAAGTTGTTATACGAATATCTTTTGTCAGAAGGAAAAGATGTTGTATTGACAAGAGAACCGGGAGGTACTGTGGTTGGGGAAAAGATAAGGAATATTCTACTCGAAAGCAATGAAGATATTGATAGATATACAGAACTTTTTCTGTATCTTGCTGATAGAGCGGAAAATTTGGCAAAAGTTGTAAATCCTAATCTTGAAAAAAATAAGATCGTTATTTCGGATCGATATTTTGATTCAACAATTGCGTATCAAACGGCGGGAAGGGGATTAAAAGAGGAAGTCAAAATACTTAAAAAATTAAAATTATTCAATATTAGAGAACCGGATGTTACCTTTTTACTCGATGTTGATCCTGAAATCGGGAGAAATAGAATTACAAATTTCGATAGGATTGAAAGAGAAAACTTGGAATTCCATCGTAGAGTCAGGAAAGCTTACCTCGATTTGGCTAAAATATATAAGAATAGGTTTTTTATAATAAATTCAAAGGAGACTATAAACGAAATTCACGAAATGATAAAAAATAAAGTTTTAGTCTTTCTAAATAGAGGAGGATTTTAATGGTTTCAAAAAAGAAATATGGCTTTTTGTTTTTTCTTGTTTTAGTCGCTTTTGGCGCTTTTGTGTATTCTTCCTTGGATGTTTTTACCGCTTTGCGACCTATCGAGAACACTTTAAGACTTATAGATAATAATTATGTAAATGAAGTGGATATGAATAAATTGCTCGATCGGGCTATCGAGGCTATAACAGATAGTCTTGATGCTCACACGGCGTATTTAAAAGAGCGAGATTATGAAGATCTGAGAGTTCATACGGAGGGTGAATTTGGAGGTCTGGGCATACAAATATCTAAGAGGGGAGAATATATAACGATCATTTCACCGTTAGAGGGTACTCCGGCTTATGAAGCGGGGTTGTTGCAGGGTGATAAAATTGTTAAAATTGACGGAATTTCCACTAAAGATATGAAGTTGGATAAAGCGGTTTCAATGATGAGAGGAAAACCGGGGACAGATGTAACTCTTACTATTTCAAGAAAAAGCTTAGAGGAAGAAATTGATTTTACAATAACAAGAGCCATAATTAAGCTTAAGTCCGTTCCTTATGCTGGTTTAGTGAAAAGAGATGTTGGTTATATAGTAATTAATTCTTTTAGCAAAAGTACTCCAGAAGAAGTCAAAGGAGTATTGGATTCACTTATAGATGCGGGAGCTGGAAAATTTATTCTGGATTTGAGGAATAATCCCGGCGGTATTCTCGATGGTGCCGCTGAAGTGGCATCATTTTTTATCGAAAAAGGAAAAGAAATTGTTTATACCGAAGGTAAAACTATGGTTTCACGGGATTCATATCGTTCTGTTAATGGTTCTTATTCTAAGTATCCACTTGTTGTTTTGGTCAGTCCGTTTTCTGCCAGCGGTGCCGAAATTGTAGCAGGAGCGATTCAGGATTGGGATCGCGGATATTTAATTGGTGCCAGAACTTTTGGCAAAGGTTCTGTTCAAAGAGTTTATCCATTATCTGGTGGAAAAGCCATTAAATTAACAATAGCGAGGTACCATACTCCTTCTGGTAGATGCATTGATAGAGAGTTGATAAAAGATACCAGCCAAGTTTATCATACCAGAGGTTCTTTACATAGAGAAGTTAAGGGGGGTGGGGGTATAGTACCGGATTCTATAATTAAGGTTAAAATTTCACCTTTTTACGAAAAAATATACACCTATGGTTTTGATTTTATTGTGGATTATCTATCCGGACATCCGGACGTTGAAACTGTAACCACCGATATGATAAATGCTTTCAAAGATAAAATTAAGAAATCTTTAAAAAAAGATTCTACTAACATAATGGAAATAATAGAATCTTTTGAAAATTATCCTGATGATGAACCTTTGACTCCAGAAATGAGAGAAGAATTTATAAATAGAGTTAAAGATTACGTAAAGAGCACTTCTGAAAAAGCTGATGCGTTTTCAGAAAAAGATTGGAATGGCGCATTAGACGAAATAAAAAGAGGTCTTAAAATCAGACTCGCTTATAATAAAAAGGGAACTAAAGGCAGATATGAAGCGTCGATTTCGGATGACGAGCATGTTGAGGCGGCTTTAGATATTCTTGGAAAAGCTAAAAATCCTTTGGATGTTTTTTAGATAGGAATAGGTGATCCCTAAAGGAAAAACTTTTTATTTAGAAACACTTGGCTGTCCCAGAAATGAAGCTGATAGTGAAGCGATTTCGAATATATTGGAGTCGTCGGGTTTTGAATTTATAAAGTTTCCGGAAAAAGCAGATATAATAATTGTTAACGGTTGTGCTTTCATAAGTGATGCGGTTTCTGAATCGATCGATTTAATATTATCACTTAGAAATAAAAATAAAGAAGCAATTTTTGTTGTTGTCGGTTGTCTGGCGCAAAGATATGGAGAGGAATTGCTCAAAACCATGAATGAGGTCGATTTATTGGTTGGTACGGGATCAATAGAAAAAATTTCCGAATTAATTTCTAATGGTAAGTCCGAGGTCAGGTCAAATCTCGGTTTTTTAGGAAAAAATTTGTATAAAATACCGCGTGTTACTCCGGAACATTACAGATATATTAAAATCCAGGAAGGGTGTGATTTTAAATGTGCCTTTTGCGTGATTCCGCAGCTAAAAGGTGTTTCCCATTCTAAAGAACTCTCCGCGATAAAAGAAGAAATTTTTAATTTACCGGGAAGTGTTAAAGAAATTATTTTGATCGGTCAAAATACAACTTCATGGGGTAAAGATTTACCAGGCAGAAATAGCCTGGTTAATCTTATTGAGGAAGTAGCTCCTATTTTTCCCGGTTGGATAAGGTTTCTTTATTTTCATCCGCTTTATGTTTCCGAGGAACTCCTTAAAACAATGCAGAGCTTTCCTAACGTTATCAATTATCTCGATATTCCATTACAGCATGTATCCGATTCGGTTCTTTCAGATATGAATCGTGGTTACGGTAGAAAGGAAATAGAAAAACTATTAGAGCTGATTACCTCTATGGATGATTTTACTTTAAGAAGTACTTTTATTGTGGGTTTTCCGACGGAAACAAAAAAGGACTTCGATGAACTCTGTTCTTTTATACGCGATAAAGAAATCGAGTATACCGGTGTTTTTGCGTATTCGCATGAAGAAGGAACTCGCTCCTTTTCAATGAAGACTCTTGCCGGTAAAGAGATTATGCGCCGTCTTGACATATTGACATCATTAATCGAAAAAAAAATAGCAAGAAAAAACACGCAGTTTATAGACAAATCGTTCGAAGTGATTATCGATGGAATAGAAGAAGGCGAGTACTACGGAAGAACTAAAAATTCCGCCCCGGATATCGATCCGGTTATCTGGATTCTACCAGGGGATAAAGAGATCAAGATAGGCAGCTTCTACCCATGTTTAATTTCGGATGTTGTGGGTTGCGATATGATAGGGGAGTTAAAATAAATTGCTTGATATTTTAATATTTAAGATATTGCTGTATAAATACATAGGTATTAAAATATGAAGTGGAGATTGAAGTCTAAAAAGTTGATAGATACAGTAGCGACTGAAGCTATACTTGAAACATTGCTTAATGTTAGGGGTGTTTCGGATGTTGATTCCTTTTTAAATCCTTCTATCGAGGGTTTGCACGATCCTTTTTCTCTGGATGGTGTAATGGAAGGGAGCAAAAGAATTTTAGATGCAATTGAATCTAATCAAAAGATTTCTATTTTTGGTGACTACGATGTCGATGGGGTGGTTTCCACCTCTTTATTGCTTACTGTTTTAAAGAAACTCAATGCCGGTGTTGATTTTTATATTCCGCACCGATTGGAAGACGGATATGGTTTAAATAAATCAGGTATTAAAGAATTGAAGGATAGGGGTACGAATCTCATAATTACCGTTGATTGCGGTATAAATGGTGAAGAGGAAATTCGATATGCTGAAGAATTGGGGTTGGAGGTTATAGTTACAGATCATCATTTACCTGAAAAACACAATCCCGCTGAAATAAAAATAGATCCTTATTTATCGGATTCTTATCCTTATAAAGATCTTGCCGGTGTTGGAGTTGTTTTTAAACTCTGTCAGGGGATAGAAAAAATGTCAGATCTTTCTCTCAATTTTCTTCTCTGGAATCTTGACCTTGTGGCGCTCGGAACAGTCGCCGATATTATGCCTCTTACCGGAGAAAATCGGATATTAACCTTCCTTGGTCTTAAAATAATCAATGAAAACCGCAGGCCGGGTATAGTTTCATTATTAAAAAATTCTGGTTTTAAGAAAGGGCAGGTACAGGCCTGGCATATAGCTTTTCTTATTGCCCCGAGAATTAATGCTCTTGGGAGATTGGGAGAGTCTAAAGAAGCTGTCGATTTATTATGTACGTATAATAATACCGAGGCCGGTACAATCGCTGCGAAGTTGGAAAATTGTAATATTGAGAGAAAAAAACTTCAAGAAAAAATCTACAAAGAGGCTTTTGGTTTTTTAAATTCGCGTAATATAGAAGAGAATGCAGGAATAGTTCTTTCGAGCGACGAATGGCATGAAGGTGTGATAGGTATAGTGGCCTCGAAAATTGTCGAAGAACTTAATAGACCGACCATTCTTATAGTTGAAAAAGATGGTATTTGCAGGGGTTCTGGAAGAAGTATTCCGGGTTTTAATATTACCGCTTCTTTAAAAGAATTATCAGTTTTACTTGAAGAATACGGTGGTCACGATCAAGCCTGCGGAATATCTATAAAGAAAGAAAATATCCGTTCTTTCGAGAAAGCTTTTGAAGAGCAAGTTATAAAAAATTTGGGTAATAATATTCCGCAGAAGGAACTTTTGATAGATTTTCCCCTGACGCTCGAATCGATCAACGAAAAATTAGTAAAGGCTATCGAAATTTTAGCTCCTTTCGGGGTGGGTAATCCAAAACCGGTTTTTTCGGCTTTTGATATCGAATTGGCGGATGTTCCCAATATCGTTGGAAAAAATCATTTAAAATTTACCGTAAAAAATAAAGATAAATATATTCCGTGTATTGGTTTTTCTCTCGGTTATAAAATTGATTTATTAAGAAATTCTAAAAAGTTTAACATAGCTTATTCGCCGTTTATAGACGACTGGAATGGCAAAGTTTCACTGAAAATTCATGATATAAAAGTACAACCCCAAAGAAATCACGAGATTACACCCTGAACGTTTGTTCCTCTCTGCACGGCAGGCAGATTAGCACGAGATTCTTACCGCAAAGACGCAAAAGCCAGTCACACAAACCCAGTTTAAACCACAGATTCCACTGATTAACACAAGATTTTTTTATCCGTTTCACCCATCTTTACACACCCAAAGAAGGCATAGAAAAAAAATATATTTATCTTTAAAACTCCTCCCATCTCCCGATAGGAACCACAAGATTAACACGAGATTATCACAAGACTTGCAAATAAATTTTCACAACGAGACACGGAGGGCAAGAAAAAAAGGTATATAGTTTGAGAATCCATACTCGCAGGAGAATTTGCCGCAAAGTCACAGAGGTGTTTTTTTGTCCTGGGTAGTTTGTTCTTCGGGGAAAGCGATTGGTTGTTTATAAACTAATTTGTAGAAAATTTTACAATGCCTGTGAAAAAATCGGTAGAGGAGTAAAAGACAAATATATTCATTTGTTTCTTTGTGCCTCAGTGCCTAAATCTGATTAAAAGATTGAACCGAGGAATATTTCGGTTCTTGTGTGTAATAAGACCGCTAAAACCGCAATTAACATAAAATATATATAAAATATCATCTTTTCGTTAAATGGTTTTTTTAAACTAAAATAAAAACTTGCAATTCCAAGAGGTAATGTAGTTATAAAGAGCTGATAGAAATTTAGAATTAAAGGTACAAGCAAGTAACTTAAAAGTACCAGGCAGGCGTTTATTCGTCTTCCTTTTTCAAGACCAAATATTGTGAATAAAGTTGTTATATTCGTTTTCCCGTCACCCCTGTAGTCTGAAAGGTCTCGGAAATTTAAAGATAGAAATAGAGGAACGAAAATCAATAAAGCCGGTTTCAACGGGAATGAGATAATAGGTTTGTACGGGTTGAAAAGGGCGTAGCCGGAAATAGCGGTGAGCAGAGCAGCTAATGATAGAATAAAAACGGATACAGGATAGAAACGTTTTAATCTGAGAGGTTTTGTCGAGTAAGAAAAATGAAGTATATGTCCTAATGTTACTATAAGAAACAATCTGTAATTGATGATTAACGCGGAAAGTAATGAAATTATAAAGAAAAAAATGCTTAAATATGTGTAATAACTTATCGGGAAAGAGTCTGAACTCAAAAGGCTATTTTTATTTGATAAATGGTCGGTTTTGACATCGTTAATGTCATTCGTTATTACTGAAGTCTGAAAGGAAAACAGGATAGAAAATAAAAGAAGAGCCGAATTTAAGAGATTGATAGGTTCCTTGAATATATAACTTCCGAGCACAATGCCTAATACGGTAGGAAAAATATAATGAAGAGCAATGAAAGGGCGGGATGATTTCAGCCAGTTTTTTATCAGTCCCGGTTCCCTGGTTTTTATGAATAAAAATCCCCCGCAGGTAACGACGATAAATATTATTAAAGAAACAATCATTTTTTTAATACCTTTGTTTTTACTATTGCGGGTAAATAGTCAGGGTTAACGGTCAACGCCTTCTGGTACATCTGTAACGCTTTGAGTTTATTTCCTTTTGCCTCATAAATCAGACCGAGGTTGAAATAGGCCTCTTCCTGATTTGGATTAATTTTCAAAGACTTATGAAATATTTTTTCGGCTTTTTTATATTCATTCTGCGCCATATATAAGATTCCCAGGTTGTTATAAATGGCGTCGCCGGTCGGTTCGATTTCCAGCGCTTTTAACAATTGTCTTTCTGCCTCGTTTATTTTTCCCTGTCTGTAATATGTCATTCCTTTACCTGTAAGCGATGCGGCTGATCTTGGGTTGTAAGCTAACGACTTATCGTACATAGACATGGCTTCGACTAATTTACCTTTTCTGAAATAAAAATCCGCTTTAATCTGGTAAAGTTTATATTTCGGGGTTCCGTAAAGTTCGGCTCTATTGATCGCGTTATTCATTTCATCTTCCATACCGCTTCTTGAAGCGATTTGAGCTATTTTCACATAAAATTCTTCCTGAGATAATCCTTCTTTAATAGCTTTTTTATAAGTACTTATAACTTTTTTTATTTTGCCGTTTTGTGTATATGCCTGGCCCAGAGAAAGAATCGTTTCGTAGTCAGGTTTTTCGATTTTTTCAAGTTCACCTATACCTTTCTCGAGATGTCCCATGCTAAGATAACATTGTCCAATTCTCTTTTGAGTTTCGTTGTTATGGGAAATAGAGTTGGCTCTCAAGTAGGTGAATAAAGCTTTTTCATAATTGCCGTTTAAAAAGAATGTCCAGCCCGCGAGTTCTTTTCCTTTTGATTCTATATTTTTGTTTTTTAAGGGAATTATTGTTTTAAAGGTACTCTCCTGGAAAATTAACGAAAAACCCGCAATGTATATTGTGAAAAGATAAATCCAGTTTGGTTTAATAAAACGTTTTAAAATGTATGTAATTATAATTAGAGTTAAAAATACATATCCGAGAGAAATACCGGAGAATATTATTCCTATGGCAAGTAAGTGGAATTCAGGTGAATTAATTTCTTTTTCTGTAGTAGTAATAGTAAATATTACAATTAAAAAACTTAAAAGTACCGAAAGGTAAATTATAGGATTTATTAGAATGAAGTGATAATATTTGAATATAAGAAGTAAGCCGTATATAATTCCCAGAAGGACCGAAATAATCGCGATACAGGAATGTTTTAGATTAAATACTTTTTTTATTTTATCTCTTTTTTCGATTGATATAACTAAAGCTCCGGCGAATATGGTAGATATGAGAAAAATTACAGAATAATTCTGGCTGTCGACGGGCAATATTCCGCCGGCTAAAATTGTCGCGGAAGTGAGACTTTTAAAGCCTGAATATGAAGGTATTTTTGCTACAGTATTTGGTAATACACTGTGGAGGAAAATGATCAGGTAAACGATAATTGGCGCGATTATAGACTTAAAATAATTTTTTGTTTTTATCAGAATGTAGGAAAAACTTCCCGTAAGGACTAAAGAAATCTCCAATCTCTGTCCCCAGCTTGCCTGCAGCAGATCTTTCGTAAAATAGAAAAATTTATGTATTTCTGTAATTGTTTCGGGTCCTTTTAAATACGTTAATTTATAACCGCTGCCTTTTGAAACTATAATATCGAGGAGCGGAGCAATAATAATGACCGCCATTCCCACTGTAATAGTTTTTGCTATTTTTATTGTATCTTCTTTTGTTAACAGCTTAAACACTAAAATAATCCAAGCGAAAAGGGATATATAAAAAAGCGGAAAGTGCACGAATGTCATGAAAAAGGAATGTGACGAAATTACCGAGAAACCCAGAATCTGTTTTCCTTCAAAGGAACTTTCAAGTATATTGCGGGTCAAAATTATCGAAAAAAGTGTTAAAAACCCTGAAAGTAAAGAAAATTTCTCTTTTTCTATTTTGGTTATTATTTTTCTCAGTATCACTTTGATTTTACAAATAAAAAGGGGGAGAGGAAACTCCCCCTTTTTATTTGTTTCTCAATTCCTTATTATTTAAGAACGGTTGCTTTCGTTATACCTTTTTCACCGTTTTTTGTTTCTATAACTATATAGTAAATTCCCTGCGACAAGTTTTCGGCGGATACGCTTACTGTATGTTCTCCGCCGGCTTTTTCACCGTTATCAAGTATTTCAATTTTCTGACCCAGGATATTTACGAGAGAAACGTTAACAGTCGTTTCAATCGGCAACGTATATTTTAACACGGCAGTTCCCATAATAATATTTTGATCGAGACTGCATTTTATTTGCCCGTCTGAAGCGGTAATATCGTTGTCTTCTTCTATACCCGAGGAGTTCGACCAGGAATCAAAATAGACTTTATCCGCATTGGCTCCGACATAGGCTATCGCGGGTATCCCACTTGCGATAAAAGTCTGAATGGGTCTTGTTACCACAGCTCCGCTGTCCGCATAGCAGGAATCGGCAGACCATGAACTATCGGCATTCTGCCATTCAAAAGACCTGACCGAAATTTCTCCGGTATAATCGTAGAAAGATTTGATAAAGGTGACATAAGGAGTATTGGACGTTGAACCGAAGGCGTCGTGGACCGCGATGCTGGGAAGAACTTCGTTGGAATCGATATTACTGTTTATCCATGCAGGATTCGGCCAGGTTGCGCCCGAGTCGGTGCTCCATGACCATCGGAGACCCCAGTCGTCGTTAGCGTTTAAAAGATTCTGTTTTGACCATATTACCCATACATCTCCCCCCTCATTATAGCCTGCCGCTATCTGCGGACCCATCTTCGGGAACGTGTCTGATTCTAAGTGTATTGAGCCCTCCCAGCTGTTTCCTAAATCATAACTTCTTCGTGTATTTATTCTATAGGTAGTGTCGGAAAGAATCGCGAGGTAAGTTTCGTGTAATGTGCTGTCTCCTCCATAGACTAAATCGGGGAAGCCTGAGCCTGCGTATTGAAGTCCATCCGGAGCCGTCCAGTTTTGTCCCTGATCCGTGGTTCTGGTAAACTTTATTTGGTCCGCTCCGGCTCCTCCGAGTCCGTTGTGGTAAGCCACAAAAACGGAATAATCATGAAAACCCTGTCTGTTTGTGCAGACCGTGTAATTTTTTACTGAATCGGTTCCCGATATATATTGATCGCTTCCCGATATTACTGACTCATCAGCTGTTCTATATGTGCGTGCGTAAAGCTGGTCCTGGTCTTTTAGATACCTGACAAGAACATGATAGGTGCTGTCGGGTCCGTGAACGATATGAGGTTCGGTAGCATTATCATATAAAAATTGGAACCCGTTAGCGTATACCCAGGTTTGTCCGTTGTCGTCGGACCTGAAAATTCTAACCATTGAATCCGAGCACGCGACAACCGCCCTCAGAGTATCTCCGGCAAAATAATCTACGTCGATCGCATCGTCATCGATGCCTTGAGCAACTGCCCAGGCGTTAACGTTAACCGAGCCGTCATAGATTATTTTATCCTCGTACCATGTCGATTTTGGGTCGTTATCAGGAGCGATTTCTACAGGATCATCGGTGGCTAATTCTTTTGAAGTCCGGAATAAATCCAGTTTAGATTTTCCTCCATCTGCTAAATTCCCGGATGCTTTTAGAGCATTCGTGCTGCCAAGAATAACTATTACGAAAAATATTAATATTTTCTTCATAAAAAACCTCCTTTTTTTTTATTATAATTATTATACAGATTTTTTTAAATTTGTCAATATATTTTTTTCCAGGAATTTCATGATTTTTTTTCAAAATACCATAAACAGAAAAACGTCTCGGAAATTAGTAAAACGGGGGTTAATCCCCCGACTATCATTAACTAAGTTCATTCAGTAAAATATTCGACTTGACTAATTTCCGTAAACTCATAAATTTAGATAGTAAAATTATGAGTTTAACAAAAATAATAAATAAATTCTTTACTTTGAAATCAGTTCGGGAGTCTTGAAATTGCTTTCTTTTGTTATAGCCTTTACTCTTAGTTTCCTTTTGTCTTTTATATTCTCAAAAATATCCGGCAAAATAGGTTTCATAGACAAACCGAAAGGAATTAAAGATCATTCAAAACCAACACCTTATGGCGGGGGAATTGCGATTTTTCTGGGAACTTCAACTTACCTTCTTTTTAGTAATGAGTGGAAAATATTAATTTTTGGTTTTTTGGTCTTTCTCCTTGGTTTTATGGACGACATACGTCCTTATTCCAGATACTTAAAACTTCTATTTCAATTTCTGATAGGTATATTTACTGTGTGGTCGGGTATAAAAATGGAAGTTGCTATTTTCCCGGAATATTTGAATATAATATTGTCTTTAATCTGGATAGTTGGGGTAACAAACGCTTTTAATATAATAGATGTGATGGATGGTATTTCCGCGGGAGTTGGTTTTTTTGCGGCTTCAAGTTTTATTTTTATTTCGGTTTTTGGAATAGGTACATACCCTGCTTTGGCTGCCGCAATCGCTGGAAGTTGTCTCGGTTTTTTGCCCTTTAATCTGCCCATGGCGAAGATTTTTATGGGAGATTCGGGAAGTCTTTTTCTCGGTTTTATGTTATCTGTTTTAGCTATCATAACAAGATATACAGCTACTAATCCTATTGCTTTCTTAGTACCTCTACTTATTTTATTTATCCCTTTATTTGATACGGCTTATGTTGTTATTCTTCGAATTATAAAAAAGCGGAACCCGCTTAAGGGTTCACATGACCATTTCGTTTTAAAGCTTAAAGCGACCGGATTACCTGTACCTTCAATAATCGCTATAATATATCTGGCTACTATAGCTCTTTGCGAAGCATCTTTCATTATTACCCGTCTTACTGTTAAAGGCGCGGTAATTCTGTATTCAATCGCGGTTTTAATCTTTATCTTTTTCGGGATAATCTTCAGGAGTAAAACTTGATTGTAATTCTGGGCGCGGGTGTTACCGGGTTATCTGTCGCTTACCATTTAAAAAGAAATGGAAAAGATTTTGTTATTATCGAAAAAGAAAAAGTGCCGGGAGGTCTCTGCCGAAATATAAATATCAACGGTTATACTTTTAATTATACCGGACATTTTCTTCATTGCAAAACTTCGTATGTTAAAAACCTCGCAAGAGAACTCGTTCCAGATATTAAAAAAATCAAACGAAATTCATATATATACTTAAACAAAAGGCTTATTCCTTATCCGATACAATCTAACATAAGATATTTACCTTTTGAATCCAGAATAAAGTCAAATTTATCTTATTTTTTAAGAAATAAGCAAGAGCCCAGAAATCTTGGAGAGTGGTTTATTTATAACTTTGGAAGGGAATTGTATCGAATATTTTTCTCTCCATACAACCAGAAGCTATGGAATTATCCGCTGGAAAAAATTCCTCCCGATTTTTTAGACAACTATATTCCCAAGAAGTCATCTCGTTATTCAGAGGAAGTAGGGGAATACAACGCCGAATTTTTTTATCCGGAAAAAGGTATCGGAGAACTTATTTCTTCACTGGCTGAAAATATTAAAATTTCCCATGGAGAAGTTAAGCGAGTCGATGAAAATTATGTTTATTCTGGTGGCGAACGGGTAAGATATGAAAATCTTGTTGCCACAATACCTCTTCCTGAATTTTTAAGAATATTTACGGTTGATGAAAACGGTTATAAAATAAATAAAGGAGGATTAATCTGGAATTCCGTGTTGTGTATAAATATCGGTTTTAAGGGCGGTTTTTCCTTTGCCGACTCAATAAAAAAAGTTGATAAGAACTCGTCTAAATTTCACTGGATATATTTTCCGGAAAAAAAATATCCCTTTTACCGCGTCGGTTCGCTTTCAAATGTTTCATCAGCAGTGGTTCCCAAAGATCACTCTTCATTATGGGCGGAAATTTCTTACAGGAAAGAGGAACCCGATAGAAGCATCGTGGATAAGGTTATAAAGAATCTGGTACAGATAGGTATTTTGAAAGAGAAAACAGTAGATTGTATTTCTTTACTGAATATTCCTTACGCGTACCCTATTTATAACAAGAACAGAGATAAGATTCTTAACGAAATCAACGTTTTTCTTAACAAATATAATATACTTTTAGCGGGAAGATTAGGTGGATGGAAATATTCTTACATGGAAGAATCTATTTTAGAAGGCAAAGAAATTGCGGAGAAGTTATGTCGGCGATAGTTGTCCAGCTTATTGCGAAATTAGAGTTAGGTGGAGCTCAGAAGATAGTTATAGATTTAATGAGGGAGTTACAAGATCGGGGAATACTGATAACAGGTGAAAGCGGAAAACTTTATTATACTGTGAACCAGGAATTTAAGGAGAACCACATAACTCTGCCCTGTTTGAAAAGAGAAATATCCCTTTTTTATGATATAATTTGTCTTTTTAAGTTAAGGAAAAATTTAATTAAACTTCATAATAAATACGATTTGATTATTCTGCATACACATGGTTCTAAAGCCGGTGTTTTAGGCAGAATTGTTTCTGGAACGCTCCCTTTTGTACGTTCTGTACATTCTGTTCATGGTTTTGCCATAAACCCTTATATTTCGCCGCTTAAAAGATTCATTTACCTGAATGCTGAACGCGTTGCGTCCTGTTTCGGAGATGTCGTTATATCGGTTGCCGGCGTTCATATACGAAAGTCTATTGAATGGGGAATGAGTAAAAAAGTGCGATATTATTGCGTCCATAATTACGTAAATATCGACGACTTTAAACTAAAAAAAAAGAAAAATGGTCCAATACAAATTGTAACCGTGGCCAACTTTAAGCCTCAAAAAAATCCTTTAATGTGGGCAAGAGTTTCAATAGAAATTACCTCAAAATTCCGGGATGTGGTATTTGTTTATATTGGGGATGGCCCCCTGAGAAAAAGTGTGGAAGATTTAATATCGGACAATAGTAGCATAAAGCTTTTGGGTTGGAAAAGTAACATAGCGCATATTCTTTCAGAGATGGATATTTTTTTCTTGCCTTCGAGATGGGAAGGGTTACCTCTGTCCGTGCTTGAAGCAATGGTTTGTGGTCTTCCGGTTGTCGCTTCCGCCGTTGATGGTACAACGGAAGCGGTTCTTGATTCAGTAACAGGATATCTGGTGCCTCCAGACGATTTAAGTGGTTATGTGGAAAAATTAAGTGAGTTAATTTGTGATGAGAATAAGAGAAAAATAATGGGTAGAAAGGGAAGAGAGCGAGTAAAAAAGCATTTTTCCTATAAGAAAATGATTGAAAAGGTATTTTATATATATGGTTCTCTGGGATTCTTGACATTAGTGTTTTTTATTATTAGAATATTCGTTGAAATATAGCGGAGAAGGAGGAGGGAATGAAATTAAAGCGCTTGTTAAAATTGTTGTCTCTGGAAAGTTCAAATTTAGCTATTGATCTTGGCACATCTAACACGTTAATATACACGAAATCGGCTGGAGTCGTTCTCGATGAAAACTCGATGGTGGCACTTAATAAAGAGACGAAAGAATTAATCACGGCAGGAAAGGAAGTTATTCCGATGCTCGGTCGTACACCTAAAGATATAATTATTTCCGAACCTCTTGAAGATGGTGTTATCGCAGACTTCAAAGTGGTTGAGGAAATGTTGAGATTTTTTATTGAAAAAGTACAGAAGAAAAAATTATTTATCAGACCGCGGGTTTTAGTAGCTGTTCCCTCGGGCATAACACCTGTTGAGAAAAAAGCTGTCCTCAATACGGTACAGGAAGCTGGAGCCAGAGAAGTTTTACTTGTTGCCGAGCCCATAGCGGCTGCTATGGGAATGAATCTTCCGGTAAAAGAACCTACAGGACATATGATTATAGATATTGGTGGAGGTACAACAGAAATCGCAGTGATTGCTTTATCGGGTATTGTTAACCAGGTTTCGGTCAAAATAGCAGGCAACGAATTGACCGATTCGATTCAAACTTATTTATATGATGAATATAATATGGCGATTGGAAAAGCGCTGGCTGAGAAAGTAAAAAAAGAAATAGGCGCTGCCGTGGTAACCGGGAAAGAAAATGAAATGGAGGTAAGCGGCCGTGATCTTGTCGATGGTTTACCTAAATCAATAAAAATAAAAACGGGTGAAGTATTGGAAGCTATGAAAGAGGCACTTGGGCTTATAAAAAACGCCATAAAAAAAGCTCTGTCTGAAACTCCTCCTGAATTAGCTTCCGATATTGTTGAAAAAGGCGTATTTCTTACGGGTGGAGGCGCGCTGATAAAAGAAATAGATAAAATGATACAGGAAGAAACCGATTTAGAAGTGAAAATCGCGAAAGATCCTTTAAAATCAGTGGTTTTAGGTGCAGGTCTTATTCTTGAAAATATAGAAGGAAACAGAAATTTATTAATGGAATCCATATAGTGAAAAAAAAGCTTCTGCGATTTTATATTTTATTTGTTTTTATTTCATTGTCTCTTTTGATTTTTGACGGTGTGAGTAATGCTGAACTCGGAAATAAATGTTATGATCTTTTATCTTTTAATTTTCGCAATTTTTTTTCTAAATTCTTAGAAAGTCACAAACTTGAGGAAGAAAACAAGAAATTACTTGAGAAAATCGCTGTTCTTTCCTACGAAAAACACCTTTTTAGTGAATTAAAAAAAGAAAATCTGGAGTTGAAGAGAATTATAGATTTTAAGCTTAATTATCCCCAAAAAATAATACCTGCGGAGATTCGGAGAGAAACTCCAGAAGAAGTTAATCTTTCTTTTCGGATTGATAAAGGTTTCACGGATGGTATAGAAAGAAACGATGCCGTTATAAGTTTTAAGGGTATTATTGGAAAAGTTCTTAAATCAGGTAAAAATACCGCTGTAGTTCAAACATTAAAGAATTACAATTCCGCTGTCTCGGTAAAAGACACGGAAAATAAAGTGGAAGGAATACTCAAGTGGAACAAAAAATTTTTTGTCGAAGGTATTCCTCAATACGCTGATTTAATAAACGGAGATACTATTGTGACTTCAGGTAAGGGTTCTGTTTTTCCGAAAGGGTTGCCTGTGGGAGTAGTAACCGGTGTCAAAGAAAAAATTAATGAATATTCGTTAGAAATAGAAATTGAACCTTTTGAGAATCTCGATCGGGTCAGTGTTGTATTCGTTATAAAGAAATGAAAGTCATTACTCTATTGCTTTTATCTTTATTTTCTATTTTTATTTCTTTAAATTCAGGAAAAATCCTTTTGATGGGAAATATTTCATTAAAACCTGTAATAATTTTGCTTTATTTTGCGACGTTATACTGGAATCCTTTATACGGGCTTTTTGCGGGTTTTTTTCTTGGTTTTATCTATGAAATTTATCTTCCTGTTTTTACCGGCACTTTTCCATTGATATTTAGTTCGATTGTATTTGGTTTACATCTAATCGAGAAAAAATTTTTTAAGTTCAAGTATAATTCTCTTGTTTTATTGTTTTTGACGGTTTTGTTTGTGGGTATGGTTAAGGTGATAATTGAGGTTAATAAAATCGTAAACATATTTTGGGTAGCTTTTACCCGATTGTTTCCGGAAGCGATATTGAATACCGCGATTGGCTTTGTAATATTGTACTTGATAAAAAGATATTCCAGAGAGTAAATGAGAAAAGCTCCTGTAATACTGATTTTACTCATAATTTTTACTCTGACCTTACGTTTATTCCAGCTTCAAATAGCCAGGAAAAGTTACTACCAGAGTTTATCGGAAAAAAATAGGATAAGAAGGGATTTAATTATTCCACCAAGAGGGAAAATTTTATCTGATGAAGGTGAGATTTTAGCCGAATCAAGACCTTCTTATTCGTTAATTATATATCCTTACTATCTCGATTCCCTTGAAGTAAAACGATTATGCGACGTTCTCGTAATTAAAAGGAGAGAATTGTTAAAAAGAATAAATCCGGGTTTCAGAATTTGTAGAATAAGACGACTGTCTTTCGAAGCTACATCGAAAATAGTGGAGAGACAGGAGGATTTTCCTTCGGTTAGATTGATTACGGAACCAGTGCGTTTTTATGAGAACGATAAAATATTTTCACATTTATTGGGTTATGCCGGAGAAATTACGAGAGAAGAGTTAGAAAAATTCGCCGATGACTACCATATGGGTGATATTGTCGGAAAGAAAGGTGTTGAATTAGAATATGAATCATTTCTCAGGGGTAAAAAAGGCGCCTCTATTTATGAGGTAGACGCGCGAGGTGTAGTTGTAAAAAGGTTTGACGATTCTTACGGGAAATTGCCGGAACAGGGTTTTAATGTTCGTCTTACTGTGTTGAAAGAGCTAACTCTTTATGCTGATTCTCTTTTTTCGGAGTTTGAGAGCGGTGCTTGTGTGGCTATGAACCCGAAAAATGGGGAAATTATTCTGTATTATTCAAAACCCGGGTATAAATCAAATAAACTAACTGAGGGGATCTCAAATATTGAATGGGATTCGCTGCGTAGTAATGAAAACGCGCCTCTGTGGGATAGGGTTATTGCGGGCGAATATCCTCCCGGTTCGATAGCGAAAATATGGACTACTATTATAGGATTGGAAAATAATCTGGTTAACAAAGAAACAAAATTTAGCCCCTGTGATAGTGTGTACTGGATTGGAAATCGTTATTTCGGTTGCTGGAAGAGACATGGATCTTTAAAACTTATGGACGCAATAATTCAGTCGTGCGATATTTATTTTTATCAGCTGGGAATGTCGATGACCCTCGAATTGGCAGTAGATTTCGCTGAAAAATTGGGTTTTAGCAAAAAATGCGGTATCGATATACCCGGGGAGAGATCGGGCTTTTTACCTACAAAGGAATGGTATGACCAAAAATACGGTAAGAGAGGGTGGGCGAGAGGAGTTCTCGCAAATCTCGCTATTGGTCAGGGCGAAGTACTTGTAACGCCTTTACAGGGTGTTGTCTTCTTTTCCGCGGTTGCTAACGGAGGATGGACTTATCAGCCGCATATACTAAAGGAAATAAAGGATAAGAATGGAAATCTCGTTAAAAAATTCAGACCCAAGAAAATAAGTCTGCCGGTTTCCGAAGAAAATCTTGAGTTCGTAAGAGAAGCAATGAAAAATGCAGTAAACACACTTAAGGGAACCGCTTACTGGTCCAGATTAAAAAATATAACAGTCGCGGGCAAAACAGGAACAGCTCAAAATCCTCACGGAGAAGATCATTCTCTTTTTGTCGGTTTCGCTCCTTTTGAGGATCCTGAAATTGTTGTTTTTACGGTTATAGAAAATGCCGGTCATGGAAGTGCACACGCGGCGCCGGTAACCACGAAATTGATAAAAAGATACCTTTCAGAAACTGATTGAACCACGAAGCACACAAAGACCACAAAGAAAAAACAACAAAATTGTTAAACCGAAAATACATGAAATACATAAAAACCTCACCACACCTTTTTATTTTGTTTAAAAAAACACACGAAAAAATTGTCATTACGAGTTTGACATTTTGCCGGATCCGGCCGAAGTAATCTCAAGGGGAATTGCACCGCAGAGACTCATAGGTCGCAGAGAAAAACAACAAAATTAATACTATTGATTAAAATCATCATCTACCCAGGAAAAATGTAGCGTTGGGGTTTATCCCCAACAATGTATAGCGGAGAAGAAGCCCCGCGCTACAGCTTCATGAATAAGAGTTTGCAACGACAAATAATAAGAGGCGTATACCTACGTACACGCCTCTTTTTATCTAACTAAAACTTTTTTACTTACAGACTAAACCTTATACCACCTCTGATTGGAATATGAGTTAAATTTTCGGCTCCTGTGTCTTCATCTTTAGAAAATATCATTCCATAACCCACTTCAGCGAATATTCCAATTTTGCCCATACTGTAGACTCCTCCGGCATAACCGAGGACGCCAAAATCATTTTCCTCTACGTCTTCTGCGCCTTCTTCATCTGAACTCATTTTAGTCATGGCGTATTCACCGCCAGCGCCGATATAGAAAGACATGGGAGCTCCCGGAAGTATGAGATTGTACTGAACCGCGAGAAGAATTGCCATGACTGAAAAAGATGCTTCTACTCCACCAAGATCCCAACCAAATAATGTTTCGTTGCTGGATTTCCAGGCGTACTCAAAACCGCCGCGTAAACCTACCGGTATGCCGGGAAGAGAAAAATCTACCCCGGCAACAATTGCCGGAGCCATTTCCGATTCAGCTTCTTCTTCCCCGGGTACCAAAATTTCCATACCGCCGCCTACACCGATTCCTAAACCTATTGGACCTGCTAAGAGCGGCGCGCTTACAAATAACAAGACTAAACTCAACGCTAACTTTTTCATATTACCTCCTTTTATAAGGTTTATGTGTTAATTATAAGCCTCCAGTGAAAAATGTCAAGGGTTTTAATGCGTTTTTAAAAAAATATATTCTCACACAAGGATTACGGAGGACACAAAGAAAAAGAACAAATAACACCCCGATACATTCATCCTTCCCTACGGGGCAGGCGAATAGCACGAATAATTTTTATTTTTTGTAGCGTTGGGGCTCGTCCCCAACAATCAATAGCGGGGGATAAACCCCCGCGCTAATTTTTATTTTTTGTAGCGTTGGGGCTCGTCCCCAACAATCAATAGCGGGGGA
>CAZSEX010000002.1:0-75685 GCA_964606065.1 uncultured bacterium | reverse complement strand
TAAACCCCCGCGCTACAGAGCATTTTTTTTAACTCTGGTTTTTTTCTTCAATAATCTATATAAGGGCGGAGTGTTGAGTACCGAGTTAAAAAACAACTAAATTCTCTACATGTTCCACATGGGAATTTTTAGGTTGGAATTGGTTTTAAACAACAATTTTTTCTTTGCGTTCTCCGCGTCTTTGCGGTGCAATTTCTTGTGTTAATTTAGTGTAATCTGTGGTTTCATTCTTTTTTCTTTGTGATCTTTGTGGCTTTGTGGTTTAAATCTTTCATAAAAAAACGGAATTTTTTCAAATTCCGTTTTTTTTATTTAACTAACTTTAAGTAATAAAGGACAGATGGTGCCGAGAGTAAATTTCTGTCCTTACTTACTAAAAGTAGTGAACTGTACCGAGGACTATGTTGAGGTTATTATCCGCTTCTTCTTCGAGATTTAAGGTAAATTTTCCGCCGACTCTCACTGCGTTGTTAGGAGTTAAGAAAACCTCGAGACCCGCGTCGATCGGAACAGCCATCGTACCATCACCAACGCTCATATATGTGAACGCGGCACCGAGGTAACCACCTAACGTTGGGCTAAACGGCATGTGATACATAGCTCCGAGACCGAGTGTAAATGCCATTTTTGTTTCAAGATCGTCTCCAATATCTCCATCACTGTCAATTCCAAGAATAGCGTCTATCTCGAGACCATCCATTATGAAATATCCGCCGTTTACATTAATTTCGAATGCGAAATCACCATCTTCTACAAGAAAATCACTTGTTCCACCTGTGAGAACCGCTACTGATTTTGTACCCGCAGGTATCTGCGCAAAAAGACCCAGCGCGCATACTAACATTAAAACTGCTAAAATTTTACGCATAAACATTCCTCCTTAAGGATTTTGTTTTTAAGGCACCATCCGCCTTTTATAGAGTTATTATACAAAAGAAATCGCTTTAGTCAAGGGTGATTTTTGAAATAAATCTAAATTCCACCTGATACTGAGCTTGATTTAAGTGAAAAGTAATATAGAATTAAAATATGGCAGAATTGAAAAAATGGCTGAAAATATCCAAAAACGAAAAGAAATGGTATGAATTTTATTTTAATTCGAAGGTAAAAATATTTCAGGGGACAAAGTTATTCGATCCACTACGGGAGATAAAAGGCGATTACATAAAACTTACTCAGATTCATTCTTCGGTTATTCATAAAGCAAGAACCGATTTAAAACTTGTGGGGGATGGACTTTTTACAGATAAAAAAGGATTAAATTTGTGTATAAAAACCGCGGATTGCCTTCCCATAATTTTTTATCATCCCGGAAAAAAAGTTCTCTCGCTTCTGCATGCTGGATGGAAGGGAACGGTTCTCATGATCGCTAAAAATTTCTTGTTTAAGATGAAAGAACTGTACAATCTAAAATTCGAAGATTGGGAAGTTTCTCTCGGTCCCTGTATAGACCCAAAATATTACGAAGTGGGAAAAGAAATATTTGAATTTTTCGATAAGTTTAATATCGATGGTATAAAAATCAAAAATGATCGCTATTTTCTGGATCTTAAAGAAGCCAATATAGAAATTCTAAAAAAGTATGGTATTAGTAAAATTTATACGATTCCTGAAAAAACTTATACATCTGAACTTTTTTATTCCTACAGAAAAGGGGATACGGAACGTAATATAACACTTGGAGTTATTGAACCCTAACATTGGGATATAAGTTAATTGGTTGATTGGTTAATTTGTATGATTGGCAGTTGTGTTTTTGTATAAACGTTTTAGTTAAAATGGTAAAATTATTTTTCGTACGTTTTTTTAATACAAATTCATCAAAAGGGTGGTGAGTTTTGTGTATTTAGTGTATTTCGTGGTTTAATTTCTTTTTCTTATAGTGTTCAGCTCGTATTAAATTGAAGTTGACATATTTTTGTTTACATATATCTTTCTTTTTATGAAGGATTTTATAGAACTCGTTAAAACTCTTAGAGAAAAGTGTCCCTGGGATAGAGAACAGACTTTAAAAAGTCTTGTTCCCCAATTAATTGAAGAGGTGTATGAGCTTGATACGGAAATAGCTAAAAATAATATCCGAAGTATTATTGAAGAATTCGGAGACGTTTTTTTAACGGTTTTTATGATGGGAGTTATTTTAGAAGAAAATGGAACGACTTTTAATAATATAATAGATAAAGTTTCAAAAAAGATGATAGCGCGGCATCCTCATGTTTTTGGCGAGGAGAAAGCGAGTTCCGCGGAAGAAGTTCTGGAAAATTGGGACAAAAGAAAAGGAAAAAAATGGAAAGTCGGAAGGGGTTTACCGGCGCTTTTACGTTCGTCTAAAATCCAGGAGAAAGCTTCGAGAAAAGGTTTTGATTGGGAAGATATAAATGGGGTTTATGAGAAAATAAATGAAGAAATTGGAGAGCTCAAGGGTTCAAAGGATGAAAAAGAAAAAATTGAGGAGTTAGGAGATATATTGTTTGCGGTTGCCCATCTCGGTAATTTTCTAAACATAAATCCAGAAATAGCTCTTCAGAAAGCGAATGATAAATTTGAGAAAAGGTTTAACAGGCTTGAAGAAACGTTGAAAAATAAAAAGATGGCAGATTTTTCGACAGATGAGCTTGAACTTATGTGGCGAAAAATCAAAGACCATTATTTGTAAAAGGGGGAAATTTTGTTTTTATTGTTATTCCTCTCTCTAACCGTTAATTCGAACAGGCTACATTTGAGGATGGATTTGTTTAATAATACCGTATATTCGGATTATATTTATATGTCAACGGATAACGGCGGTTTGGTTTCTTTTAATCCCCAGGACAGTAGCTGGAATTGGATAAATAGTTTTTCAGGACTTCCCAGTAATGTCACAAAAGACATTTATGTGCGGGGGGACTCGGTTTTTGTTTTGTCGAAGGGTGGTATTACAATATTGAATAAAGAATTTACAATAATGAATTCTCAAAATTTAAATCCTATTCTTTTTACGGATACCGCCCCCGATTGTATTTTATTGGATAAGAACAAAGTTATATTGGGAGGAGAGAGCGGTATTCAGTGGTTTGATTTAAACCGTTTTGGAAGTTTAAGCAGCGTCGACAAAATGGATTATGATTTCAGAGTATTCGAGATTTCTTCTCTCGATACCTGTTATTTGCTCGGTACGAGTAGAGGTATTTTTAAAACAAATTCTAATTTTGAAGATACCGTTAAAATCGATTCTTCCGTAGAAACTTATACTATTTTTGTTTCGGGTAATTCAATATGGGCGGGAGGCAGCTGGGGATGTAAAGAAATAACAGGCGATTCGGCGGTTTTCACTGAGGATACAGTATGGACTATTGGAGAAATTGATGGATACATTTATGTGGGATCTACGATAGGTCTTTACAGGTATAATAAAAGCTGGCAAAAGGTACATAGTGGAGATGTCAGAGGTTTTGCAAAAATTTTACCCCAAAATTTAAGGGCTTCGATCGTCAGAGGGCAGGGACTTTTATTTTTGGGTCCATGGAATTATTTCTATCCCCCAGGGCTCGCCTCGAATATGGTGACCGACCTAACTCAAACTCCGGATGGAAAAATTTATGTAAGTCATAAAGACACGAAAAAGATTTCAGTTTTTGAAGGTAACGAATGGAAAATTCTGAATGAAAGGGATCAATGGAATTTTTCGCGTGGTCATCTTTTTAATATAGAATCAGATTCCGAGGGGAGAATATATTTTGGTTTATGGTACTATCATCAGATTCCCCTTTTATATTGTTGGGATACCCAAAATGATACTATGCCAAGACCCATAGACCTTCCTATTCCCGCGACCACTGTTACCGGTATGCTTGTGGATAGTAATGATGATCTATGGGTTGGGTTATTGCGGGCATCAGATGGTAGCAACTGGGTTTTAAAAATGCGTCGAGTAGGCGGAGACTCGCTCGAATGGAGCAGATATCAGGATCCTGGAATTATCTGGAAAAGAGTTTTTGCTGAAGGCTCTGCTGGTGTTTACTGCGGGAATTCTCCAACTGACGGAGGGGCAGGAATACATATTATGCATGATAATGGAATCTTTGAAGAAGTAGCAGGAAATCTCGGTTCAAGTACTATTTCAATGTGTCCTGATCTTAAAGGCAATATATGGGCGGGATTGGAGGACAGACTTGTGTATATTACGGGTAATAGTGTGGAAAGAACAGAAATTTCGAATAGGTATGAAGGTCTTGCCGTTGATTTTTTAGGAGGGTTATGGTGCTATAATACCATGGAAGGTTTGAGTTATCTTAATCCCGAAGGAGATTGGGAGTCTTTGCCCCTGGAGTTGCGGGATGTTCCTTCTTTTTCTATTGAAGATGTAATCTATCCTTTGCATTTTGCTAAGGACCGGAATCTTTATGTTTGCACTTATAATGGTTTATATGAATTTGACCTCGATTTTGGGGTACCCGATTCAAGAGAGGTTAATGTTTATCCCAATCCTTTTAATTGTGAGGATAATGATAATTTGTTTTTTTCTGCAGAAGACCTTGGAGGGAAAAGTCTTTTAATTTATGATATAATCGGTAACATGAAAGGGAAATATGTAATTCCTTCAGGGAGTAATGTTTTCCAAATAAATATAGATTTGTCTTCGGGTCTATATTTGTTTTTTGTGACTGAAAACGGAGAAGTAATTTATAAGGGCAAATTCGCCGTAATAAGATAGTTAAATTGAACCACAAAGCACACAAAGAGCACAAAGATTTTTTTATATGTACTTTTCTCTGGATTTTAACGGTTTGTTGCAAATTAAAAAGTCACAACAAATTAAGTTTGGGTGAGGGGTGGCTTCGTGTCCTTTGAGGTCTTTGTGGTTTAGAATTTTGTTAGGTTAATAAATAATGTTTTTTCCTTGACAAAAGGCGTCTGTTTTCTATAATGAAAATATGAAAGAAAATCAAAAAATAACAGAAAAAGAATTCCATCAGTTGACCGCTTTGATGTTCAATCTACCGTACGAAGACGAATTTCGTAAGGTTAAGGTCAAAACAAAAAAATTAGACATATTTTTAGAGGAAGTCGCAGAAGGTAAGATAAAAAACAGTAAAGAGTTCCTGGAGGAAGGTATTCAGAGAACGATGACTCCCGTTTTGCTTTCAGTAATTAAAGAAAAATTAAAAGGATTTGCAATTAAATATGAAAATGAACCAAAATCCAGAGCGGCACTTCTTGTGCTGCAGCTTTTATATAAAGATTTCCCTTTGCACGCGAACGCTTTTTTTATTGTAATTTTTATTCGGAGCGCCCTTGATAGACCTCTTGCGGATAACAGTAAAGTCTGGTCATTTCTGTATGAGTTTTTACCCAAAAAAATCGAAGAAAGTAATACAGAAAATATCGAAAAGCCTAAAATTAAAGATGATTTATATAAAGAATTTGAAGAAAATAAATCTGGACTTTTGACACCAAAGAAAAAGGAAATCGATGAAATAGAAAAGCCAAAAATTATAATACCCGGTGGAGGTAATAAATAATATTATGGCAAAAATTTTAATTATTATGGGTTCCGCTAAGGATCTGGATTTCGTAAGACAGATTGAAAAAACAGCAAAAAAATTCGATGTCCGATGTGAATTAAGGATTGCTTCAGCGCATAAAACCCCTGAAAAAGTAAAAAAAATAATAGATGAAAACAGGGAAGAGGAAGTTGTATTTATAACGGTTGCCGGAAGAAGCAATGCTTTAAGTGGCTTTGTGGATGCTAATACCACTAAACCTGTTATCGCCGCACCTCCGTATTCAGATAAATTTGGAGGAGTAGATATTTTTTCGAGTCTCAGAATGCCCGGTGGAGTAGCTCCTCTCGTGGTGCTCGAAGCGGAACAAGCGGCGCTCGCTGCCGTCAAGATACTTGCTCTTAGCAATAAAAAATTGCGAGAAAAGGTTTCTATGTATCAGGAAACTTACAAACAAATGATCGAAGAGGAAGATAAAAAAATAAATGGGTAGTGTAAAAAATCTTTCTGTTTTTAAAGAACCAACGGAGAGTAAATCTGGAGTCGGGTTTTTCGAGTTTTCTGACAGGTACTCTGTTTTTGATTGGGGTGAAATGCCGGATCATATCACTAAAAAGGGAGCTTCTCTGGCTATAATTACTTCTCATTTCTTTGAAATTTTAAAAAGAAGAGGTATTCCTAATCATTACCTTGGGGCTGTTGTCGAAGGAAAAACAATAGACTTTAGTAAAGTCGATAAGCCTTTTAATACAATTAAAGTCAAACTTGTTCGTGTTTTACAACCTGTAAGGAAAAATAACGTATACGATTACTCCGTGTATAAAAAAGTAGTCCGGAATTTTCTTCTTCCTGTGGAGTGCATTTACAGAAATTCTGTGCCCGAAGGTTCGTCTTTTTGGGAAAGATACAACGAAGGAGAGATTCAATACGAATATAAAATTATTCCTGATGTTCCCTTAAAGAAACCGATTTTAGACGTTTCTACGAAATTGGAAGAGACAGATAGATACATAACATGGGATCAGGCGAAACAATACGCGTGTCTTGATGCTGACCAGATTGAGGAAATAAAAAGCTTACTTTCTATCACTAATGATATTATAACTGAAGAGACAAAAAAAGCCGGTATAGTAAACCAGGACGGCAAGCTGGAGTTTGCAATCGATGATAGAGGATTTATCATTGTTGTTGATGCCCTTGGCACTCTGGACGAGTGCCGTTTTCTTTTTGATGGAATTGCTTTAAGTAAAGAAATATTACGTAAGTATTACAGAAAATCTCAATGGTATAATGAAGTTAAAAAAGCAAAAGAAAAAAACGAAAAAAATTGGAAGAATTTCGTTAAAACTCAACCCGAACCTCTGCCCGTAGAATTAAAAAATGCCGTTTCGGAAATGTATCAGTCAGTTGCAAACTTGATTTCAGGTAAACAATTCTTCGGTGTGCCTTCACTGGATAAAATTGTTAAAAAATTATCGAGTCTTGTTAAGTAAAAAATTTAATCATGGCTATTTTCTTTTTACTCTTTTGCGGATTTAAGTTCATTTAGTAAATTTTCAAAAGATTCGGCTGTATCGTATTTGTTAAGCCTGATCGCGCATTTTCTTCCATCTTCTAAAACTTTTATTTTTTCTTTATTATCAAAAGTTAAATTCGCGCTTTTTTGATATAAATCGAAAGCTTCTTCGTCTTTAAATTCGCAATAGATTCCGGCTTTAAAATGTAGTAAAGATGCAGTCTCTTTTTCATTTAATTTGTTTAAACCTTCGTTTATAATTTCAATAGCTTTTTTTAAAGAACCTTCATGTAAATAAGTTTTTGCTAAAAGGAGATAAGCTTTATCTGAGTATTCAGAATCGTTGAAATTTTCTATGATATCATTAAGGGGAATTCTTGCCTCTTTAAATAGACCAAGTTCCTGATAAATAATACCGATTTGATATAAAGTATAAGGTTTCAGATTGTCCGAATTAACTTTATTGTAGTGCATGATGGATTTATTTGGTTCGCCTTTTTCATGATAAATTTCACCCAATTTCAGATTGATGTTATTACTTAACTCAGGCCTATTGTTCAGTCCTTCCTTGAGGAGCTTAATTGCTTTATTTCTGTCACCTATTTCTTGATAAAATCGTACAAGATTTAATAAAGCTTCATTCGCTTCTTCCGATTCTTTATATTCTCTTAAGACCTTATTGTTGAATTGAATGGCTAAATCATATCTTCTCGCAGCTTCATAATATTCTCCTATCTGTAGAAGTAAGAAAGGTGTTTTTAAACTGTTAGGGTATTTACTGGTGAAAGCTTTGTACATATTTGTTCTTGTAGAATATTCGCCTTTTTTCCATTTAATCTCTTCGATATTGTATCTGGCTTCGTCGAGTAAATCGGTAGAAACCCAATTGAGCAATAAAATTTTTTTATAATAATCAATAGCCGTATCATAGTTACCGTTACTCGCAAAAATTTCGCCAAGGTATTTGTAAGCGTTCGCCGACCAGCGAGAAGATGGAAATTCTTTTATAAGAGAATTCAACCATTTAATCGCTTCATCATACTTATTAAGTAAAAAGTTGATTTTACCTAAAAGAAGATACGCATCATCTTTTAGGGGGGAGTCCGGAAATTCTTTTACAATCCTTTCAAAATATTCCAGACTTTCAACTTTTCCCTGCTTTAGTAAGGCTCTGGCGAGCCTATAAAGAGCATAATGTTCTAATTCTTTTTCTTGGCAAATTTTAAGGAAATTTTCAAACAATTCAGAGCTTTCCGAATATTTCCCCTGGCTATAGGCGCACCAACCGGCTCCAAATGTCGCGTTTTTTTTAAATTCAGAATTAGTATCAGATAAAAAAATTCTCATAGCCTTTTCTATTTCACCTTTTTTATAAAAAACTTCACCCCTGAGATAGTTTGTGAGAGGAGTGTTTATAGGGTTAAGTTCTATAAAAGATAAAAGACTGTCATATTCAGAAAGTTGAAATAGGCTTGATATTATATAAACACCGGTATATTTTGTAGGGTTTATTTTGTATGATTCTTCAAAATAATTCAATGCTCTTCTGTATGTGTTTCTTTTATAACTCATGTAACCTCTTCCGAGAAAGTTTTGCCATAGGGGTAGGTTTAAGTTTTCTATCCAATTTAATATCTGAGAGGTATCCCTTTCATGAAAAAGGAAGTAAAAAATAAGAGAATCAGGTAATTCGGAGAAAATTTCAGTTGTTAGTTCTTTTCCTTTGGAAAAGCTGTAAAGATTTTTTAAAAAAAAGACATATTGCCATTTACTCAGTTCCTTAAACTTTGAAGCGGCTTTATCAAGGTCGCCTTGATAATAGCTGATAACTCCTTCGAGGTAAGTTGCTTCAGTTTTTCTTCCGTAATATGCGGCTTTTTTAGCTTCATCCAGAGCTCTTTCTAATTCGTTCAGTTTTATATCGATGACCGATAGATTTAAATAAGCTTCTCCTTTTCCCACGAAAGCGGGTTCTATTAGAAGCGGAAGCTGGTAAAAATTTCTGAGTTTATTTAACTTTTCTTTTTCTGTTGAATTGAAGGCTAATAATAAAATTAAAAATTTCAATAAGCACCTCTTCCCGAAATAATAATAGGGATTGTTTTTAAAAGAATAAAAAAATCGAGAGTTAGTGACCAGTTATCTATGTATTCTAAATCTAATCGAATCCACTCCTCGAAAGAAAGATCGGAACGTCCTCTAATTAGCCAGAGACAGGTTAATCCCGGTTTTATGGCAAGCCTTTTTCTTTGCCAGTCTTGATATTGCGTTACTTCGCTAAACAGAGGAGGTCTGGGACCGACAAGAGAAATATCCCCTTTTAGAACGTTAAACAACTGAGGTAATTCATCGAGACTTAAGCGTCTGAGTATTTTTCCGGCTTTTGTTATCCTTGGATCGTTTTTAATTTTAAATACCACTTTATCCATTTCATTAAGAGCAAGGAGTTTTTCTTTTATTTCATCGGCATTTTCAAACATGGTTCTGAATTTATACATACAGAAAAGTTTCCCCTTTAAACCAACTCTTTGCTGTTTGTATAATACAGGTCCTTTCGACGTTAATTTTATTATTACCGAGATCGAAATAAATACCGGAAATAAAAGTAATATTGAGATTAAGGCAATTATACGATCCAGGGTATACTTAATGAAAAACTGGGTGTAATGTGGAGGTGTGGGATGGAAAGTTATTATTGGTGAAGTCAAAGAACCTTCCAGAGAAACAAAACTCGGTATCTTTCCAAAAACCTCTGTCAGGTAAAATGAGACCGTGAGACCAAGATTTTCGATTTTTTTGAGAAACTTTTTGTACTTTTTTTCTGTAATGATAATCCACTCTACCGGTTCTTGCTTTAAGATTTCTATCAGGTTTGGCGGGATTTTGTTTATGACTTTTACGATTCTTATTCCAAAAAAATCATGAAGAGAAAAAAGATTTTCAATTTCTTTTGCGTCTTTTTCATTTCCGAGAACGATTGTATTTATTGAATTTTCCTTACTTTTTGAAACTCGCTCTCTATTCAGTATTAAAAGAATTACCGAAAGGAGACCGAAAATAAGTAGGGCTATTCGACTCTGATTGAATAACTTAAAATAATAAAGAATTCCTATTGAAATACCGATTGCAGCAAAAAACGAAGTGATAGTCTTTAAATAAAAATTATATTTGTCTAACGGAAATCTCTTTAAGGTTAAATTATTTATAAAAATAACAGGACAAAATGTGACTAAAAAAATCGGGAATATTTTTAAATAATAGGAAAAATACCATTCTATAACTTCATTAGAGAAGGAAGCTGTTGCCGCTCTTATAACTACTGCAAGCCAGTAAGTAGATATTAGAATTATAATATCGAGTAAGGTTATCGTAAATCTTAGAAAATGTTTTTTTTCCTGGATCATTTTTGCATTTCCTTTATAGTTAAAACAATAGTAACAAAAACAAGCCTTATCATTAAAGCAGTAAAAAGTAAGGAAAGCAATAGGAAATTATAATTCATATTTTTTCTGATAAAATAAAACATAGATATATTAATAGTAATTTTGGTTCTTATTTTTTGTTTTTTTGTACTTTCCCCCAGGCTGTGATAAAAAATAGCTTCTGGTAAATAGATTATTTTATAATTCATTTTTTTAAGTCTCTGGCAGATATCTGCATCTTCGAAAAATAAAAAAAATTTTTCGTCGAATCCACCGATTTTTTTGAAAACATCCATTTTGAAAAGCATTACAGCTCCTCTTATAAAATCCGGAAATTGTATTTTATTGTAATCAAAATCTGTCATCAAGAATTCTCTTGAGATAATATTATTGGGGAAAATTTTTCTAAGAACAGATTCCCTTCCAAAAAGCACTCTTAAAATTGTTGGGGATTTTCTGCAAGAAAATTGGAGAGAACCGTCAGGAAAAAGCAACTTTCCGGTAATTACACCTACTTTTTTGTTTCCTTTTAGAGAATTTAAAAGTTTGTCTATTCCGTCTTTTTCGACTTCTACGTCTGGATTTAAAAATAAAATATAGGAAGATTTTTGTGCTGAAGCTATCTGATTGCAGGCCGCTCCGAAGCCTATATTTTTCTTATTAAGAATAACTTTAATGTTTTCTCGTTGGATTTTTTTTAAAAATTTTTTACTTCCGTCTTTTGAAGCATTATCCACAACGATAATCTCATAACTGCATTTCGGTGGATTTTTTGATATAGAAGCTATACATTTTTTTAAATGTATTTTTGTATTGTAGTTCACTATACCTACTGTCAGAGTTATATCTTTTTTGTTAGACGACATAAACCGAGTTTCCAGACCAGCCAAAAAGCTTCCCATATAATTTTCTTTGACATCTTAGAATCTCCGCTTCTGCGTTCTGTAAAGACTATAGGTATTTCTCTGATTTTAAAACCTTTCCAATAAGTATAAAAATGAATTTCTATTTGAAAGCCATATCCCTCCGCGTCTATTTTATTGAAATCAAAATTTTCGAGGACAGTTTTTCTGATTCCTTTAAATCCGCTCGTCAGGTCCGAGAGAGGAACGCCGGTTACAGTTTTAGCAAAAAGGTTTGCGAAATAACTGAGGATAAGTCTCGACATTGGCCAGTTTATTACGTTTACACCATTTTTGTAACGAGAACCGAGTACAAGGTCGGCGTTCTCTTCGATTAGCGTTTTCCTTAATATCGTCAGAGTGGAAGGGTCATGTGAGAAATCGGCATCCATTTCAAAGACAAAATCATAATAGCTGTCAAGTGCCCACTTGAATCCCTCGATATAAGCACTTCCCAATCCCATTTTCTTTTCTCTTTCAATCAAGTGAATTCTACCGCTTTTTTTGTCCAATTTGTTTTGTTGGATTTTCTTAACTGTGGTTGAAGTGCCGTCAGGAGAATTATCGTCCACGACTAAAACTTCAAATTCCGTTCCCTGAAGCAAAACTGCTTTTATTATGGATTTTATATTGTCATTTTCGTTATACGTGGGTATAATTACAAGAGAATCCGCTTTCAAATTTGCTCCTATTTTTTGTTGAAAATAAAATTAAATATCAGAGATAAGATTATTGAAACTAAAAGACATAAACCCAGTGGGAAGTGTATAGCGAAATTTTTCCTCTCTATTGTTATGTTTCCGGGCAATCGGGAAAAAAAGGGGATTTTAGCGTACAAAATGATTAATATCCCTATACAGATAAGAATGCAACCGGTTATCAATAAAGGTGTTTCGATTTTCATAATAAAGTATATAGTTGAAGACGAAGTTGTCAATGGTAATGTTCCGCGCCACCCAATTTTTCACCGCAGTGAGTACAGAGAAAAAAACATAGAAATTTGTTGTAATCTTAATGTCTTTGTGACTTGGCGGCTATTTTTCTTTATTCGATAAAAATTGAATAATAATTCATAAACAATGAATTATTACCCTTGACAATGATTCTAACTTGCATATATTCAATTCTGATTGTAGGCTTTTGAATCGAGAACAGGTAATAATTTAAATTGCAGAGGAGGTTGATTAAATGGAAGAGTTAAATCCTTTTAAAATCGCTCAGGCTCAGTTGGACGAAGCTGCGGGACTTCTCAATCTTGATTCTGGTACGCACGAGATATTGAGATGGCCCATGCGTGAATTGCATGTAACTATACCGGTTAAGATGGATGATGGTACGACTAAAGTGTTTCAGGGATTCAGGGTTCATTACAATGATTCGCGTGGACCCACAAAGGGTGGAATAAGGTGGCATCCAGAAGAAACAATAGATACTGTCAGGGCTCTGGCGGCGTGGATGACATGGAAAACTTCTGTGGTTGACGTACCTTACGGTGGTGCTAAAGGGGGAATTATTTGTAACCCAAAACAAATGTCAGATGGTGAAAAAGAACGACTCGCCAGAGGTTATATCAGATCTCTCGGTGGATTTATCGGTCCGAAGAAAGATATTCCGGCTCCGGATGTTTACACCACGCCGCAGATAATGGCCTGGATGATGGACGAATACTCTAAGATAACCGGTTATAACACTTTTGGGGTTATAACCGGCAAACCTTTGAATGTCGGGGGTTCGCTTGGCAGGGGAGACGCTACCGCTAAGGGGGGTATGTATGTTTTGAGAGAGGCCGCATATATAAACGATGTAGATCTTTCTAAAGCGACAGTAGCTATTCAGGGATATGGTAATGCGGGGCAATTTGCTCATTCTCTGGTTGAGGAAATGTTCGGTTCTAAAGTAATAGCTATATCCGATTCAAAAGGTGGTTTACTCAATAAAAATGGCTTAAAAGCAAAAAAATCAATAAATACTAAATTAAAGAAAGGCTCTGTTGTTGAATTAGAAGGAGATAAGATAAGTAACAAAGAATTGTTAGGGCTTGATGTAGATGTGCTGATCCCTGCGGCACTGGAAAATGTTATAACCGAAAAAAATGCAGGTAAGATTAAAGCAAAAATAATCGTGGAGCTTGCAAATGGTCCCACTACTCCGGAAGCAGACCATATTCTTCATAATAATGGTTGTTATGTGATTCCGGATTTTCTTGCTAATGCCGGCGGTGTTACTGTTTCTTACTTTGAATGGGTCCAAAACGAAACCGGTTATTACTGGTCTAAGGAGAAAGTTTACAATGAATTGGATGAACATATGACGAAAGCTTTTCACGCCGTTCATGATATGAGAGCAGAGCAAAAAGTACACAACCGTCTTGCCGCTTATCTGGTTGCGGTTAAAAGAGTTGTTGACGCAATGAAGATTAGAGGCTGGGTATAGAAAAATAGTAGCTTTCTTTCTAATACAAAAAAGGCTGACTCAATGTTGGCCTTTTTTGTATATTAATTAACATCGATAATTTTCTACTTCAAAGAGCAATTTAGCTGCTATGGTAAATTAAAGATTAAAAGGCAAAAATCAAAATGACAAATTGGGATTTTGGATTTAGTAAAAAAATTTATGCTATTCGTGTGATTTGTTGTTCCTGATTTTGTTAGTGGGTTAGTGAGCGGGTGTGTTTGTGGGTAAAAAAACAGCCCAACCGACTAACCGACAAACAGACTAACAGTAAAAATCTTTGTGGTCTTCGTGTGCTTTATGGTTCAATTCTTTTTGAGCTCTTGACAAAATTGAGCTAATTTCTATACTTCGTTTATGATTTTATTACTATTAGGATATCTTTCGGTATTGTTACCGGATCCCTTCATAAGGAATGAGAGATTTATAAATAAGGGGGAGATTACACTTCCCTATGGAATTTTACCTTTATTCGAGGATACCAATAAAATAGACGTATCTCTTTATTCGGTTGTAGATACGGTAAACTACGTTCAATTTTGTCCGACTTTAAAATATAGATTATATAAATGGGGAGGAATAGTTGCTCCTTATGGACGTTGGGGAGGAGATTACTTTTATCCCAGAACAGAAAAATTCGGCATTTATTCGGATTTTATAAGAGGTTCGATTTTTTATAAAGGTGACAATATTTTGTTTTCTTTTGGTAAAGACGTATTTTCTATAGGACCGGCTTTTGAGAATAATTCACTGCTTTCGCCTAATATTCCAGTTAATTATCTTAGTGTTACTTTTAAGAACTCGAATTTGGCTTTCACTCATTTTACTTCCCGTTTGAGTAATTACGATGGCGTTCAATATGAATGGGCCGATACATTTTCCGGTTCGTTAACAAATACTAATAGATACCTTGGAATACATCGGCTTGAATTGAAATTAACTGATTGGCTTGCCATTTCTTTTTCTGAAAGTATGCTGATAGGAGGAGAAACGCTGGGCTTTCCATTTGAATTGTTGGCTCCGCTTACAATATATTACGTTGAGCAGCATAACAGAAAACAAAATGTTAATATTTTATGGGATTTCGATTTACTTGCAGTTAAAAATAAATTCCTTTTTTATTTTGACTTATTCATCGATGATTTTCAATACGAGGCGGATCCATATAAGGAACCGAACCACATAGGGCTTTATTTCGGGGCGCAGAGTAAAGATTTTCCCGTCAATGATTCGGAAGTCTTTGTTTATTATAATCTTATGACCAGATGGGTTTATGACAATATTTTAGTCTGGCAGAGATATTTGGATAATAAAATGCCTCTGGGTTCGATACTTGGGTGCGATTATGATAGATTTGTTCTCAAATACCTGCATACTATTACTGATTTTAAATTAGGTGGTATGGTCTCTTATACAAGGAGCGGAGAAAACAGAATATCTACTCCATGGCCTGTTAATCATAGAGTTGCGGCTTCCACAGAAAATCAGTTCACGGGTACAAATTTTTTGTACGGAACAATTGAAAAAAGGTTAACTTTAGCTGCGATTTTTAAATACAAAGCTTTTTTAGAACTAACAGCAGGATTGTCTCGTTTTGAGAATTACAAAAACAAAGAAGGAACGACTGAAATTTTACCCGCAATAGAGTTAAAGTTGAAATGCAGCCTATAAATTACAAGTTATTGCCATATAATATATTAATACTATTAGCTAAAGTTGTGTATTGTGTAGTTTTTTGATTATCCGCATTAATTGAAATATCAAAATTTAAAAATCAAAATGTCGAATCAAAATGTAAAAATATTTGCATTTTCTATGGGTAAGTTGTTTTTGTTTATTTTTGAACTTTAATTTGTATTTTTGCTCTTTGATATTTGATCTTTGCTTTTTGTTAACAGGTTAAATGAAGGCATGCTATAACGTTTTCATTATTTTTTTCTTTTTCGTTATATATTTTAACTGCTTCCTGTGTTCTCGCAGTAATTACTTCTATGTCTAATTCTTTTAGTCTTTTCAGGGTTTTTTCCGGTACTTTCATAACACCCTGAGATCCTGTTCCTATTATAATTAAATTTGGTGCTGCGTCTATAGCTTTTTCTAAATCTTTTATTGATAAATTGTGCCCTTCTTCTCTCCACCATGGAGAAAACACTCTATTGTGAAAAACAATTACATCTTTGGTGTATTCTTTCTCGTTTATTATTATCGAACCGAAACTATATTTCTCAATTTCCATATTTTATTTCTCGCGCAAAGCCCACAAAGAACACAAAGATTTTTTTATTTCTTTTTGTTTGATTGTTAAGTTCAACATACTGTTTTATATAAATATATGTATTGGTTTTGATAATGCAAGGATTTTTATAAAAAAATGAACCACACAGTAAGCAAAGCGCAAAAAGTTTTATTTGTTAAACGGTATATAATCTCTTTTAATTTTTCAGGTAGTTATTATTTTTAAAGAGATGCAATTTAGAGAGGTGGGTGTTGTGGGGCTTCGTGCTCTCCGTGTCTTTGTGTGAGAATAGTTTTGGGATGGTGGTGGGTTTTTGTGGGTGTTGACAATATTGAGCCGTTTATATATAATTAAAATGAATCGAGCGCGAGAGTGGCGGAATCGGTAGACGCGCTGGACTTAGGATCCAGTACTACAGTAAAAACAGTGTGGGGGTTCAAGTCCCCCCTCTCGCATATAATTAAGATCAAAAAAAGCAATGGAGGTTTTTTTAATTGCAGGATTTAACAGTAGCTTTTAAAGAAAAAAATTTGAAAGAAGAGATAGATAAATTAGCCAGGGAGTTAAGAGAAGAAGTTTCTGTTCCCGGTTTTAGAAAAGGGAAGGTGCCTGTTGGTATTATAAAGACCCGTTTTGGTGGTCAATTACGCGCTGAAGGTATTCAAAAATTAATACAGGATAAAATGATTGATATTATCAAAGAATATGAACCTTTTATATATGGTCCTCCTGTAATTAAGAAGTTAGATGAAGATAAAGAAGAAGTTCGTTTGGAGGTTGAACTCGATGTTCCTCCAAAGATAGACCTGAATTTCTCTGCCATTAAAGTCGAAGATGAAAATAATGAAGAAATCGATGTCACTGAAGAATTAGAAAAATTGAGAGAGATAAATAGTGAGTTGAAATCTGTAGACAGGGAAATAAAAAAGGGTGATATTGTCTTTATTGATATTGTTAGAGAAGAAGAGAATGTTAATAATTATTCATGGGAAATCGGCGATGACGAATTTTCCAGTGCGTTGTTAGGTTTATCGACCGGACAGGAAAAGGGATTATTATCGAAATTACCAGAAACCGTTCCTGTTGAAAAAAATAAAGATGATAAATGTCCGTTGACGGTCAAAGTTGCAGAGATTAAAGAAAAAATCAAACCTCGTTTAGATGATGAATTTGCTAAAGATCTTGGTTTTGGTAATCTTTCCGAGTTAAAGAAAAGTCTTAAAGAAAATATTGAAGAGGAAAGAAAAAAGGATGAAAGAGAAGTTCTGGCCGATAAAATTCTGACAAGAGTTTTAGACGCGGCGGGAGATTTTTCCGTAAGTCCTATGCTTATGAAGATGATCGGTGCGGAAAACTTAGATGAAGAAGAAGTAGAAAAAAGCGCGAAAAAAGCGGCTCTTCTTGATGCGATAGCGCTTAAAGAAAAAATCTCTATTTCTGAAGAGGAACTTGACAAATGGCTCGATAGATTGGCGGAATCTGATGAGGAAGAATTTGATAATCTGGACGAAGAAACTGCTATACGTTTTGTAAAACAATCGATTTTGAGGAAAAAAGCTTTAGATTTTCTTGTCGAGAGAACAGTAAAGGAGGATTCGGGTGAATAATCAATTAACTATACCTTATGTTATCGAAAAAACAGCTCACGGAGAAAGAGCTTATGATATCTATTCTCGTCTTTTAAAGGATAGAATAATTTTTATTGGGTCGGAGATAGATCAACCAACATCTAATAGTGTGATTGCTCAGTTATTGTTTCTTGAGGCTAAAGCGCCAGATAAAGAAATTCAGATTTATATAAATAGTCTTGGAGGAAGCGTTTCTGATGGTCTTGCGATTTATGATACTATGCAGTATGTGCGTCCTCCGATTTCTACAATATCTGTGGGGATATCTGCTTCCATTGCAGCGATTATACTGACAGCCGGAACAAAAGGTAAGCGTTTTGCACTTCCCAATTCCCGGATACTCCTTCATCAGCCATCGGGTGGTGTCAAAGGAGTTGCTTCAGATATTGAAATTCATGCGGATGAAATTGTAAAAATTAGAGAGAGACTTAATAATATTCTTGCCGAGCATACAGGTCAGCCTATAAAGAAAATTAAGACCGATACCGACAGAGATTTCTGGATGTCAGCAAAACAGGCGCTCGAATACGGTATTATCGATGAAGTAATCAAGACAAGAGAGGAAATAATTAATGAGAAAAAAGTTTGAAGACGCCTACTGCTCTTTTTGTGGACAACCTCATTTAGAGACCACAAGGTTTATATCTGGAAAAGATGGCACTTTCATTTGTGAAGATTGTGTTAGGCTTTTTGCCGATTTTCTGGAAGAAAATAATAGAGAATTACCAGGACATATTGATTTTGAAATACATACTCCGGCTAAAATAAAGGAATTCCTTGATAGTTATGTTATTGGTCAGGAAAAGGCAAAAAAGATTTTGGCGGTTGCCGTATATAATCACTACAAAAAAATTAAATATAAACCAAAAGAAGTAGAAGTAGATAAGTCTAATATTCTTCTTATTGGTCCTACAGGTGTCGGTAAAACGCTCCTGGTGCAAACACTTGCTAAATTTTTAGAGCTTCCTCTTGCTCTTTCTGATGCTACTTCTCTTACTGAAGCCGGATATGTTGGTGAAGATGTTGAAAATCTTCTTGTACGACTGCTTCAGGCAGCAGATTACGATATTGGTTTAGCGGAAAAGGGTATTGTTTATATAGATGAATTTGATAAAATAGGAAGAAAATCCGAAAATCCCTCAATTACAAGAGATGTCTCAGGAGAAGGAGTTCAACAGGCTTTACTCAAAATAGTTGAAGGGTCTATTGTCAATGTACCGCCTCAAGGGGGTAGAAAACATCCCGAACAGGACTTTATCAGTCTGGATACTAAAAACATTCTTTTTATTGCCGGTGGAACTTTTGATGGGCTTCAAGATATAGTAAAAAGTAGATTACAATCTAATTCTCTTGGTTTTAATACTTTTTTTCACGGAAAGGAAGTGTTGAAATCAGAAAGTATATTGGAACAGATTGAGCCGCACGATCTTATACATTACGGTTTAATACCCGAAATAGTAGGTAGATTTCCCATAATTACCACTCTTAATAAGCTTTCTATTTCTGATCTTACCGATATTCTCTGTAAACCGAATAATGCACTTGTTAAACAATATAAACAACTTCTTAATTGGGATGGTATCGAGTTAACTTTCACCCGACCAGCTTTAAACGAGATTTCTAGAAGGGCTTCGAGAATGGGAACCGGAGCCAGAGCTCTGAGGGGAATAATAGAGGAATTGATGCTCGACCTGATGTTTGATTTACCCCAGATGAGCAACTTAGAAAGTTGCAGAATTACAAAATCGACAATTATAAAGGGTACTCCACCCCAAATAATACGAAAAAAGAAAAAAGCTCAATAAGGAAAAATATCCTTTAAAATGATTAAATGGTCTCCTTTCAGGTATATTTCTGCCATGTATATCTCTATTATTTTATTAGGAGCATTAGCGCTTAAACTTCCTTTTGCTAATAGAGATCTTTCTTTCATAGATTCATTATTTACTTCGTCATCGGCGATATGTGTTACAGGGTTGATTGTTAAAGATACAGCTTTAGATTTTACTTTGACTGGAAAAGCTATAATATTATTTTTGATTCAAATAGGTGGTTTGGGATACATGGCTGTGGCGAGTTTATTTATGACTGTTTTTGCGATTAAACCCGACAAAAGGCAGAATCTTTTAGCCCAACAGGAATTTGGGTTGTTCAGTCGAGATAACACTTTAACGTTTTTAAGATTGGTGGTAATGACCACTTTCATTTTTGAAATGGTGGGTTTTGTTTTACTTTTTTGGGGTTTTAAGGATAATTTTAGTATTAATGAAGCTATAGCTCATGCAGTATTCCATTCCGTAAGCGCTTTCTGTAATGCCGGTTTTAGCTCTTTTTCTAATAATCTTGGTTCTTTTTTTTATAGTCCCGTTGTCAGTCTTACAACCGCATTTCTTTTTATTTTAGGAGGTCTTGGCTTTATAGTTATTATAGATATTGTTGAACGTTTAAAAGGAGAAAAAAGGTATCTGTCGGAACATTCGAGAATTGTAATTTATATGACTTTGATACTTATTGTTTTTGGCACCTCTGCCTTTTATGTATTGGAATACGGAAATGTTTTGAGTGGAAGCGGTACTGTATTAAAGTTAATTATTTCTTTTTTTACTGCGGTGACACCCAGAACAGCCGGTTTTTCTCTTTTGGACATCGGAAAATTACTACCGACAACTCTTCTAATACTTATAATTTTTATGTTTATTGGAGCTTCTCCCGGAGGCACGGGAGGCGGAATAAAAACCACTACATTTATAATAATCGGTAATTTTTTTACTTCAAAGTTGAGAGGATTAAAATCAGTAAATATAGAAAAACGTCGAATTCCTGAAGAGCAGGTGAACAAAGCATTGACACTTTTTCTTATTTCATTAATATTAATAGTAATCATGACAGGCGTTCTAAGCTTTACAGAAAGAGGGATAATTGGTAGAAGGGGAATATTGCCGTTAATTTTCGAAGAAGTATCAGCATTTGGAACTGTTGGATTATCGATGGGATCATCTGCACGACCGGTTCTATCGCTTTCTCACGACTTTACGATTTTTGGTAAATTGATAATAATCATAACCATGTTAGCGGGGAGAATTGGACCTCTCACTCTTGTAGCAACTGTTTTAAAGAGGAAAAGTGAAAGTTTCAAATACCCTCTCGCGAAGGTACAAATAGGATGATTGGAAAAGCAGAAAAAATACAATACGTTGTAGTGGTTGGTCTCGGCACTTTTGGTTTAACGGTTGCCTCCGAGCTCCTTAAAAGAGGCTGTCAGGTTACGGCTATAGATAAAGACGAAAAAAAGGTTGATTTAGCCTCTGAATTCGCAATAGACGTTATAATTGCCGACGGACGAGATAAAAAACCCTTGGAGGAAGCCGGTGTTTCTTCCGCGGATGCTGCAGTTGTTTCTATCGGGGAAGATCTCGAAGCTTCTTTTCTGGTGACTCTTCATCTAAAAGAGCTTGGGATTCCATGGATTGTTACCAAAGCGTCTTCTTATTCACAGGGGGAAATTCTTGAAAAAATAGGCGCTGATAGGATTATCTATCCGGAGGAAGAAATGGCGAAGAAGCTTGCCGATCAACTTCTTAATCCATCTATTATAAATTATTTGCAATTGAATGAACAGGTCGGCATAATGGAATCAGAAGTCCCCGATCCTTTTATTGGTAAAAGTCCCAAAGAACTTTCTCTGCGCAATAAGTATGGTTTGAATTTAATCGCTATAAAAAGAAAAGTGCGAAAAAGAAATGCAGATGAAGTTGTTGAAGACTTAATTGTTGTTCCTTCTTCTCAGGAAAAAATCGAAGAAGCAGATATTTTGCTTGTTATCGGTGACCATAAGTCTCTTGAGAAATTTAAAAAAATGCAGCGAACCGTTAACGCGCAGAATGAAGATTAAAGACTTTAATATTGCCAGACTTCTTGAATCTTTACCTACAGGATTAATACTTATCGACCAAAATAAAACAATAATAAAAGCCAATCCCGAAGCAAAGAAACTTCTCGGTAAAAAAATCGAATCCAAAAATATCGAGGATATTTGCACGAGTACAGAGGAAAATTTATTCGATGAAGTACTTCGTGGAAAGCATGTGGAAAGAAACATATTTGAATCGGGAAATCTTTTGATTGGGTTTAGCGCTTCCCCGGTGTACGATAATAAAGGTAAAACGGTAGGATCGTCAATAATACTTAGAGACATAACCGAAATTCGTGAAATGGAGGAAGAACTCAGAAAAAAAGATCGGCTTGCGGCCCTTGGAGAAATGGTGGCGGGATTGGCTCATGAAATCAGGAATCCCCTCGCTTCAATCAAAGCGGGTATTGAATCTCTATCTTTTGAGGGATCGGAGAATGTTAATAATTATAAGTTTCAATCGATCGTTTTGCATGAAATTACCCGACTTGAAAGAATAGTGAACGATATGACCTTATATGCATCGGATAAAGAACTTGTAAGATCAAAAGTTAATTTAAAAAGCTTGATTGGCGAAACATTGTTAATGTTCAGTCATGAAATAGCTGAAAAGAATATTCAAGTAAAGAAAAACGCGAAAGGCAACCTTATTTGTTACGTAGATAGAGATAAGATTGTTACGGTTTTAAATAACCTTTTCCTTAACTCGATGGAAGCCATAGGAAACGACGGCTGTATTGAAATAAATATAAGAAGCGGTAAAAGAAATATGATAATTCAGGTTAAGGATGATGGGGGTGGTATTCTCGAGGATATAATTCCTAAAATCTTTATTCCGTTTTTTACGACAAAAAGCAAAGGTACGGGTTTAGGCTTATCCATTGTTCATCGAATAGTTCAAAACCACAATGGTACTATCAGAGCTACTAATGAGGGAAAAGGAGCCTGTTTTACTGTTACTTTGCCAAAGGAAAAATAAAATGAGTAAAAAAATATTGATAGTAGATGACGAAAAAAATTTAGTGGAAGTAATAGAAGCGATGCTTACGGAATTAAACGTGAATGAAGAAGATTCTTATGAGGTAAGTAAGGCTTACAACGCTACTGACGCTATAAATATAGCGATGGACTTTAATCCCGATGTGGTGCTACTCGATTTAAGATTACCCGATCGTCCGGGTACGGAAGTTTTGAGCGTTTTGAAGGAATACGATAAAGAAGTTCAGGTAATTATGATGACAGCTCATGCTTCTATAGAAACGGCAATTGAGTCTGTTAGAGAAGAAGCATATGATTATATTCAAAAACCTTTACCTTCGAGAGGACATTTGCAAACCCTTGTAAAGAACGCTCTGGATAGAAGACATTTACTCCTGGAAAAGAAAAAATTATTGATGGAAATATCGGACGCCAACATAGCATTGGAAGGAGCGAATAGAGAGCTTCAGGAAGCAAAGTCACAGGTGGACCAGAAATTAAGAGATAAAGTCAAAGAACTATCTTTATTGAATCAATTTTCACAAAATCTTTTAGAATGCAATGATCTTGCTACCTTAATTGAAGAAATTCCACGGGATGTGATGGAATTGACTTCTTCCAATGGAGTAATTCTTATTTTAAAAGGATCAAACAATAAAAAATTCAGTGTTCACGCAACGAAAGGACAGGTGGATCTATCCGTAGGAGATGAAATAAAAATGGGAGAAGAACCTTTCGGTCTGGTAAACAATAAAGGACCCTGGGAGACAGAGGATTATATTTGTTCTCCCCTGATATACACGGAAGATATTTTAGGTGTACTTGCAATAAAAAAAGCCGAAAAAAAAATATCTTCGGATCTTATTCAAACCATAACCAGCAACCTTTCAATGCGTTTATACAACGGAATGCTTAACGAAACCCTGAAAGCGAGTTATATCGAAGCCGTTCTTTCCTTTGTAAAGTTTGAAGAATCGGTGAATCCGGAAATAAAAGCACATAGCGAAAGGGTTAGCAATCTCTCCGTTAAGATAGCCAGTAAATTAAATGTTTCTAAGGCAGAAATAAGCAATATTAGATTTGCCGCTCTTCTCCACGATATTGGAAAAGTTGGCAAGGGCGAAATAAGTTCGGAATTACTTAGCGCGGAAATAATCAGCCCATTAAGGTTTTTAAAAAAAAGCAGAAATATTCTGGAGCATCTTTATGAAAATTATGATGGAACAGGAAAACCGGATAGACAAAAAGAAGATTCTATTCCATTGGGATCCAGAATTATTCGGCTTTCGAATGAATTTGACGAGCTTATTTCAAAGGGTAATAATCAAAAGGAAGTTCTAAAAAAAATAGAGGAAAAAGCCGGATCTGTTTATGATCCAGAAATGATTAAGACTTTAAAAGAAGTGTTAAAATCTTAATAATGCTTAAAATCTATACTGTCGGAGAGTACTGGAAGAAAAAATTCGGAAAAAAAGTTTATAGAATTAGTATCGATGGTGGCTTTACCTGTCCTACAAGAGATGGCACCAAAGGTTACGGAGGGTGCTATTTTTGTGACGAAGAAGGTTCGGGCGCTCGACGTACTCAACCGATTATCGGGATAGAAAAACAAATGGAAATGGGAATCGAAAAATTGAAGAAACGAGGTATAAATTGTTTTATCCCCTATTTTCAAGCTTATACAAGTACATATGCACCAGTCGATGTTTTAAAAAAGAAATACTTCGCGGCACTTTCGTATCCCAATGTAGTAGGTATATCAATATCCACGAGACCGGATTGCGTTAATGAGGAAAATGTGAATCTCTTAAATAAAATAGCAAGTCAATACTATACGATTGTCGAATTGGGTATACAATCGGTTCATCAACATTCACTTGATGCCGCAGGTAGGAAACATACTGTCAGAGATAGTGAAGAAGCTGTTCAACTATTAAAGCGGAGCGGAAAGATAGAAGTTGTGGCTCATGTTATTTTAGGATTACCCGGAGAAACTGAAAGGGATATGATTGAAACAGCTCAGGTTCTTTCCAGATGGGGAATAAACGGGATGAAACTTCATCACCTTTATATTGTAAAAGGAACTTTTTTCGCTAAGGAATATCAAAGAGGGCACATCAGGGTTTATGAAAAGTGTGAGGATTATGCAAAAGTCGCGAAAGAATTTATTAGAAACCTTTCCGATAATATAATTATACATCGTTTCTCAGGTTATGCTAATGGGGATCGATTATTAGCTCCCGAATGGACCTCAGATCGTCATATTGCAAGAAGCCTTATTTTTGGAAATTTCTAATTTGAGATGAATGTGACTTGACAATAAACTAAACTTTATTACACTCCCATATGATGTTAATGTTGATATTTTTATCATATTCTTTTGGTGACCTTAAAAGAGATATTTCAGGTTTCTGGGATGGTTTAAACCGTGTGGGAGGACCTACCGGTTTAGAAATATTGCAGTACGATATGCACGCGAAAACCAATGCGACAGCAGGAAATTTATGGGAAGGAGGTGTTCATTCTTTGCTTACCAATCCTTCTGAAATTATTTATTTATCTGAAGATTTGAATAATAGATGTAATTTCTCTTTTACTTATAGGAAGATTTTTCTGGACATGAATGCGAATTTTCTGGGTTTGGTAAAAAAAATCGGAAACAACGCGTTCGGTTTTTCTTTCATAGGATTTTATCCGGGAAATATGGAACTTCGACAAATCCCCGGTGATCCAATTGGAACTTATGACGGTGAAAACACTATTTTCGGTATAACATACGCCAGGAATTTTAAAACATTTACTATCGGAACTACATTCAGGTCTTTAAACGAGAGAATATTTGAAGTTTCATATTCGACTTACTCCTTTGATGTGGGTGTGTCTCGAGATTTTAAGGCTCTCCAGAACAAATCTTTTCGGCTGGATGTTTCCTTTTTACACCTGGGGCCGAAGTATTTTGACAAAGAATTTCGTTTGCCTCTCACGTGGCATTGTGGTCTTAAAGGAAATTTCCACCCCTTATTGCTCGGTTTTTCTATCAATAAACCTTTAAACACTAAATTACAATACACTGTTGGTGGAGAGTATCTTATCAATGAATTCTTTTCTATTAGAGTAGGTAAAAGGGAGAATAATCTTTTGGAAGATTTTTCTTTTGGCTTTGGCCTGCAAAACGACAAATTGAGTCTTGATTATTCCTATTCTCCCAGTATAGTTAATAACCTTGGTGTTTCGCATCTTTTTACAATTTCAATAGGGATATAATGATTAAATATTTGGATTTTGAGAAACCCATAGTTGAACTTCGCGAAAGAATTGAAGAATTAAAGGCGCTTAACGGAAACATGAACGGTATATATCAATCTGAGTTGAAGAAATTAAATGCGAAATTAGTTAAAGTGAGAGAAGAAATATTTTCTTCTTTGACTCCCTGGCAGCGAGTCGAAATGGCGAGACATCCTAATAGACCATACACTAATGATTATGTAAAGTATTTATTTGATGATTGGATTGAGATTCGTGGAGACAGACGATTTTCAGATGATAATGCGATAGTAACAGGAATAGGCAGTATGAAAGGAATATCGTTTGTAGTTGTTGGGCATGAAAAAGGAAGAAGTACAACGGAAAAAATCAAAAGGAATTTTGGCAGCGCTCATCCCGAAGGATACAGAAAAGCTTTGCGCGTGATGAAATTAGGAGGTAAATTTAATTTACCGGTTGTTTGTTTTGTGGATACAGCTGGCGCTTATCCGGGGATAGGTGCGGAAGAAAGAGGACAGGCTTTAGCTATAGCTGAAAATATAAAAGAAATCGCGGTTATCCCTGTACCTATAATTGTAATAATTACGGGTGAAGGTGGAAGTGGAGGTGCTTTAGCCATTGGAATTGGAGATAGAATTTATATGCAGGAATTCTCGGTTTATTCTGTGATATCGCCCGAGGGGTGTGCTTCTATTATTTTTCGCAATCAGGAGTACAAAAAGGAAGCCGCAGGGTACTTGAAAATCACAGCTGAAGATTTATTGAAATTTGGAGTTATTGATGGGATTATTGGTGAGCCTGAAGGTGGCGCTCACAGCGATCATGAATCGGCGGCTCGTAATGTAGGCGAAACGATACTTGCGGCATATGAAGAATTGAAAGAAATTTCCGGGAATGATTTGATAAGCAAAAGAATCGAAAAATTTTCTAAAATGGGAATATTTATAGAAAGATAAAATGGCTTTAAGAGGAGATTTTAAGGATTTTGAATTAAACGACATTTTCCAGTTTATCCATATGGGAGGGAAAGATGGTGCTCTTCACCTAAAGGGTGAAAACAGTACGGGAGTTATTTATTTTGAAAACGGTAATATTAAACACGCTGAAACCGGTAAACATAAAGGTACGGAGGCTATAAATTTTTTTCTAAAATGGGAATCAGGGACTTTTGAATTTATAGCTGGAGAGAAAACAGATGAAGTTTCAATTAATCTCCCTGTTCATAGTGTAATTTTGGAAGCTGCAAGGCAAATTGATGAATGGAAAAAGATGGAAAATGTAATACCTTCTGTTGAAGTAGTGGTTGACTTTGAGGAAGAGCCGGACATTTCCGATATTGAATTAAGACCTATGGAGTGGAAAGCTCTTTCTATAATTAATGGAGAAAGGACTATAAAGGAAATTGCTGAAGAGCTAAAAATGAAGACTTTCGATCTTGCTAAAATCCTTTATGGCTTAATTCAAACTGGTTTAATAAAAGTGAGGAAGAAGTAAATCAGGTAGAAAAATGAGCAAGTTTTTTTAAAGGAGGAGAGTTGATGGAGAAGAGATGTATCTGTGTTGCTGGACATGCAAATTCCGGTAAAACTTCATTAGGTGAAGCAATGCTGTATAAGGTTAAATATACCAATAGATTGGGTTCCATTGATAACGGAACTTCAATTTTAGATTATATGAAGTATGAAAAGGAACGGAAATATTCTGTGAGTCTTTCAGTCGTCAATTTTGATTATGAAGATATCAATATTGATCTTATAGATACTCCGGGCTATCTTGATTTTCAGGGAGAAATGCTGTCGGGAATGAGCGTTTGTGATTCCTCCATAATTGTTGTTGACGGAACTTCAGGATTTGGATTTACAACAGGTCAGGTTATTGAAAATGCTCAGAAAAGAGGTATACCTGTACTATTCTATATAAGCAAAGCGGAAAAAGAAGGAACTAATTTTACAAATATAATGGAAGAAATTAAAGAGGAAATCAAGAACGGTCTGGTACCTCTTGTGGTCCCGTTAGTAAAGGGAGAAAAGACAGTTTGCGTAGCGGATATTTTACGGTTAAAGGCGTTTTCTTCTGAAGGAGAAATAGAGATACCTTCGGAATTCGAAAACGATATTAAACGCTATAGAGAATCCATGGTTGAGTATCTTTCAGAAATCGATGAAGAACTCATGGAAAAGTTTGTTGAAGAGAAAGAAATGACGTACGAAGATTTAAGTAAGGGTTTACGAAGGGGTTTTCAAGCTGGAAAGATATTTCCTTTGTTAATCGGAGATTCTGTTTCTCTTTTAGGGATAGATAACCTGCTTAAATACATTAAAGATATATTCCCATCTCCTTCTGAAGCCAAACTTCCTGTTCAAATCGATTCGATTGATGGTCCGGCGGTTGCTTTTTCCTTTAAAACAAAATTTGAGACACATGTCGGAGAGTTGAATTTTATAAAAATCTGGAGAGGTAAAATTTCAGCCGGGGATACCTTGATTAACACTTCAACCGATACTGAAGAGAAAGTTAATCAACTTTTTGTATTGAAGACCAATGAGAGGGAGCAGGTAAACGAACTTGCTGCTGGTTCAATCGGTGCTCTGGTAAAATTGAAAAATACTTCTTCCGGAGATACTCTGGCGGATACTTCCGACCCTGTTAAATTAGATAAAATTGAATTTCCTAATCCTGTAGCTAAAATAGCGGTCGTGGGTGAAAGCGAAAAAGACAACGATAAAATTTCTAAAGGTCTTTCAAAACTTAGAAAATCTGATCCGACTTTGGATTATAGTTTCGATTCTGAAGCTAAACAGTTAATTTTGAAAACAATGGGTGAACAGCATTTACAGTTTGTAAAATTCTGGTTGGAGGAAAATTTCGACGTTAATCTTATGGAAAGCAAACCCGCTGTCCACTACAGAGAAACCATTCAGAAGAATGCTGAAGGACAGGCAAAGTTCAAAAAGCAAACTGGTGGGCGGGGTCAATACGGTGAAGTTTTTCTTAAAATAGAGCCTTTAGAGAGAGGTAAAGGAATAGAATTCGACGATCAGATCAAAGGTGGAAATATCCCCAGTAAATATGTTCCTTCAGTGGAAACGGGAGTAAGAGAAGCTTTGACCTCTGGAGTTCTGGCTGGTTTCCCCGTTGTAGATTGTAAGGTCATCGTTTACGACGGATCTTATCATCCTGTTGATTCCTCCGATAACGCTTTTAAAAGAGCTGGTTCGATGGCTATTAAAGACTCTCTTTCAAAAGCTTCTCCTTTTCTTTTAGAGCCGATACTTAAAGTTCAGGTTGTGATTACGGATGAATATACAGGGGATGTCATGGGAGATTTAAACTCGAAAAGAGGCAAAATTTTAGGAATAGATGCCAAAGGAAAATTCCAGGTAATTAATGCTTATGTTCCTGAGAAAGAGATGTTTAAATATTCATCCAGACTTCGTTCTTTGACTCAGGGAACGGGAACTTATTCCGCCGAATTCGCTTTTTATGAAAGAATTCCCGAAGAAATTGCAAAAGAAATAATTGAACAAAGAGAAAGCGAAAAAAAAGAATAATGTTTTTACTTTTTTTAGCTCTTTTTGAGGGTGAGTTTCTACTTCTTGGAGTGGATGCTGGAAGCTGGGGGAGGGGTTCTACAGGTATTGCTTACCCTACCACTGGTTTTAAAAATCCTGCCTCTTCGCTTGTACTCGAACCATGCCTCTATTTTACCGGTTCGAGAATGTTCGGTAATCTTGCCAATGTTTTAAGCGGAGGAATAAATTTAAGACAGAAAGATTATGGTTTAGGTGTGCACTTTGTTTTTCATTCGGTAGGTGATATATATGATACAAGGGATAGCTGGAATGATACTGATGGTGATGGATATCCCGATCCCGGAGAGGAATTATATGATGATTTGAATGGCGTTTTTTCCGCCCGGGAAGGAGCGATCTTCGCTGATTATTCGAAATGGATGGGAAATTTTTCGGTTGGCATTGGCCTGAAGTTCATTTATAGAAGGATATATGATGCCACTGCGGTTGGGGCAGGGGTTGATTTAGGTATTATCTATCAGATGGAAGAATACGCAATTGGTGCGACTATAAAAGACATTACTACTTCTCCGATTTTCTGGGAAGGAGGAACTAACCATATTCCTCCTTCTTATGAATTAGGTATCGGATTTAATAAAAAAATCGGGAAAGTACCCGTTCTGATGGAAATCAATCTCATTCAAGACGAATATGGATTTAATAGTCATTTAGGTATCGAATTTGGTATTAATGATTGGCTTAAGCTCCGTGCCGGTTTTATAAATGATCAGGTAACTACAGGTTGCGGGATTCGGAAACCTCCTTTTTTAGTTGATTACGCTTTGAATTTGCATCCCGATTTGTTGATGTCTCACAAAGTTTCATTGTTTTTTAAACTTTAAAAAAACACAAAAGACACTAAATTTTATCTGTGAGAAGCGGGATGGATTTATTTGATTTCCCCTTTTTTAATTAGATCTAAACATATTTTTGCCAATTTTGGATCAAATTGAGTGCCGGAATTTTTCATTAATTCTTCTATAATTTGTTCTTTTTCGAGTCCTTCTCTATAAGGTCTTTTTGACATCATAGCGCTCACGGAATCTGCTATGGCTAATATTCTCGCGAATTTTGGTATTTTTTCTCCTTCTAAACCTTCGGGGAAGCCTTTCCCGTCATATCGTTCATGATGATGACGAACAGCACTAAGTATCCTTTTATTTCTAATCGATGGGTTTATAATAAACTCCCCTATTTCAGGATGTTTTTTCATTACCGTGTATTCTCTTTCTGTGAGCGTTTCGGGTTTCATTAAAATAGAATCAGGTATTCCAACTTTTCCTATGTCGTGTATCAAAGACGCGTAACTTAGTATTTCTTTTTCTTTCTCAGAATATTCGAGTTTATCAGCAATCTGAAGAGCTATTTCTTTAACTTGTTTTGAATGTCCTTCCTGATAAGGATCTTTTGCCTCGAGGGCATAAATAAGTGAGGTAATGGTCTCCAACATTTTCTTTTCTAACTTTTCTTTTTGTTCTTTAACTTTATATTCTAATTCGGATTGGTACTCTCTTTTTACTCTTAAGAGGAAGTTCCTTTCCTTTACTTTTTCTAAAACCCTTCCGAGTTCTTCCGGCAAAATCGGTTTAACAAGGTAATCGTATACACCTGCACGCATCGTGCTTCTTATTATGTCAAGATCTTTAAAAGCGGTTACCATTATTACAGAAACATCGGGATTTATACTTAGTAAGGTTTTCGCTGCTTCTATACCATTCATTTTAGGCATTTCAATGTCGAGGAGAACACAATCGTACTTGTTTTTCATATATTCGTTAACCACTTCAAAGCCGTCTGAGGCCGTTTTGCAATTATGCCCTTGTACGGAAAGAATGTTGGTTAAAGATTTTTGGATTTTAATGTCATCATCTGCTAATAGAATTTCCATGTAGAGTTAAAATCTATTTTGAGAATTTATATTTTGAATTTATCGCCTTCTTTAGCACCTTTTATTTTTAATCCTTTTCCAGCTAATTTATTAGCTTTTTTTGTGATTTTGTCTATTTGTTTGTCTCTTCTGGACGGATCATGATGCGTTAAATAAAGTGTTTTAACCTTCCCTTCTTTTGCGAAGGCTACAGTTTGTTCCCATGAAGAGTGTCCCCAGCCTTTGTGTTGTTTCATTTCCTTTTTCTCGTATTGAGCATCGTGAATTAAAACGTCCGCGCCTTTAATAAAATTCAGGTGTTTTTCATAAGATACTATCGCTATATCCTGATGATCTAATTCGTTATCGCTCATAAATACGAAAGATTTTCCCTCTTCTTCAAATTTGAAAGCGTGAGTTTCCAGGGGATGATTTGTTAATATGGAACTGATTTTTACGCCATTGATTGTAATACCCTTTTTTTTGATTTTTTCGAATTTTATATTTGCGGAGATCTGTTTAAATGGGATAGGATAGTATATAGATTTCATCTGTCCTTTGAGTATATCTGATAGTCTTTCATAGGTGGGAGATGCGGCAAATATTTTTATGGAGAAGCTTGGTATATATATGGGAACAAAGAACGGGAATCCCTGGATGTGATCCCAATGAGAATGGGTGAGAAATAGATTTATATGATTTATCTTTTTGGAAAGTATTTCATCTGAAAGAACTCTCATTCCGGAACCCGCATCTATGATTATTTTTTCTCCGTTGTTTAAAGTTAAATCTACACAAGTGGTATTGCCTCCGTACTTAACTGTATCTTTTCCCGGTGCGGGTATAGAACCTCTTGTACCTAAAAATTTAATTTTCATAAAGTCATTTTAAATAAAAATACAGATTTGTCAAGCTCTTTACAAGGTATTATCCTATTAAATTTAATTATAACTATGTATTTCTATATTTTAATCAACTTTAACTATTGCCTATCATATTATTTTTTTTATAATTATTTATTAACGTCTATTGTTGTAGTAGCATTATCGGATGATGAAGTTAAGAATGTTATTGGCATAAAGGAGTAAGAAACTCCTTTGTATATCTTGTCTGTTGGCGGAAAGAAATTCTGCGTTTTGCAGGCGAAAGGAGGAATGAATGGGAGTAAAAAATAAAAAAGAAGTTTCTGTTTCTACGAGCAGGAGAAATGAATTCGTGGACGTAACCGAAAAGGTTCGGAGTGTTGTCGGAGAAAGCGGGGTAAAGGAAGGATATGTTCATCTTTATGTACCTCATACGACTGCCGCCGTGACAATTAACGAGAATTATGATCCTTCAGTGAAAAGCGATATTTTAAATAAATTATCCGATATAATTCCTGCCGGTGCGGGATATTCACACACGGAAGGAAACGCTGATAGTCATATTAAGGCTTCTATTATTGGGAGTTCTGAATTTATTCCGGTTACCGGCGGTGATATAGACCTCGGCAGATGGCAGGGAATTTTTTTCTGCGAATTCGACGGTCCCCGCTCGAGGAGAATGCTGATACAGGTTATTGAATAAGAATTTTTTAAACCACAGATTACATTACCGCAAAGACACAAAGGTCGCAGAGAAAAGACAAAGAAATATTTTGTTGTTCAAAACTCATCCCACCCCAAAAATTAAGAAACAACAAATGACACGAGTACCACGAATGTTTTATTGTTTTTTTGACTCGAGACGCTTGACGCTCAACGCATGACGCAGTTATTCACAAGGACCATAAAGCTCTTACTTTTGTTTACTTGAACCCTTGAATCCTCGAGCCCTTGATACCTAGCTTTAAGGAACAACAAATTACACTAATGTTTTGAAAATTGAACCACAAAAGGGGAGTCACGGTTTTATCTTGACAATATTTTCATTGTTTGTAATATTGAAAGTAGAGGAGGAGATATGAATGTAAAATTCACTTTAGAATACTGGCTGGATGAGGATTAGTATGTAGGTCGATTAAAAGAAGTACCGGGTATATTAAGCCAGGGAGAAACATTAGAAGAATTAGAAGATAATATTAGAGATGCTTACAAACTTATGATGTCAACAGAGCTGACTCCTGAATTATCGGTCGAGCATAAAGAAAAAGAGTTAGTAATAAACGTTTGAAAAGAACAACATTCATAAAGTTGTTAACGAAATCTGGTTGAGCCTTAATTCGACACGGCACAAAACATGATATTTATATAAATTCCAAAAACGGCAAAAAAGCTCCCATTCCACGACATTCAGAAATAAAAAATACCTTATGTAAACTCATTAAAAAACAATTAGACATTGACTAACTCAAGTCTTTAACATAGAGTTTTGGTTTATACCCAACAGATAATAAGCCGGGGATGAATTCCAGCGCTACTAAAATCTGAAAATAGTCGATATTTTTCATAATTTATATTTTTTTTGCTATTATTCTATTTACCGCGTGTTTGTGAGGAATATTACTGGAATTACAATCAAATATTTCTTCCGTACAATATAGTATTTCCCAATCCCAGTAGTAAGTCATTATTTCTCCGGATTTAAAAAAGTATGCATTTGGATCAGCATCAGGCGCCTTTTCAATAAAAGGTTTTTTAACAAAAACAGAAAAAGCGTTTATTCCGCCTTTATTTGTAAAATTTTTATAATTTTGAAATATCTCAGCTCTTCGTTCAGGGGGTAAATAATGGAGTGCCCCAGTTGAAATAACAATATCATATCTTTCTTCTAATCTATAATTTATGATATTCTCTTTTAAAGTCTTGATCTTTAAATTTTCCTCTTTAGCGTATTTTTCTGCTTTCTTTAACCCCTGTTCGGAAATATCTATCGCAAGTACTTCAAAGTTTTTCTCTGCGAACAAAGCGGCATCTCTTCCTTCTCCACATCCAAGGTCAATTAATCTTTTGCCAGTGAAATTAATTTTTGAAATTATTTCAATGAGTTTTTTAGCTGTAGAGGATGGATTTTTTCCCCAGTAATAATCTTTTCCAGAGTATTTTTTATTATATGAATCTTCAGTTTTCATATTCATCGTATTTTAATGATTGCATTGATTAATAACCTCTATTAGATTTTCTATCTTCTCTTCTGGGGTTGAATTATCGAGTTCAAGCGCAATAATAATATCATTTCTGTTTTTTATGCTCTCAAAAAAGCTGTCAAAATCGATATTGCCCTTACCTACGGGCAGGTGATCGTCGTTTTCGCCGTTATTATCGTGAAGATGTACGTATTGCAGTCTTTTGCTCATTTTTTTTACCCATTCGAATGATTGTAATTCGGAAAAAACGTTCATGTGTCCTGTATCCAGACATAGGGCAAAGAAATCACTGTTTACGGCATCACAAAGTTTTATCAGAATATCCGGTGATTCTTCCCCCGTATTTTCTATTACTATTTTAATTCCTTCTTTCTCGTATTTTTTTATTTCTTTTTTCCAGAAATCAGTTGTTTTTTCCAGCCAGAAATCCATTAATTTCCATTTTTTTATATCTCCGTCTATTCCGCTGTGCATGACTATAGCTTCCGGTCTTAATTCTTTTGCCACCTCAAAGGTCATCTGCATTCGGGTTTTTACGGCTTCTTTCAGAAGACAATCTCTGTGCGTTTGTCTGATACCTACGAATGGTCCGTGAACGGAGATTCTTCCGGAAAAATTTTCTATTATCTTTTTATGCTGTTTTATTTTCTCTTCCCACGATTGGGGAGACTCCACGCCTTTTAGACCATAACTTTGCAATTCGATTCCAACATTTAATTCTTCGAGTTTTGGCAGTATTCTGAAATCATATTCATAACCTGATAAGCATAAAAAATAATTCATCGACAGTCTACGAAATATTAACTCACGCCCGGCAATTGTCAAGCATGAATTTCCGCAATAGATTTAAATGATTCATCGGTTGCTGATTGATTCAAATTGACTAAAAAGTGCAATTTCGGGTTGACAGACGTCTGTTTTTTATTATAGTTAAAGTCATGTTAAACATAAGGGAATAGGAGGGTAATATGTTTAAGAAATGTTTGTTGTTATTGTTGGGTATTTTGATTGTTCCTGGAGTTTGTTTTGCTCAGGAAGAGTCTGCCGTAGAGTCGATGGAAGACACAACTGCTGTTGTAGCGGAAGAATCAGCATTGGTTCTGGAAGAGGTCGCGATTTGTAAAGCTGTCGAAGACAGGCAGCCCACGGGTATTGGGACTATATTTACTAACGATCTTGACAAAATTTACTGTTTTACAAAAATTGTCGGAGCCACAGATACTATCTCGGTAAACCATGTGTGGTATATGGGCGACCAGCAGGTAGCCAGTGTAAATTTGCCAATCAAATCTGCAACCTGGCGTACGTGGAGTTCGAAAATGATTGGTACGTATTTAGGTAAGGGTCATGTGGAGATAGTTTCTGAAAACGGTACGGTGTTAGGAAAGGCTGATTTTGAAATAACGGCAGCTGAAGAATCGACTGAAACGTCTGAAGAAGAAGAAACTAAAGAGCCTGAAGCTGAAGAATCCGAAGAACCTGAGGAGGAAGAGAGCGAAGAGACTGCTGCCGAAGAAGAGTAAATAAAATCATAGTTTGAAAGATAAACGCCGTATTTTAAACGACTCGGTTTGAATACGGCGTTTCCTTTTGACCTTAATTATTATTTGTTAGTAAAACTTTGTCCGGAGATTTCCATTTCCGCTGAATAAAGAGAGGTTCTGGCTGTAACATAAAGCGTTTTCATGTCAGGTCCGCCAAAGGTTACGTTTGCCGGTTGTTCAGGAAATTTTATAATACCCAGTATTTTTCCTTCGGGATTGAATATCTGAACGCCTAATTCCGAAGCTATATAAAGGTTACCTTTCTCATCGATTGATACTCCATCGCCACCTGAGTTATTTTTGCCATTCGGTTGGGAAAGTTCACAAAAAATACTTCCTTCTCCTAATTTTCCGGGGGAATTGACAGGGTATTTCCACATGTCTTTCTGCATAGAGGGTATCGCATACAATGTTTTTTGATCCGGTGATAGTATTATGCCATTAGGTGCTTTTAGATTATCCAGCAGTCTCGAAACTTCGCCGGCGGCACTTCTATAGTAAACCGCTTCATTTCCTTGAGGCAAGGGTTGAGGGGCTCTAAATCGGGGATCTGTAAAATAAATTCCTCCCGTTTTATCCACTACAAGGTCATTTGGAGCATTGTAACGAGTTCCTTCGTATTTATCCGTTAAGATTGTTGTTTCTTTTGTTTTAGTATTTACAGAAATTAATTTACCGTCCATCTGACACACGATCAATTTATCTTTATCCTCGAACATAAATCCGTTGGCATGTCCTGAAGGTTCGAGAAAAATGGAAATTTCTCCGGCTTTATTCATCTTATATATTTTATTCGCGGATACATCACTGAAGTACAGATTCCCCTGCATATCCCAGGCGGGACCTTCAGTAAACTGGAAATTACCTTTAACTTTTTTAACCGGGCTTACGGGACCTATTCCTTCTATGTAAGTTTTGTCTCTGGCGGTACAGGATACGGTGAAGACTGTTAAGAGCAAAGTGAAAATAAGTTTTTTCATTCCTACCTCCTTTTTAAATTTTTTTCGATATTATTTCACGTGTTTTTTTGTTGGAAAAGCCTTCTGTATACTCTTTTATTTTAACGGAATGTTCGTAGAACTCATTGATACTGATCTTTTTGAGATATAACATTCCGTGTGTTGCTCTTAACCTGGGATGAGGATTTTGCGAAAAATAGTTGTCACCCAGACAGATTTTTATATCTCTGTATTGTTTTACCCATATTATCTGGCTCAATTCCGAGAATGGTCCTTCATGTTTATAAGATGGAAAGGATGCTTCTCTCTGGGACCCGAAACAGCTCATGAAAGCGTTGTTTAAAATAGCCATAGAGTTTAGAGAAACCGGTACTATCGAATTTATTTCGGAAGGATGAAAGGTTTCCCATACGTTTCTGTATCCCCAGATCTGGATTTTTTTATTATTATGCTTTTTTAAAGCTTCCGCTATAGCCTGGAGTACTTTGTAGTGAGTGTCGGGCCCGCTGGATTCCGGATCCAAGGCAATAGTTACAACATCCGGTTTGACCTCATCGAGCAGATCTACAATTGGTTCGACATCTCGGTAAAACTCCGGGGATTCCGTAAACATTTCTCCCTTATAAAATCCGAGTCTTAAATGATGGACAGATTCGGAAGGAAATCCCGTGTATCTCCACAGGAGTTCCGCTTCCCATTCTCTTACCGAACCTTTTAGTTTTTGAATATGTTCCAGGTCTTTTTTACCGGGATACTGAGTTTCAAAGTAATTTATAAGTTCATTTATTCTATTTTGGATCTGAGGCAGACTCTTTTCTTCATATATTCGTATTATGTTTCGCAGTAAACGTCTGCTTTCTGCTTCACTTTTTATTTTTTCGTTCTGCCCGGCAATACCGTCAAGATAGAAATGAATGTCTTTATTCATGCCTTTGCGGTTATCTAAGTCAAAGTAACCTTCTTCTAAAAAGTTTTCAAAATAAGGGGTTTCGATAAAATTTAATAATTCTTTTAGTAATTTTAGCATGTATTTGTTGGTTACTGAGACGAAACCGCTAGTCATATAGGCAAAGTGGTGGGAGTTTTTTGGAGTTCTAATGAGATGCATGAAATAGGGAAGATATCCTAATAATATATCGTCGTGATGGGGAGCGGTGTGAAGAAAGACTAAATTTTCCGGTTCTTTAAGTCCGTCCTCGATGGAAGAAAGCAGTTTTTTCTCGACGCTTTTACTTATCTCTTTGCATATTTTTTGTTCTTTTTCGAGGACTGTTTTAGAAAAACGGTTTTTCTTATAGTCTTTTTCTATAAGATTCGAAATTCGTGTTTTATTTTGAAGTGATAAATCGATTACCACTCTCGCAATATCTTCTTCACTCAGTTTTTTAGTCGAAACTAATTCTTTATAATTGCGTTCGATAAGCCCGGATGCCGCGCCTCTTGTCAGGTAGAATCTTGAATTCGTGAGTTTCTGTAAAACGGTGGCAGGATAAAGATTATTCATATCTTTTTGTACGGCATCCGCTACGATATCGGACTTACTCGTGCCCGCGGCGAAAATGATCGCCGTCACGTCTTTGTTGAAAGTTATTGTGGATAAACCTATTGTTGTTACGCATCTTTTTGCTGTCGCTTCGATGCCTCCGAGATCGGTCGCCGCGGCTGCTTGCGTTTCATAATTGGTTGATGTAAGACGCGTTGTAGAGAAAAAATCGGAACCTCTGACATTAAAAGCGATATGACCGTCCGGACCGATTCCGCCCAGGAAAAAACCAATACCTCCGATTTCTCTGATTTTTTCCTCATAATCCGTGCAAAATTGATCGACTGAGTGGATTATATTCTTTTGAATTTCTTCTTTGTGGTTGTGGGGATATCTGTTGCGAAGAGATAAATTTACTCCTTCTTCAAAGAATATCTCTCTCGCTTCTAAATTGGCGGGAATACCTATTTTTGAGGTATCCATTAAAAGTGCTTTATTTTTATCCAGTCCCAGACCTTTAATATAATAGTTGTTTATATACTGGTAAAAGCTCATTTGTTCGCTTGGATCCATAGGATAAAACTCATCCATCTGGATAAATCGTAGATTCTTAGTGTCGGGACGTTTCCCGCAGTCGATTTGGTAGGTCTCGAGTTCTTTCTTTAATTCTTTATTTTCCCAGTTATCCAGATAATACTTTGCCCATTTTATAAAGAACTCCGGGGTTTTGCCTGTCGGAAGAGAGATAACTCCTTCCGGATTTTCTTTAATCCACTCGATGAAACGCAGAGCCGTGATTTTACCAAGCATCGGGAAATTGTCAACAATTACACAGGGGATTTTTTCTGTTGGGGGATAAATAGCTTTTCTTCCTGTTTTTTTTAAAATTTTCTTTTCGACGGTTGAAAGATTGATTTTCTTTTTAGAGTTCATTAAATTAAGTATAAGGAGTAGTAAATTTAAGTCAAGTGGATGTAGTTTTTATATGAAATCGACACATTGACTGAATAGCTGGCAGGGCAATATAGTAATACACAAGTTTATTCTTTATTATTCTCGGACTTCGTATACTCTGGCAGATTCCTCTGTTTTTTTAAGGCGGATTGCGAATAGATTTAAAAAAAAGGGTAGAGAGTTTTTGATTATTACCTTAACGATATAAGTATTTCGGGAGTATACTTCACAGTAGGGATCAAAGTTTTTTTTGTTAATGGATAGCTTTTCTTTCGCTTAACATTAACAGCAAAAGCAGTGTTCCGTAAAAAAGAAGATAGAAAACGCCTTCGACAACTATTTTCTTCGCGGCAACGTGCAAAGGTTTGAAAAGAAATAAGCCCACGAAAATAGAAAATACTCCTAAGAGACAGGTTATAAGTGACCGGTAAGAGGCTATCCTGTTTGCTACCTTGTTTTTGCCGTCTACATAATGAGCGCAGAGAAAATCTGTGGCGGTTAGTACCGGTGTAAACATGAAAAGTACTAAAAAATAAAGAAGGTGTGAAGAAGATGGCGAAGAATCGGATAAGAAAAACATAATAACTGCTAAAGGAATTATGCCATTAAATCCTATTCTCGTGCCGATAACTATATAGATAAACATCAGTGAGGTTACTGTTCCGCTTATATAAAGAAATATCTTTATACTTTTTATCATTAAACCCCCTTACGAAAATAAAGATATTACGAAAGAAGAAAAAATCAAGAAAGAAATATAAAATTGCTTTTAATATTCTCTTGTTATTATTAGGGTTTTCCAATAAGTTTCTTAATTTCTTTTAGTAAGTCTTTAGATTCGATTGGTTTTTCCATAAAAACGTTCACTGGCATATATTCCATGTCTTCTTCATGTCCCAGTTTAAATTTAGCCATCTCTGAATCCTTATTTACAGCGGTTATCATAATAATTGGAATTTCTTTTAACTTATCGTTCGACCTTATTTTCTCGCTTGCCCATATACCGTCGGTTTTTGTCTTCATCATTATATCCAGTAATATGATATCGGGAATTTTTTCTTTGACTTTTTTTAATGCTTCTTCACCATCTTCTGCGCTTCGAGTTTCATAACCGTTGCCCCGCAAAATTATCTCCATCGTTTCAACGAAATCGGGATCATCATCGACAATAAGTACTTCTTTAGCCATTATTTCTCCTTTTTAAGTTGTAGGAAAACTTACCCCTACTGTGGTTCCCTTATTTAACTTGCTTTTTACTTCAATAGAGCCTCCATGAGCATCTATTATTCTTTTTACCAGAGAAAGCCCAAGACCCATTCCTTCTTTTTTATGTTCGGGCCTCGCGTTTTCGCCTCGGAAGAAAATATTATATATCATCGATAGTTCTTTTTTCTTTATACCTATACCGTGATCTTTTACTATAAATATGAAAGAGTTGTTTTCTTTTTTACCCGTTACCTCTACTGTGTTCCCGGGATTGCTGTATTTAATCGCATTATGAATTATATTTATGAAAACTCTACTAAGAAGTTCCAGATTTCCGTAAATATGCGGGAGATTGCCGGGAAGATCCCAATTTATTTCAATATCGTTTATTGCTGCGAAGGCTTCCATTTCTTCCGTTAAAGAAGGAAGCATTTCACCTATACGGATTCTTTCCTTTTCGAGTTTTTTTGTGCCTTCTTCAAGGCGAGAAAAAGTTAATAAATCGTTTAGAAGTTTTATAACGTCGTTGATTCTTACCTTTGCTCTGTTGAGAAGTTCTTTTTGTTTATCAAAATCCTTATCAAGGTAACCTTCTAATATTACATTTAAAATATTGTAAACTGAAGCCAGAGGAGCTTTTAATTCATGGGATACTTCATAGGTAAATCTTGTTTTTGCTTCTGTTAGTTCGACGGTTTTAGCGTAATGTTCGCTAAATGCTCTTTTTGCCACTTTGGAATGGTTTCTTATATCTTTCAAATTTTTAATTAGATCTGTTAAATTGGATTCCAGATTTCCATGCCATTCCCGAATTACATCCAGATGACATTCCGGATCGTTTACTTGGCATTTTTTAGGTTTCATACTTAATACTAATCAAAACTTACTGGAAACGCAAGTCATATCAAACTTTCTTGTAGTACTGTCAGTCGACTTTTTGTTTTTTTGCAAAAAATTAACCACGAAATCACCAAAACACAAAGTTTTTGATTTTTAGTTTTATATTTTGTTTTTTTGGTTTATCTTAGCCGCCGAGAGTTGGGGCAAGCCCCAACTCTAAATTTTTTTGGATTGGAATGGGTTTTAGACAGCATTTATTTTTTAAATGCGTAGTTAATGAGTGAAATGGTTGAATAACTTTTCTGGGGTTGCTGTTTTATTATGCTGGGTTGTTTAGTCGCAAAGTTGAAGTTAAGTTAAAATGCGTCTTTTATTATGCCTCTTAACTCGTTATCTGTTAAAACTATCGGGTTACCTTTCATGCTGTTTGATATTTTCGCTTTACTTATTAATTCTTCGATTTGTTCTTCTTTTAGATCGACTTCCGAAAGATGAGGCATATTTAATTTTTTATATAATTCATCTGTCCAGCGAATGAGATCTTTGGGTTTTGCTTTTTCGTTTTTTGTTACTATTCGCGCTATTTTCCCGTATTTTGTTAATACGATAGAAGAAAATTTTCTTTCTTCTAATGCTTTAATATTCGCTTTTATAACGTATGGGAGAAGTATGCCGCATATAACACCGTGAGGAGCATTGAGCAAACCTCCCATTGGTCCTGCGAATCCGTGAACAGCACCTAATTTTGCGTTCGCGAGAGCTATCCCTCCGAAAAGACTTCCGATGCACATGTCTTCTCTTGCTTTTGCATCATTTGGGTCATTGAAAGCTTTTAAAAGGGATCGGCTTATTCTTTTTATTCCTTCTTTACAGATCGCATCTGTCAGCATGTTGGCTTTTATCGAAACGTAGGGTTCTATTACCTGTGTAAAAGCGTCGAGACCGGTACTTGCCGTTACATCTTTCGGCATTGAGTGGGTTAGCAGGGGATCGACTATTGCGATATCCGGGAGCATATATGGGCTCCTGAGGCTGACTTTAACTGAATATTCATTCGACTTTATTACTGCGTTTTTTGTCACTTCCGTTCCGGTGCCCGCTGTAGTCGGAACTGCTATAAAGGGAATGGTAGGATCTTTTATAGGCTTTCCTCTGCCTATTACTTCAAGATAATCAAAAAGATCACCGCCGTTTGTTATAAGCGCGGATACCGCTTTACCAGTATCTATGGCGCTTCCTCCTCCTATTCCTATTATTACATCTATTTTACTGCTTTTTGCGAGGTTTAGACATTCGGTAACTATTCCGGTTGTAGGTTCTCCTTTTACGGAATAAATTTCAAACTTCACATGCCTTTTACTGAAATCATCCAGCAGAAATTTACATCTGTTTTGGTTTCTACCTGTAACTATAAGAGGTTTACTTCCGAGATTTAAAGCGTTATCTACAATTTTTTCCGCAGAGCTTTCTCCGAAGATAATCCATTTTGCGGTCGCAAATTCAAATCGTGTTGTGTTCACCAGTTTAAATCTTCTGGAAATAAGTTTGTAAATTTAACACTGAATCTGGGTTTTACCATCATGTTCGCGGCCGCGTTCTTCCATTTTTTGTAGTGATCCGTTTCTTTATGTTTAGCCGGCGCATCCTCGGTTTTGTATACTTCTGTTAGAACAAATTTGCTTTTATTGTCGTTCTGCTGGATTACGTCGAAACGTGCTATTCCCGATTCACCTAAGCTGTTTTGAGCATTCTCTATAGATATTTTTTTGAAATCTTCAACCATATTTTCTTTAACATGAACATGGACATGAACGATAAGCATAAATCCCTCCTTTATTTTTGAGCTAAGTTAATATATATTATTATTGAGCTTCAGTTCTTAGTCAAGGTCTAATTGAAAGAGAGTAATACGTTTTTTCCTGTGTCCTTACATTAATTTTATGATTTAAAATAGTCCGGTTATATTTCCTTCCTTATCTATATCGATATTTTCGGCTGCAGGATTTTTGGGCAGGCCCGGCATAAGAAGAATATCGCCCGTAACAGGAACCAGAAATCCCGCGCCTCTTGAGATTCCAATTCTTTTAACCGTGACTATAAAGTTTTCAGGTCTGCATAAAAGTTTTGGATCATCAGAAAGGGATTTTTGGGTTTTTGCTATACAAATGGGTAATTCTTCTAAGCCTAATTTTTTAATCAATTTAAGATCCGACTTCCCTTCTTTTGTGAACTCTACAGCCGTTGCTCCGTAAATTTCACTCGAAACAGTTTTTATTTTTTTTTCGATCGATTCGTTAAGATTATAAAGAGGTTTAAATTTTCTTTTTGTTTTGGTTGTATCAATTAATTTTTCGGCAAGATCGAGAGCCCCTTCTCCGCCTTTCTGATAAACTTCCGCGACCGATGATTCTATTTTTTTCGAGCTGGCAAATTCTTTTATAACTTCGATTTCCTCATCTGTATCGTTGGAGAACCTGTTTATAGCGACTATTGCTTGAATATTAAACTTTTTAATGTTTTCAAGATGTTTTTCGAGATTCGGTAGCCCATTTTTTACAGCTTTAGGATCTGGCTTTTCAATGTTTTTGATATCTTTCCCGCCATGATTTTTTAATGCTCTTGTGGTTGCCACAAGGACAACTGCCTGGGGCTTAAGACCCGATTTTCTCGCAACAATATCGAAAAATTTCTCCGCGCCTAAATCGAATCCGAATCCTGCCTCGGTTATCACGTAATCACAGAGTTTAAGACCCAATTTCATGGAAAGAACAGAGCAAGTACCCTGGGCGATATTGGCAAAAGGTCCTCCATGAACGAGAGCTGGTGTACCCTCAGTGGTCTGGACTAAATTTGGTTTCAGGGCATCTTTAAGTAAAGCCGTGACTGCGCCCTGAATTTTTAAATCCTTTAGATAAACCGGTTTTTCATCATAGGTGAAACCCAACAAAATGTTGGAAAGCATTTCTTTTAATTCTTGATAATTTTCGGCAAGACATAAAATAGCCATAATTTCCGAAGAAGCAGTAATCTGGAAAAAGGATTCTCTGGGAACACCGTGAGTTCTTCCTCCAAGACCAACCACGATATCTCTCAAAGCCCGGTCGTTCATATCCATTACTCTACACCATTTTGCTCTCCTCGGATCGATTCTCGGTTCTTTTCTCTGGTATATATGATTATCTAAAACGGCTGCAATGAGATTATGAGCGGTTTCTACGGCTCTCATATCGCCAGTGAAATGCATATTAATTTCATCCATTGGGAGAACCTGAGCGTAACCTCCACCTGTTGCCCCACCCTTTCTTCCGAAGAGAGGTCCGAGTGAAGGTTCCCTTAAAGTTACAATCGAAGATTTCCCTATTTTATTTAAACCCAGGGATAAACCAATCGCGACTGTCGTTTTTCCTTCACCCGCCGGAGTAGGGGTAATTGCGGAAACCAAGATAAGTTTGCTGTCATTTCGTTCTTTTTTGTTTTTTATGGCATCGACTTTGATCTTGCCCTTGTATTTTCCGTATAATTCTATTTCATCTTTTTTTAAGTTAAGATTTTCGGCAAATTCAAAAATATTTTTAAGTTTTATCGAGTTTGCAATTTTTATATCTTCATTCATTATAAACCTCTTCAAAGCTTTTTCACTTGACTATATCAGTTTATTTATTATTAATTAAAAGCTTTTTTATATTAAAGATAATTACGGATTTTGCAAGAGTGTAGTATAATTTAGAGGAGGAGTAATGTACGATGTTATTGTTGTGGGTGGAGGTATTATAGGAGGATCGGCGCTGTACCATCTTTTTGAAAAAGGATATTCAGGGCGAGTATTGATTCTGGAAAAAAACAATGCGCTCGCTCAGGGATCAACATCCCTCTGTGCAGGTGGAATGAGAAATATTTGGTCAACTGAAGTAAATATGAAAATGACCTCTTATTCCATCGAGCATTTTAAGAACTTTCAAAAGAATTTCGGTATTTCTATCGGATTTGAGCAGAATGGTTATCTTTTTACTTACTACAAAAACAATTGGGAAGATATTGTTGATTTTAAACCCAGATGGGATAAAGCGGGCGTCAATGTTGAATTGATTTCTCCCGAAGACATAAAAAACCTTGTCCCCTTTTTTCGACCAGGAGTGAATCATCTCAAAAGGGATGTTTTAAAAACGCTTTCGGTTTCTCCTATTGTCGGAGGTCTTTTCGGCAAAGATTGCGCTATATTTAACGCTACGACTCCGGCACAGACTTATTTTTCTTTATCTAAAGAAAGATACCCGGGCAAAATCGAGATAAGGCTGAACACAGAGGTAGAAAAGATAATTTTTAATAAAGGAAAAGTTAAGGGAGTGATTGTTCGAGGCGGGGATGAAATTCTTGCGGATAAAGTACTCTTGACCGCTGGAGCGTGGTCCAGGCAAATATTAGATAAGTCCTATGTTCCTGGTGATTTATCTATTCCTGTTGTTCCCGTAAAAAGAGTTTTGTATGTTGTTTTACCACCTTTAAATGAGGGTAAATATAGTAAAGTTCCTTTGACGGTTATTGATGAGGGTGTATATTTTAGACCGGAAGGATATAATCTGGTTGCGGGAAGAGCGGACCCGGAACAATTGCCCGGATTCGATATAAAGCCTGACAGATCTTATTATGAAAATCTTATGAACCTCTATTTACAGGTTAGAATTCCAGGCGCAGAATATTGCCGAATCAAGAACATGTGGGGGGGGTTGTACGCTGTTAACACAGAAGATCATAATGCATTAATAGGAGAGCATCCCGATTTTGAGAACCTTTTTCTGTGTACAGGTTTCAGTGGACATGGCGCTATGGAAGCACCAGCCGCAGGTCTGTCTATCGCGGAAATAATAGAAAACGGTGAGATTCATACAATACCGGAGGCAAACGCGCTCAATGTTCGGCGTATAAGGAACAGAGAACTTATAAAGGAAACGATAGTTATATAAATTTGTGTGAGAAATTAAGAATAATAGAAATTAATAAAGTCTTGACAAGTGTTATATTTTCGATAATATACTGATATGAAAGATGTTGCCATAGAGGGGGATTTATTATATTTCTCTATAAAGGAAATTTTCTATTTATTATCCAGGTTTAAAAAAACCGGTCGTTTAATTATAAAGGGTCAGGGTAATGTTTACGTTTCTGATGGTAAGGTTCTACACGCCGAAAAGGACAAGTTAGAAGGGCTTGAAGCTTTTTTTTCCCTTGGAATGAAGAAAGAAGGTAAATTTGTTTTTCAGCCGGATGAAAAACCCGCTGTTAACACTATTTTTCAACCACTCTCAGAATTAATAGATGAGATAGAAACAAGGGAAGCTCAGGTTGAGGAGTTCAAGAAAGATCTTCCTCCTTTTTCAATTATTCCTCAGAAATCATCGAAAGCCCCTGAAGGAGACAAGATTGCTTTAAAGAAAGATGAATGGAAAGTTTTGATTTTGGCGGACGGAAAGAAAAAATTATCGGAGATTATAGAGTTGAGTCCTCTTTCGGAGTTGGATACTTTAAAAGCGTTGTCCTGGTTATTCAAAGAGTCTTTGCTGTATGATCCGGAAGAGAAGGAAAGAATTGTTGAAAAAGGACTCAAAAATATTAATGCTTTTTTTAAAGCTTTTGGTGATGGACCATGGGTTGAAGGGCTTAATAAATTACTCGATAAATATGAAATAGAAGAAGCTGTTTCTCTTAATGGAAATAATTTAAAAATAAAGACGGAAAAGTTTTCCCTGGACCTTGAAAAAAGTAAACAATTTTTCTCGGAAGCAATGGATTCTTTGCATAAAAAAGCCACAGAAGTGCTTGGAAAGCTGTTGGTCAATAAAAAACTTAAGGAAATAACAAATGAATCCTGATGTTCCGTTAAGTGAATTGACACAAGATAAAGATATTAAAGGATTCGCGTTGGTGTCATCCGAGGACGGGTCGATTTTAGATAGTGGAGGAATAACTCCCGGTAACATTGATGATTTGATCGCTTTTACCGGTTCCGCTGCTGAGATTATAGCTGATTCCTGTAAAATTGGCAATATCAGTTCCATTAAGGGGATTGGTAGAGAAACTATTGTTATTGTACCTTTTGGCGGCAATTATCTGGGTCTTGTACTGGAAAAGAACGTTGAGGGAATAGAAGAAAAAGTACAGAAGCGTCTCGAGGGATTGAGGCAAGATGCAACTTCGGAAATAGGAAAAATTTTCAAAGAGAGAGCAGAACAGTTGAATATGCTTGTGAGTGAATTTGTCAAAGATTCCGATCCTGAAATGTGGCGAGGCTACATAGCGAGTGGTCTTTCAGCTCTTTCTAAAGAGGATAAAATCAGGAGTTCAATAAAATTGGACGGTTTAAAATTGAGAGTTAGCAATTCGGAAGGTTTAAACAGGGATGAGATAAATAAATTTATGAAGTTATTGTTAGATTTCATTGTTAAAAAGGCATTGAGTGAATTTGGTAAACAACAAACCAAAATGATCGTTCAGAAAGTTATTAGAGAGATTGGCGAGAAGAATAAATAAATGTTAGACTTAATGGATTTAAAAGAAAAATTTAACTTAAAGGCTTCTTTTAAACTTGGTCCTCCGAAAGAATATGTGGGAGAACTCGATAAAGCACAGGAGGTTCTGGATAGGATAGATCTTGTGTTGACTCAGACTTTTGATGCTATAGGAGCATTGCCTTTCAGACAACTTGTCGTTAAAGGAAAAGAGAAAAAAGTAGTTATAATTTATTACAGAAATAATTTTTTCGGATTAGTAGCGAATCAAGATATGGATGTTGAGAAATTATTGAAGTATGTTTATGAAAAAGAAAGTTTGGATAAAGCAGAAGCTAAACTTAAAGAGAAAGAAAAGAAGACGAAAGTAGAGAAAGTTGAAAAAGAGGAGAAAAAAGAAAAAGTTGAAGAAGTAAAAGAAGTTATTGTTAAGAAGGTTGTTCTTGATTCGAAAATAATCGATGAGATTGAAAAAATCGCGGGAAATTATCTTGGTGATTTTTCTTTAGATATAGTATCCAATGTTATTGAGGATAGTGGGGTAGATAGAGAAAAGCCAACCAGAGACCAGATTTTAGGAATCGCTCAGTCACTAAAAGATGCTGCTTCTTTAATAATTGGGCCTTCAAAAGCCAAGAAATTGAAGGAAGATATTATGAATAAAATAGAGGAGGAAAAATGAATTTGTTTTCGTTCTTTCTGTTTTCTTTGCCGGAAGAAATTACCGGAATGGCAACTCTAAATAGTTGGGTAATGATTGTCGCGGCAATTTTTTTATGGATTACATTTGTTCTTTTTGGAATAATTGCTAAAAGATATGAAAAGGTTTTAAGAAAAAAAACCGAGTGGCAATTTATAGTAATTGCCCCGTCGGGTATTCTTATATATGCGATTTTGCAGTTATTTTCTGTTTTTCAAGGCAACTTAAAAATGCCGGGCAATACTGGAAGAATCGCATATTCTTTATTCTTTATATCCGGAATTTTATCTTTACTGGGAGCTTTGAGATTCAGGCGGGTAGTAAGCCCAAAAAGAGGAGGTTATAGATGAAAGTCGACATTCCTTTTGAGATTTTATTTGGTGTGGGAATACTTATTTTTACCCTATCTCTTTATATTTATGGGTTAATTATTAGAAGGCTTCTATTGCTGATTGAAAAAAAAGGAATATGGATATTGCCGGTTGCTGGTTCTATTTTTTTAGTGTTATCGGCTGTTATTCATTTTTATCGCATTTTGTATTTTGGAAGAAATCTTTCTATCGCGGATCCATCTGATCTCTTTCCTTTAATTAAAGGAATGTTGGGTGCTAATTCATTTGAAGCATTTTCGATTCTTGGCGCAGCCCTCTTGACACTTATTGGAATTACGATATATTATCGTTGGATTTCGAGGTAATTTTGATTGATGTTAAATAATACATTATCTATAACTGATGAAAAGGAGGTAATATGCAAGCTGCTATAGAGTTCTTTTTAAGAGGTAAATGGGCGATGTGGCCGCTACTTTTCTGCGCAATTGTTGGATTTGCTTACATAATTGAAAGATTGATAACTTTTGCTCGTTTGAGGATGGACCCGGAAGATTTTGCCGAAGAACTTATAGGAATATTTAGAAAAGAGGGAGCTTCTACAGCTCTTGAATACTGCCATCAGTATCCCTCTCCTGCCGCTCGTATTTTCGGGCCGGCAATTGAAAAGTATAAAGAAATGGACAAAAAAGCAAAGGATAAAGAAGTCCTTGAAGAAGTCATGACAAGATATGCTACGAGAGAATTGGCTTTTCTCGATAGAGGTATGTTAATTTTAGCTTCTCTTGCTAATATTGCTCCGATGCTTGGTTTTCTAGGGACAGTATCCGGAATGATAAACGCTTTCGATGCCATCGCTTTAGCGGGAACCGTTGAAGCCACGCTGGTCGCGGCTGGTATTTCTGAAGCTCTTATCACGACTGCTACGGGGTTATCCATAGCTATACCGATTTCAGGAGCTCATGCTTTCTTTTCCCAGAAAGTAAATGGGTATACCCGGTCTATGGAAGAAGGGGCTTCCGCTTTAATAGATGTTTTATTGGAGGCATAATTGCGACTCCACGAAAAGAAAATAGAAGGTGCAGAAATACCGACCGCTTCGATGGCGGATATAGCTTTTCTTCTTTTGATATTTTTTATGGTCACCACTGTGTTTGCTAATGAAGTAGGACTTCAAATTATGCTTCCTGAAAAAGGAGCAGAAGTTAAGGTTAAATCTGAGAACATTCAACGTATTTATGTGGAGGAAAAAGGCGAGGTTAGACTTAACGGAGAATCTGTTAGCCAGGATCAATTGGTAGATGAAGTAAAAAGAATTCTCGCAGAGAATCCAAATGCGATTTTTTCTATAAAGACTCACCCGGATGCTCAATATCAATATATGGTTAAGGCTCTGGATAAGCTGCGATTGGCAAATGCCGAGAGATATTCTTTAGCACCTTCATCCGAAGAGTGAGGTACATTTTATGAAACTGAGCAAAGAAAAAATTCAGGCTACGATACCGACCGCTTCGATGGCGGATATAGCTTTTCTTCTTTTGATATTTTTTATGGTCACCACTACTTTTAGAGCGGAAACCGGTCTTAAGATAACTATTCCTCAGGTTGAAGCTGCCGAAAAAATGCCCGCCAGAAATTTAGTTCATATCTGGATTGCGAAGAATGGTCTTGTCTCGATAGATGACGCGCTCGTTTCTATCGAAAGAATATCAGACATAATGATGAGGAAGAGACAGATAAATCCTGATGTGATTATTTCTGTTAAATGTGATGAAGTTACCAGTTATAAGCTTGTAGAGAATATACTTAATGAATTTGTCGACGCTTCAGTGTTAAGAGTTCATCTTGCCGCTAGAAAAATCAGGGGGTGAAAATTATGACAAATAAGATTGTAGATTTAAAGAAGCAGTACCCTCTTCATATGAGAATTGGTTTTTTAGTTACTCTTATCTTATTAATTTTAGGTTTTATGTTTTTCCCGGAAACCAAAAGGGAACCTTATGTTCCCGAATTTTCAAAACCTATCCAGGTCGATAAATTGCCGCCGCAACTTCAGAATATTGTAAAACCGCCTCCTCCGTCGAAACCTAAATTGCCAGTAGCTGCTAAAAGTGACGAAGAAGTGGAAGCGGAGACTATTGAAAAAACTGATTTTACGGGTCTCGAAAAGAAAGAAGCAGACGTGGAATTTGAGCCTCCCAAATTTGTCCCGTACGAAGTGCCCCCTAAGCCTTTAAATGAAAGAATTATGAAACAGGGTACTTATCCTGAAGTAGCCAGAAAGTTAGGAATAGAAGGAAGACTTTACCTGGAATTATGGATAGATGAAAAGGGTAAGGTAAGGAATGTTATAATAACGAAGCCTTTATATCCAGCAATCGATAAAATCGTAAAAGAAAAAGCTTATCAATTAAAATTCAGTCCCGCTTTGCAAAACGATAAACCTGTAGGGGTTCGTCTTTCCTACCCTGTTATCTTTAAATTGGAAAATTAAAGGTAAATCCTTAAGAGGAAGGGGCTCCGCGGAGCCCCTTTTAAATTTTTAATATTGTCTTTACAAATTTCCGATTCAATAAAGTGGATTAAAGGAGTTGGGCCCCAAAAAGCCAAGTTATTTTCTCATTTAAATGTTTTCACAATTAGAGATTTTTTATATCTTTCTCCCAGAAGGTATCTGGACAGGAGTGAGATTAAACCTATAAAGAATATTAGAGTCGATGAAGAGGTAACTGTCGAAGGTAAAATTGTTGCTGTTAATTCAAGGAAAAGTCGAAAGGGCAAGTTGCTCTGTGACGTTACAATTTACGACGGAACCGGAATAATTGTAGGAAGATGGTTTAATCAATCATGGGTGGAAGACAGGTTTAAGAGGGGAGACCGTGTTTTTTTTAGTGGCAGGGTGGAATTCTTTAGAGGTTTATATATTTTAAATCCCGACTATGAGTTTTTAACGGAAGAAGAAACAGAATTGATCCACACCGGAAGAATTATCCCCGTTTATCCGTTAACGAAAAATCTCGGCCAGCGATTTATGAGAAGAATCGCAAGTAATATTCTCCAGAATTTTTTGTCCGAAATAGAAGATCCACTTCCTCTCGATATAAAAGAAAAATATAATTTAATTCCATTAGATAAAGCGTTGTATAATCTTCACTTTCCGGAGAACAAAAATTTACTTATAGAAGCGAGAAAAAGGCTGGCGTTTGATGAACTTTTTTATTTTCAATTATTTCTTGTTGTTAAGAGACGAAAAGCGAGAGAAAAGAAGGGAATTTCATTTGATGTTGAATCAAAACTGAAAGAAAAATTTATTAAAGCCTTACCTTTCAGATTGACTAAATCGCAGCAAAAGGTTCTTGATGAAATTCTGAGTGATATGAGTAAATCATATCCAATGAATCGACTCCTTCAGGGTGATGTGGGGTCTGGTAAAACTGTGGTTGCCATAGCAGCGATGCTTGTCGCTGTGAATAATAAGTTCAATACAGCCTTTATGGTTCCCACAGAAATTCTCGCTTATCAGCACTATTATGTAGTCAAAAAGTTCTTATCTTCACTATCTGTTCCCTTATGGCTTTTAGTGGGTAATATGAATCAAAGCGAAAGGAAAAAAACATTGGAAGAAATCAAAGAAAATAAAGGTATTATTATAGGAACTCATGCTCTGCTTGAGGAGGATATCGAAATATCCGATCTGGGATTGGTGGTGATCGACGAACAGCACCGTTTCGGAGTTAACCAGAGAGCAAAAGCCAAAAAGGAAAGTAATCCCGACGTTCTTATTATGTCCGCTACACCGATTCCCAGGACGCTCGCTCTTTCGGTATACGGAGAATTGGATGTTTCTTCCATAGAGGAAAATCTTCCCGGTAGACTACCCTCGAAAACAAGATGGGTTAGGGAGAAAGAAAAAAGAAAAAAAGTATATAATTGGATAAGAGAGAAGATAAAAAAAGATAAATACAGGATATATATTGTTTTTCCTCTAATTGAAGAGTCTGAAACTTTAGATTTGCGCTCGATCGAAGAAGAAACCGATAACATTAAGAAAACTTTTTTTTCGGATTTCAAAGTCGAGGTTTTACACGGCAGGATGAAAAGCGATGAAAAGGATTGCGTTATGAAAGCATTTAAAACGGGCAAGATTGATGTACTTATATCGACGACCGTTATTGAAGTAGGTATTGATGTACCCGAAGCGAATATTATGGTCGTTGAAAACGCGGATAGATTTGGTCTCGCACAGCTTCATCAGCTTAGAGGCAGAATCGGCAGAGGTGATAAAAAGTCCTATTTCATAATGATTGCCGATAAGAATAGTATTACAGATAAGGCTAAAATTCGTCTTGAGAATCTCGAAAAAGTTTCGTCTGGATTTAAATTATCGGAAGTTGATTTACGATTAAGGGGCCCGGGTGAATTTTTTGGTACAAAACAGCATGGCTTTCCGGATTTCAGTTTTTTCGATCCATTCCAAATGCGAGATTTGATTGGTATAGTTAGAAACGCAGTAAAAGAAGTATCAGAGAAAAATTTAGAAGATAGTTTTTCTGAAGAGATAAAAAGAATAAGAAAAAAAGCAGAGTTTTTAGATGTTGGTTAAAAAACGGAACCCGGAAGAGTTTTTTCGAGTCTTTATTATTGATTAGCAGGTGCGTTAAAGTTATAAATATCCATAAGATTGGGGTTGACAATGGGGGCTTTTTTGTTATTTTGAAAAGGAACAAAGTTTGGGACGAGTTAAATATTAAAGGAGGATTAATGTTTAGGAAGACAGTATTTTTGTTTCTACTGTTGCTTATTATCTTACCGATTGGAGTTTCCGGTAGTTCTCTTGAAGCTGGAGCAGTTTTCATGATGATTTTTCCTGGTTCGAGGGCGACTTCAATGGGAGGAGCTTTTACAGCTTCGGAAGGTGATATTTTCTCTACTTATTATAATGATGCTTCGTTAGCTTTTAAGAATGAAAAGATGATAGGTCTTCAGCATGCCAACTGGTTACCCGGTTTATATCCCGGTATGTATTATGAGTATTTGACTATGTTGTTCCCCGTAGGTGAGGATTTGAGTTTAAGTTTCGCTGTTACTTATCTTACTACCGGGGAAACTGAAGTGGTTGACACCGCTGAGGGAGGTACGGGTTTTGAGCGTAAATGGGCTACATATGATATAGCGGTTAAGGGAGCGGGTAGTTTACAGTTAACCGATAATTTAGGTGTGGGTATAGGTATGAAATATATTCATTCTTTCCTCGCGCCGGAGGATGTACTCGAGTGGTTATCCCGCGTTACAGGAAGTTCGATATCAGGCGGTTCGGGACAGGCCTGGGCACTGGATCTTTCTTTGTTATATGTCTGGAGCAATTTTATAAATGTTGATTTATTTGGTATGGAATGTTTTAAAACGCTCAGAGTGGGAGCCGCTTTGCAAAATTTGGGACCCGAAATCAGTTATGTAGAGAATGGCGAATCCGATCCGCTTCCCAGAACTTTAAGACTTGGGCTTTCACTGGGGCTTTTAGAAGAAAAAGCTCATAGCTTAAATTTAAACCTGGATTTGATAAAAATTCTTGTAGGTGTGAAATATACCGATTTTCAAGAGATATGGAAAGATTCATGGAAAGCAGGGGGGATTGAGTATACTTTTAATAATCTTTTTTCGGTGAGACTTGGTTATTTTTCAGATAAAGTTGGTCAGCGAGCGGGTCCAACTTTCGGAGCGGGTTTTCAATACCAGAAATTTGTATTCGATCTTTCCGTGGATCAGGAAATATATGACTTTGAAACGGCAAACTACAGAATCTCAGCTCAATTTTCCTTCTGATGGGCTAATTTTAGTTAACAAACCCTCCGGTATGAGAACAACGGAACTTTTAAATAAAGTTAAAAGATTATTACGTCTAAAGCGAGCCGGTCATGGAGGCACGCTTGATCCGTTCGCTGAAGGCTTAATATTGATTCTTTACGGAAGAACGACGAAATTAATGGATTATCTCGGTGACGAAAAAGAGTATGTTGGTACTATGAAATTGGGCGTGGTTACCGATACCGATGACCCGGATGGAGAAATTATAGAAAGGAATGAAGTTCCGTCTTTATCTCAGAAGGAAATCGAGGAGGTCTTTTCCAGATTTAAGGGTATTTTTAAGCAGTTGGTTCCTTTGTACAGTGCTGTTAAGAAAAATGGAGAAAGACTATATAGTAAGGCAAGGAAAGGAGAAAAAATCGAGAAATTGCCTTACAGGGAAGTTCATGTAAAAGAATTTGATTTGATAGACTTTTCGCCGACTTCTATAAAATTCAGGTGTCTGGCGCGGAGAGGTACCTATATGCGTTCACTGGCGAGGGATGTCGGTGAGGCAATTGGTTGTGGTGCGCATTTAAGTAAGCTTATCAGGTTGAGAGTTGGCCCTTATAAAATCGAAAATTCCTGGGAACTTTCCGATATAGAAAAGGGCAATTTTGAAGTAATTGAATTTAGAAGAGCTTTACCTCATTTAAAAACGATAACTCTCGGAGAGAATGCTGTATGGGATTTTATCCATGGTGGTAAAGTGAGGGGTTTCTATCCGCAAGGCTTATATCAGGTTAAAGATAGTCGTGGAAATCTTTTAGGAATAGGTAAGGGAGAGACCTATGCAGTCCAACCGGTCAAAGTTTTCGCTAATCCTTAATCCAATTGAGCTCACTCCTGTCTCCGGTTTTCTTGCGATGGGAAATTTCGATGGCGTTCACCTTGGTCATCAGTTGCTTCTTGAGGAAGCAAACAAAAGGGGAAATGTCTCAGTTCTTACCTATGAACCACATCCATTAATTTCTCTTCATAAAACAGAAAAGCCATTTTTGTTGTCCACTGTAGACGAGAAGATTTTTTTGTTGGAAAAACATGGGGTGAAAGATATTGTTTTTCTGAATTTCGGCACGCAAATTTCTCGAATGTCTGCCGAGGATTTTGTAAAGTCGATTATAAAGAAGATGTTAAATCCTATAGGAGTAATAATAGGTTTTGATCATCATTTTGGAAACGATAGGCAGGGGAATGCTGAATTTCTAAAAAAAATGGGAAAAATTTTAGGGTTCGAAGTTATAATTTTTCCTGAAGTAAAAATAAATGACAAGTCTGTTAAAAGTTCTGAAATCAGAAAATTGCTGAAGGCGGGAGATATGAAGAGTGTTTATAAGATGCTTCAGCATCCTTACTTGATCGAAGGCAAAGTTGTACGGGGAGATGGTGTCGGGGTCTCACTGGGTTATCCTACCGCTAATATACAATTAGATTCCGAGTATAAACTGCTTCCGCGTGAAGGTTTATATTCTTCTATTGTTGAAGTTGATGGTAATGAATTTCCGGCAATGCTTTATATTGGCTCCTCTCCCACTTTTGGAATAAATTGTGTTAAAGTAGAAATTCATATTATGGGTTTTTCAGGACGCATATATGGTGAAAGAATAAGATGTTTCGTCTACTCTTTGATAAGAGAAAAGAAATTTTTTGCATCCAGGGAGTCTTTAAAAGAGAATATAAAGAGTAGTGAAGAAGAGATATTAAGAAGTCTTAAGGAGGTTTCTAAATGGAAATAGTAGGTAAAGAGAAGAAGGAATTAATTAAAAAGTTCGGAAGGCACGGAAAAGATACGGGTTCTCCGGAAGTTCAGATAGCTCTGATTTCGGAAAGGATAAAGGAGCTTACTGAACATTTAAAAGAACATAAGAAAGATTTTCATTCTCAAAGAGGCCTGTTGAATTTAGCTTCAAGGCGAAAAAGATTGCTGAATTACCTGAGAAGGAAAGATTATACTAAATTTGAGAAGATTGTAAAAGAATTGGATATAAGAGTTTAGGGGAGGATTAAGATATATTATGAATTTTGAGGATTCTTTAATTGTTGGAGATAATGAAATACGGTTTCAGACCGGTGAAATTGCCAGACAAGCGGCTGGTTCTGTGCTTATTTCTCTTGGCGGTACGGTGGTGTTAGCTTCAGCCTGTTCAAAAGATGAAGCCACAGAAGAATTTTCTTTTGTTCCTCTTGTGGTTGATTATTTAGAACGAACATATTCGGCGGGTAAAATTCCTGGTGGTTTTTTTAAAAGGGAAGGGAAACCTTCTGAAAAGGAAATCTTAATTTCGAGACTGGTCGATAGACCAATTCGTCCACTCATACCAGAGGGTTATTCTAACGAGACGCAGATAGTTATAATGGTGCTTTCTCACGATCAGGAAAACGATACTCATCCTTTAGCTGTTACCGGAGCTTCTGCCGCACTCGCGATTTCCGATATTCCTTTTAATGGCCCGGTTGGCGCTGTTAAGGTAGGACTGATAGATGGTCAATTTATTATAAATCCTACGGTAAAACAGCTTGAGAAGAGCAAATTGAATATGGTGGTTGCCGGGACATCTTCTGCGGTAACAATGATTGAGGGTAGATCGGATGATGTTGATGAAAGTACTGTTTATTCGGCTATAGAAGTGGCTCATAGGGAGATACAAAAGATAGTTCAGTTTCAGAGAAGGTTTATGGAAAAAGTCGGTAAACAAAAGAAATTTTTTGCGCCTCCGGAAATTCCCGAAGGGTTGGGAGAAGAGGTCAATTCGAGATTTGGAAGCTTTATCGAGAAAATAAATACTACTCCTTCTAAAGAAGAAAGAGTTGATTTAAAAAAGGAAGTTCTTGAAACCCTCAAGGAGAAATACGAAGAAGAGAATTGGTTGCAGGTAGAAAAGATAATCGAAGATAGACAGAAAAAACTTATGAGGGAAATGATTTTAAGAGAGGCAAGAAGGATAGACGGTAGAAGCATTGATGAGATCAGGGCTATTGAATGTCAGATAAAAACACTTCCCTGTCCCCACGGTTCAGCGATTTTCAGAAGAGGGGAAACTGTAAGTTTAACGGCTGTTACTCTTGGTTCAAAAAGAGATGAACAGAAAATAGACCATTTAATTGGGGAGGATTTTAAGAGATTCATGCTTCATTATAATTTTCCTCCTTTTTCCGTTGGAGAGGTTCGATTTCTGAGAGGTCCCGGAAGAAGAGAAATTGGTCACGGAATTCTCGCGGAGAATTCTTTGTTACCGGTTATACCAGGAGAAGAAGACTTTCCATATACCATAAGGCTTGTTTCAGATATTCTTGAATCGAATGGTTCGTCATCGATGGCAACTGTTTGTGCTTCTTCCCTTGCTTTGATGGATGCCGGTATTCCGGTCAAAAAGCATGTTGCCGGTATTTCAATTGGTCTAATTAAAGAAGAAAACGAGTATTGCCTTTTGACAGATATTTTAGGTGAGGAAGATCATATGGGCGATATGGATTTTAAGGTTGCCGGAACTCGCGAAGGTATAACAGGTCTTCAACTCGATACCAAAATTCAGGACTTGACTCTTGATATTGTAAAAGAAGCTTTAGGGAGAGCTAAAGAGGGTAGACTAAAGGTTCTGGATTTAATGGAGAAAACTATACCGACTCCCAGGGATGATCTCTCCGAGTTTGCGCCGAGAGTTGTAACCCTGGAAGTTCCTATTGAAAAAATAGGTAGAATTATAGGACCATCCGGTAAAACTATAAAGAAAATCGTACGTGATAGTGGTGCTGAAGTTGAAATTGATGATGAAACAGGAGTGGTTACCATATTCGGAGAAAGTAAAGTATCAGTTGGTCAAGCCGAAGCGATGGTCAGGGGAGCTATAAAAGACGTCGAGGTTGGAGAGGTTTATGAGGGGGAAGTAAAGAAAATTCTTCCATTTGGTGCTATTGTATCGATCGGAGGCGGTAAAGATGGATTGGTTCATATAAGCGAAATTGCTCATTACCATGTTAATAAAGTAGAAGATGTCCTTTCGTTAGGTGACAAACTCAGGGTAAAAGTAAAGAGAATCGGAGATGATGGTAAAATAGATTTGTCCAGAAAAGCTCTTATAGTGAAAAACAGTAATGGTTCCAGAAGAAATAATAATAGCCAACAGGGTTAATCTGTTAAACGAGATTTTTTTGCTAAAAAGGATAATTTATGCAGGAAGAACAAAGGGTTTTAGGAGTAGATGTAGGTTCGAGTAATATAAAATCAGGATGGGTATTAGATGGTAAAATAGACAACTTTAAAAGTATTAGGATTAATCCTGACGGAGTTGTTTCAGAAGTTATAGAAGTGATTAAAAGTTACGAATTGGATTCTGATTGTATTATTGGCGTTGGCTTTCCCGGTTTTGTTAGTGATGGTAAAGTGCATAGCCCTCCCAATCTTCCGTCTATTCGTGATTTAAATCTGCAGGAGAAATTAAGCGAAGAAATACGGCGTCCTGTTTACATTTTCAATGACGCCGATGCTTATATACTCGGTGAGGCTCTGTACGGCGCAGGGAAAGGTAATAGAATCGTTGTGGGTCTTACTCTCGGCACCGGTGTCGGCGGCGGTTTTATTGTAGACGGAAAAGTTTATACGGGTAGCCGTGGTTTTGCTTCAGAATTTGGACATATGACGATAGATCCCAAGGGACCCTTGTGTCATTGCGGAAAAAGAGGTTGTCTTGAAGCCTTTGTAGGTAGTTACGGTGTTACTGGACGTTATAAACATCTTTCGGGAGAAGAATTGACAGTTGAAGAAATTTTTAATAAATCAAAAGAAGGCGGAAAACTTGCTCTCAAAACCGTGAATGAATTTGGTTTCTACCTGGCTATTGGTATAAAAAATATAGTAGAAGCACTTGATCCCGATATCGTGGTACTGGGAGGAGGGATAACAAAAGCCGGGAATACAATTATAGAATTAATCGAAGCGAATCAATCATTTTCCTCTTCACGCCCTTTTGAAGATGTGAAAATAGTTCTTGGAAAATTACCGGATAAAGCGGGCGCTATTGGAGCTGCCAGCTGGGCGAGCAGTAAACACCATTTATAATGGAAGAGGATTTCTGGAGTCATCTCGAAGACTTAAGAAAAAGAGTCATAATTTCCCTCTTCTTTTTTCTTGTTGCCACAGGCGTCCTATATCCCTTTTCCGGTAAGATAATAAGGTTATTTACAGATTTTGTTGAAAAGACGTATTTTTTTGCGCCCCAGGAAGCTCTTTTTATAAGGATTAAAGTTAGTTTTATGGCGGGTTTGGTTTTCTCTCTACCCTTTTTGCTTCATCAGTTGTATCTGTTCGTGGTACCCGCTTTAACGAACGAGGAAAGAAAATTCACAACACCTTTTCTTATATCTCTTGTTGTTTTTTTTTATGGTGGAGTTATAACGGGATATTATATATTCCTACCATATATTCTCAAAATGCTCATGTCTTTTCAAACCGATTTTGTGCTTCCTCTTATTTCCGTTTCAAGATATTTTAGCTTTATTCTATGGATTTTAGCGGGTTTCGGTTTATCCTTTGAAATGCCTGTTGTTTTTTTTCTTTTAAGTAAATTGGGTGTGGTTTCACCCGGTTTACTGGCGACAAATTGGAGGTTCGCCATAATTTTTATATTAATTTTCTCGGCAGTGATAACTCCAACTATAGATATTATCACGATGATGGTAACAACCGTTCCTTTGTTTTTCCTTTATTTTGTTTCTATAGGAGTTTGTTTTTTTGCTGTTAGGAAACCGAAGTAGCCACAAAGACACGAAGGCACAAAGAAAAGGGACTTTATTGTTTAAAATCCAGCCCTTAATCCGAAATATTCTCACGCACGAGGCAAGATAAATTGGAGTAGGGTGGGGATGTTTACGGGAATCGTACTCCATTATTTATTAAAAGAATTGAATTTAAAGGGTCAAATCACAATAAACGATGTTGTCCGCAGGGGCGATTTCGTATCAGTAGTATCTAAAAATAACTCTATAACCACCAATTTAAGTAGCAGGAGCCCATATATTTGCCTTAAGAAGATTAAAGGTCAAGGATACTTTTCTTCAATATTTAGAGGTAAAAAAATACTAAAAATCGAACAGCCGGATCTTGACAGAATACTTCTTATAGAAATCGAACAGAATTTAAAAATCATGTATGAAATTTTCGGAAGGAGAAGCGACTGTATTTTTCTTAAAAAGGATGAAGTATTAAATTCTTTTAAGGGTGTTAAAAAAGGGAAGTATAAAGTTCCGTCGAAACCTGAAGGGTTAAACCTCCTTCAGGCTTCTCAAAAAGAAATTGTAGATGCTATAGTGGATAAAAAAAAGATTGTGGGGTTGACTGTTGGTTTTATAAATAGTTTGAGGCTTAAAGGCATCGATTTTGTAAACGCTTTCGCCGAAAAAGGATTCGGTCCAACCGTTTATGACGATATACTTTCACCGTATTTTTTACCCGAAGGGAAAAGATTCGCTACCATGAACGAAGCCATAATATACTATTTTGAAGAAAAAACAAAAGAAGAAGAGAAAGAAAAGAAAAGAAAAATAATAGGAGCAGAATTAGAAAAACAAATACTGAAAAGAGAACAAATATTGAACCAATTGAACAAGCCGAAAGACATTTCACTTTATAAACAGAAAGGAAATGCCCTGCTTACATATCAAGAAAGAATAAATACTTCGGAAAAGAAAATAATCCTTAATTATCTCGGTAAAGAATTAGAGATAGAAATCGACCCTTTTATTTCTGTAATAGAAAACGCGAAAAGATATTTTGAGCTTTTTAAGAAAGAAAAAAGGAAAGCGGAAAGCGAAAAAAAGAGAAAAGAAAAGATAACAAATGAACTGAGAATACTGAAGAAAAAAAGAGAAAAATTAGATAATATCGAAGATTTAACCGGGTTCAAAGAATTCTATAAAAAAAAGGAAGAGGAGAAAGAAGGAACTTTTCCCTCTCAATTTCGAGTATTTACCACTTCCCATGGTTCGAAAGTACTGGTAGGGAAAAGCGCTGAAACCAATCATAAGCTTACTTTTTCCTTTGCTCGACCTTATGATATTTTCTTGCACGTTAAAAACGCTCCCGGTTCGCATACGATTCTTCGGGTAAAGGATAAGAACAAATTTCCACCGATTGAAGAGATTTATGAGGCGGCTTATTATGCTGCAAAATTCAGTAAGTTGAAACACTCCAAATCCGTGCCTGTTTCCTATACACAGAAGAGATATGTACGAGGAGCAAAAGGTCTTGCGAAAGGAACTGTAATTTTAGAAAAGGAAAAGGTTATGTATGTGGATGCGACAGGCGGGAACTGAGTCCATGCAGATAAATCCGGTTGTGATGGTGATATTATAAAAGAGAAATGAATGAGATGTTAACTGAGGGTAGAGCCGGAAAATTTGTTTTTCTCTGCGACCTTTGCCTGCCCTATGGAATAACAACTTCTATTCCATGAGGGGCGCCTCTGCCGTTAGTTTCTGTGATAATCGGTGTAATCTCGTGGTTCCTATTCCTCGATTTTCAAATCTTCATACATAATTTTATGGTCTTTGGGGATGGATTTATATATCATGTTCCCGAGTTTTCTTATTTCCCAGAGAGCCGCATTGCTGGTGCGTAATTTTAGAAAATTTCTTAAACTGCGAACGTTTAAAGTCACAACCAATTCCGTTTTAAAGGATTCCGGAAGAAGGTATTTTATTAAATCATTTGGAAGTTTGTATTTTGATAGAAATAATAGGATATGTTTTAAGTTATGGGCGGTTGTTTCGTAGAATTTCTCAAGGACTTCTTGGGGCAGTTCCGGTATGACGCAGTATCTTTCTACAATTTTTTTATACCCTGAAAGGGTTTTTGCTTTTTCTATATCTTTATCTTTTGTGAGGTCTTTTAAAGTGTATCTTGTCGAACGTACAGTATAACTTGCCATTCTGTGACGTACGAGTTCCTGAAGAAGAGCGCGGGAAACTTCCTCGATTTTAAATGTATAGCTACAATGTTCAAAAATCGAAGTATGTTTCCATTTTATAAGATTCCGGATTAGTTTTTTGTCTTTTGGTCCCATATTGTCCGATTCTGAGCCATGCGAGGTTCGTGCTGCTGTTATAGTTTTTTTAATTGAATCATAATCTATTAATGTAACTTTCATTTTTTAAATATAATGGAAAGTGGGATAAATTCAAGGGAATTTCACCGCAAAGATATAAAGGACGCAGAGAAGCAACAAAAAAAATATTTTGTTTTTAAAAACCATTCCAATCCCCGAAAAGACAAGGAACAACAAATAGCTCAAATTACACGAATGTTTTAAAAATTGAGATACAGGGGACACAGAACCACTCCACCTCTCATCCAAAAAAGATGTATCTCACACAAAACCACAAGGAGCACAAGGATAAAGAAAAATTGTTGTTTGAAACCCCTCCCATACACATCAAGAAACCACGAGATTGCATAGATTATCACAAGATTTTTTGTTTAAACACACGTCACTCCGCATTTTACCGCACCAACGCATATAAAACATTGACAAAGGTGTTTTGTTATAGTATTCTCGAAAGATGAAGTCATTATCTTTTGATAACTCGTTTGAGTATTATGATGAAACGAGGATGATTCCTGAAAATATATTCTTAGAAATGATTTCATATATGAAGGCTGGCTTGAATTAAGTATAAATCAAGAGAAAACGAGAGTTATAGACTTGAGGCAAACGGGAAATGAGGTAAACTTCCTTGAGTTTACGTTTAGATTTGATAAAGACTTAAAAGGTAGAGACAAAAGATATTTAAGTGTTTCACTCCGATACCGGAACTTATAAAGAGGGTTAATAAACATCTAATCGGAATGAACCGGTATCTGTTTAATTGAGGAAAAACCTCATGTCCGGTTTGGGTTCCTATTCTTTCTACTCTACTGTGAGGATGATTTTGTGTGGGTGGAGGGTACTTGAAATAAGTATTAAAAAGTCTATATTAAATTAATGAAAAAAATAGCAGAATGTAAGTGGTTAATCGAAAAAGAGGGAAAAATGAGAGTACCCGGAATCGTTTATGCGTCTGATAAACTATACCAGGCTATGCAGTCAGATAATTCGATTAATCAGGTACGTAATGTTGCTCATTTGCCGGGAATACAAAAATATTCCTTTGCGATGCCCGACATACATTTGGGGTACGGTTTTCCGATAGGGGGAGTAGCCGCAATGGATATCGAGGATGGTGTTATTTCACCCGGTGGTGTCGGCTATGACATCAATTGCCTTCCTGCGGATACCTCAGTTTTAACTTCTCTTGGATATCGAAAAAAAATTAACGAAGTCACAACTGATGACAAAGTAATTGTAATTAACGATAAAACTTCTAAACCAACAGATGTTATTTTAACTTTGCAGAAAGAAGAAAAATTTCTTTATAAAATAAAAATAGCGTCTGGACTTCAAATATCTGCATCACCTGACCATCCAATACTTACAAGAAAAGGTATGGTACCCTGCGAGGATCTCTGTATCGGGCATGAAGTAGCTGTTCATCCTTTTGAAGGAGTTGAGTATAAAAAACCTCAAACTTTTGAAATATTATCGGAAGTAGACTTCAATGATGGAATAAAAAAAGAATTGTCAAAGAGGAATCTTTTGCCCTTAAAATCAAATAATCCAAAATTACCTTATTTGTTAAAAATTTTGGGATATCTTATGGGAGATGGGAATATATATGATAAAAATACCATATTTTATGGAAAAAAGGAAGATTTAAAACAAATAAGAGAGGATGTAAGACTTATCGGGTACAATTGTAGCATTTACGAAAGGAAACGTCTTCACGATTTTAAGGGGTATAATTTTGAAACTACCGAGTCATCTTTAAAAATTTCTGCAAGAAGTTTAGTCCATCTTTTATGGGCTATGGGTTATCCAAAAGGAAATAAAACTGAAGCAGATTTTAAGATTCCTTCGTGGGTTTTTAAATTGCCCTTATGGATGAAAAGATTGTTTATAGCTTCTTATTTCGGGGCAGAAATGTCAAAACCTGGTGTTTCGAGTCCTCACAATTTTTATATGCCCGAAATAAAATTATCAAGACGAAAACCAAAAAATGATTTTAGATTTCTAAAAGAACTAAAAGCACTTCTTAAAGAGTTCGATATAAATTCTACTATAAAAAAGGCTTCCGAAACAGAAAATAAAACGATATTTAGATTATTGATTTATGGCGGCACTAAAAATCTGCTCAATTTATGGAGGAAAATTAACTTTGAATATAACAGAAAAAGGAAGAAACTAGCAATCGCAGGAATTATATATCTAAAGTTGAAATACAAGATTATACAAGAAAGGGAAGAACTTAGAGCTAAAATAAAAACAGAAAAAAAATGGCGTAATAGAAACGAAATTTTTGAAGAATATGGAGTTATAGTAAATAAAAGATTTATCGAGAGAAGCTTATATGGTAAGACTGATAAAGCAAGACCACCAAAAGGATTTATTAAATTTGAGCAGTTTTTAGAAAGATTTACCGATGAAGAATTAGTTTATGATAAAATTTTAGAGATACAGAAAATTGAACATAATGACCTTGTATACGATTTTACTGTTAAAAATGAACATCATAATTTTGTCGCAAATGGCGTTGTGGTTTCTAATTGCGGTGTAAGGGTAATAAGGACGAACCTAAAAAGCTCCGACTTAAATGGAGGAAATAAAGAACTTCTTACCAATAAAATATATTCAGCTGTACCGTGCGGTGTAGGCTCTAAAAGTGATATTAAACTTTCTTTTTCTATATTAAAAAGAGTTCTTAACGAAGGTTCTTCATGGGCGGTAAAAAACGGTTTCGGCTGGGACTCGGATCTGGAATATACAGAAGAAAACGGCAGGCTGAATGGGGCAGACCCTGAAATTATTTCCAAAAGAGCTTTAGAACGCGGACAGCAACAACTCGGCACGCTGGGGTCCGGCAATCATTTTATCGAAATACAAAAAGTTGCAGAAATCTTCGATGAAAAAGCTGCAAAAATGCTTGGATTAGAATTGGATTCTGTAACAGTAATGATTCATACCGGTTCGAGGGGTTTTGGTCACCAGGTCTGCAGTGATTGGGTTAAAAATCTAAGAAGTATTAAAAACAAATACGATATTGACTTACCGGATGAGCAACTGATTTGTGCTCCAGTTAATTCGAGAGAAGGAAAAGATTATCTTTCGGCAATGCGGGCAGCAGCTAATTTCGCCTGGGCAAATCGTCAGATAATTTTATCCAGGGTAAGAGATGGTTTTGCAGAAGTTTTCGGAAAATCCGCGGAATCACTCGGAATGAATCTTATATACGATGTGGCTCATAATATCGCCAAAATCGAAGAACATACCATAGACAAAAATAGAAAGAATTTATGCGTTCACAGAAAAGGCGCCACCAGAGCTTTTCCTCCCAATCATCCTGATATTCCTGAAAAGTACAAGCAAATAGGACAACCTGTTTTAATTCCCGGTGATATGGGTACAGCGTCTTATATTTTGCTCGGGACAGAAAAAGCTATGGAAGAAACTTTCGGTTCTACATGCCATGGGGCTGGGAGAGTTCTTTCTCGAAAAAAAGCCATGCAGGCAACCGGAGGAAGAAACATAACCGATGAGCTTAAGAAAAAAAACATTTACATTAGGTCGAAATCAATTAAGACAATCAGAGAAGAAGTTCCTGAAGCTTATAAAGATATAAATGAAGTTGTAGAAGTAGTGTCGAGGGTTGGGATTTCAAAAAGAGTAGCAAAAATGCTTCCCCTCGCAGTTGTTAAAGGGTAATGGAAAACGACAAAAGAATTTTTGAATTACCGGATAAGGTAAAGAATAAAATTGCCGCGGGAGAAGTCGTCGAAGGTCCATTTTCCTGTATTAAAGAATTAGTAGAAAATGCTATAGATGCCGAAGCGTCCAGGATAACTGTAGATGTCGAAGACGGAGGAAAAAGACTCATTGCTGTTTCCGACAATGGAAAAGGAATTCATTCCGAAGATATCAAATTGGTGGCGAGAAGATACTCGACCAGTAAAATTAAAGATATATCCGACCTCGATTTAATATATTCTCTGGGTTTTAGAGGCGAAGCTCTGGCATCAATAGCTGCTATTTCTCAGATGGAAATTCTTTCGAGATTTTCGAATGCGGAAATGGGCAGGTACATAAAAATTTTTAACGGCGAAATTAAAGAAGAGAAACCTAAACAGAGGCAGAGGGGAACTTCAGTTATAGTAAAATTTCTTTTTAATAACTATCCTGCCAGAAGAAAGTTTTTGCATTCCGCAAACGCTGAGTTCAGGAAAATTTTAGGTGAAATTATACCTAAATGCATATGTTATCCCGAAATTTCTTTTGTGTTAACTCATAACGGTAAAAAAGTTATTGATTTACCTTCCACGACTTCAGACGACAGAATATTGTCCGTTCTCGATGAAAAATTTCTTTCGTCTCTTATTCCCGTTAATTTTGAAAACGCGGAAAGTAATATTAAAATCAGCGGGTGGATACAGCGCCCTGAATTACCTTCCCAAAAGAAGTATTATTTATTTGTAAATAAAAGAGATGTCTGGGATGGCAAAATTTTTAAATTAATCAAGGATTTTTATACGCCTTTTACGGATGAAAACCCATCATTTATTTTGTTTGTAGACATTTCCGCAAATTTAGTAGATGTAAATGTTCATCCTACAAAAAAAGAAATAAAGTTTCAGAATGAAAATATTATTACGTCAACTTTAAAGAGAATTCTAAACGAAACAGTAGGAATTAACAGTGATTACAGAAGAGAACTTTTTTCATTTAAAAAAGATTTTCTGTTCGAAGGCGATACCAAAAGCAAATTCTGGCAGTTACATGATTCCTACATTGTAGCGCAGACAAATACCGGTTTAGTCATTATCGACCAGCACGCGGCGCACGAGAGAATTCTTTATGACAACTTAAAAAATAATGAAAATTTTAACACCCAGAGCCTTTTATTTCCCGTCCAGGTAAACCATACTCCGCTTGAAATATTAAAACTTGAAGAAATTAAAGATGATTTAAGAAATTTAGGATTTGCTTTCAGAATTTTTTCCGGTAATGTGGTTGTCTGGGAAGGAATTCCTTCATTATTGACGGAAATAAATGAAGACCAGCTCAGAGGTATTTTAGAAGATCTTTCTAAAGAGAAAGAAACTACGATAGATAACTTATTAAAATCTGTGAGCTGTCACTCGGCAATAAAAGCGGGAGACCCCTTATCAACCGAAGAGATGGAAAATCTCGTAAATCTTTTGTTTTCAACTGATACACCTTTCAGATGCCCTCATGGCAGACCGATTCTTTTTGAAATATCCCTAAAAGACATCGAAAAGAAACTTTTTCGGCGATGAAAAAGGTATTGACATTGATCGGTCCGACAGCCGTGGGAAAGACTTCTATATGTCTTGAATTAGGGGAAAGTTATCCGATAGAAATAATTTCTGCCGATTCAAGACAAATCTATAAAGGCATGGATATCGGAACCGCTAAGATTACAGCGGAAGAGATGCAAAAAATTCCACATCATTTAATAAATATAAAAGAGCCTGATGAAGATTATTCGGCCTATGAATTTCTCTGTGATTGTAAGAAAAAAGTAAAAGAGATAAGAGAAAGAAAAAATATCCCCATTGTTTGTGGTGGAACCATATTCTATATCAGGTCTCTTATCGAAGGCATGTTTGAAGAACCGGAAATTCCTGCCGAAATACGTGACGAGGTTAGAAAGGAAATAAAAAAGAAAGGTTCCGAACAAATGCACAGAGAATTGAAGAAAATAGATCCCGAATCTGCTAAGAGAATACATCCCAACGATAAACAGCGTCTCGGGAGGGCATTAGAAGTTTATAGGGCGAGCGGTGTTACTTTAACAGATTTCTGGAGAAAAGGAAATAAAAACAAAATACCGCTGGAAATATTCGCTCTATTAGTAAATAAGAAAGAATTAAGAGAAAGAATAGAAAAAAGAGTCGTGAAAATGTTTGAAGAAGGATTTATCGAAGAGGTTAAAAATCTTCTCAATAAAGGACATGATTCTTCTCTTTATTCCTTTACGTCCATTGGTTATGGACAGGTTGCGGAGTATTTGTTGAATGGAAAGAAACAAAAACTTGAAAATTTGAAAGAAATGATTATAAAAGAAACAAAGAAATACGCTGATAGACAGATTACTTTTATCAAAGGATTACCGAAGGTAAAAATTTTTAAAAATAAACAAAAACTAAAGGCGGCGTTAATTGAAAAAATACAAAAGAAAAAAAACTAAAGTTGTACCGATAGGTTCGGTGAAAATCGGAGGTGATAATCCCATTGCCATACAGTCTATGACCAACACAGATACCCGCAGCAAAAGGAAAACGGTCAATCAAATTAAACAACTGGAAAAAGAGGGCTGCGAGATTATTAGAGTAGCCGTTCCGGATATCGATGCGGCTAAAAATATCAAAAAAATAAAGGAAAAGATAGATATCCCTTTAGTTGCCGATATTCATTATGACTATAAGCTTGCCATCGAGTCTGCCCGGCAGGGAGTTGATAAAATAAGGATAAATCCGGGAAATATCGGAGATAAATGGAAAGTCGAAGAAATTGTAAAAATATGTAAAGAAAAAAGTATTCCTATAAGAGTAGGGGTAAACGCGGGCTCTCTTAAGGCAAAATATGTAGAAAAATTTGGCGGGATAAAGCCGGAAGCTCTTGTAGAATCAGTAGTGGACGAGATAAGGATACTTGAAGATTTAAATTTTCAATCCATTGTAGTTTCAATAAAGTCTTCCGATGTCAGAACAATGATCGATGCCAATCGGATTTTTTCGGGATTATATAATTACCCTCTTCATATCGGAGTTACTGAAGCCGGACCTTCGGGAGGAAGGGGAGAGGTATATTCTGCCGTGGGTACTGGAATCTTGCTGGAAGAGGGAATTGGAGATACCATTCGGGTTTCGCTTACAGGTGATCCCGGAAACGAGATTCTTGCAGCCCGTAACATTTTATCCTCCCTCAAACTAAGAAAAATAGGGCCCAGGATAATTTCCTGTCCAACTTGCGGGAGATTAGAATTCGATCTCGAAGGTTTTTTAAAAAAACTGGAAAAAGAAGTGGAAAACATTAACGCCCCGATAACTATTGCAGTGATGGGCTGTTCCGTTAATGGCCCAGGAGAAGCCAAAGAAGCAGATATAGGAATAGCGGGAGGCAGGCATTCGGCTGTTATTTTTAAAAAAGGAAAAAAAATAGCTACCGTAAAAGAAAAAGATATTTTGAAAACTTTTGTGCATGAATTAAACTATTTACTAAAGGAGGAAGCCCAATGGCAATGAGAATAGAAAAAGAGAAAAAAAATGTAGATCTGTATACGAGTTGTTGTAAGATAACGGGTGATATTCATATCCATTTGAATGCTCGATTAACAGATACTCTACAGGCACTTTCAAAACAATCCGGTTTTCTTCCGATAACGGATGCCGTCGTAGAATTCAAAAACGGTACAGTAAGGGAAGAAAATTTCCTCCTTATTAAAATTAGCGAGATTGAAATGATATGCCTTAAAGATAAGGAGTAAAAAGAATACTTGACAATAAAGAAAAATAGTTTAATATAACCAAATAATGGTATTTTTAATTGGATTGTTGTTTTTGAGCTTTCCCCAAACTCAATTTTTGGTCGAAGGTGGATCTATCAGGATTCAGGTATGGGGTGAAGTCAGAAACCCCGGTATTTATTACGTAACTCCTTCCACCAATATTGTGGAAGCAATATCGTTCGCCGGAGGCCCAACATCCCGCTCCGATCTCTCCAACGTGAAATTGGTGAGGGCAATAAAAGAAAAAGAAGTCTCTTTTTTTAATATAAATGACTATCTGAATGCTAAAGAAAAAAATCCTCCTATTCTTGAATCGGGCGATTTAGTATATGTAAATCAATCGTTCTCTTCAAGATTGTGGGATTTTACAAAATTTTTAGGGGTTGTGGGAGCTGTAGCATATTATTTTTATCGTTTAGACCCCGATTAACTGAGGAGTATTTATGTTCAAAAAAGCTTTGTTTTTGGGGATAATCGGTTTTTTCTTGTCTCTTATTACTATTTATGTAACCATGCCCGAACAGGAATTTACTTCACAGAGATTCGATTCTTTAAGCTACGAGGACGGAATCGATGGTTGGATTTCTTTTGGTAATATTTTAGCGCAAAATATCAATGAAGCTTTTGCAATGAAAGACGATTTGTTTATATCGATGTTAATCAGAAAAACTATGGAAGAGATAAATCTCTCCAATAAACCTGAAATAATAATAACAGAAGGAAACAGAACAATATTCTGGACAAACGGTATTAGAGGAGTGGGAACAAAATACACGGGTTTACAGCAAAGAACAAATAACAAAAAATATCTAATAAGAGACTCATTTTCTATAGTAGAAACTGAAATCATTTCGAATAATAAAGAAGTAATAGGGTATTTGTACCTTGAAATACAGAATAAACCAGATGTAAAAGAATTTGCTGAGCAGGGCTGGCAATTTTATGGTCATGTTCTTGCTACTTCCAATGATATAAGAGGTTATGTGGCTGACAGAAATAGTTCAGAAATAAGAAATTACATCGATAAGGCTACAAAAAAAGAGAATATTATTAATTTGACGATCCTCGGAGAGAATAAAACAATTGTGTGGAATATTAATAATTCAGATGTCGGATGGATTGAACAGGAAAAAGGAAAAGAAAGTGAAGACAAATTTTACTTTTCACAGCCGGTTAACTATCAGGGCAGAGAATTAGCCAGTATTCATTTCTTAATCAAGCTACCAGAGAAAAAGGAAGCTGGTTCAAATTTGATAACTAAAATAAAAGGATTATTCGAATCAAAATATTTAATGCTTTCATTTGTATCATTTGTGGTTTTTTCCCTTGTAGGTAGTATTTTAAGCAAACCGATTTCAGCAGGAAAAATCGATAAAAAAGCTTCTGGTAAGAGTAGCCCCGAGCTTCAAAATAAGATACAACTTCTTAAAGAAGAGATCGAAAAATTAAAGGAAACAAAAGAGGGTGTAATAGAAGATATAGCAAAAAAACAAAAAGTCCAAAAGGATTTAGAAGAAGAAATAAAAAATTTAACAGAAAAGAAAGAAAGTATTTCCGCTGAAGCGGAAACAGTAATGGCGACGATGCCGGCAGAAACAGAAAAAAAATCGGAAGAAGATATTCTTTTCGATAAACTCTTAGGAGAAAACAGCAAAAGTGATGTTCAAAAGAAAGAGGAACTCGAATTAACCCAGCGAATAGTTGCTAAAAGAAGGGAAGAAATTGCCTTATCAGGAAAAATAGAAGCAAAGAGAAAGGAACTTTTAAAACTTGAGCAGGACATCGAAAAATTTAAAAACAATCAATAATCACAGTAAATATCATATAGTCCAGATGTATCCTTTTGAAGAAATAGAGAATAAATGGCGAAAAAAATGGGAAGATTCAGGACTTTTTAAATCGCCTGAAAATCCTAAAAATAAGTACTTTATTATGGAAATGTGGCCATATACCTCCGGTAACATACACATGGGACATTTTAGAAATTACTGTTTCGGAGATTTAAAGTGGAGATGGGAAAAGATGCGGAATAAAGATTTGCTTCATCCCTTTGGCTGGGACGCATTTGGACTGCCCGCCGAAGAAGCTGCCATTAAAAAAAATCTGGATCCAAAAGAATGGACTTACAATAATATGACAGCAGCGCGAAAAACAATAAGAAAATTAGGTCTCAGTTATGATTGGGAAAGGGAAATGACGACTTCAGATCCTGAATATTATAAATGGACTCAATGGTTGCTTATACAACTATACAAAAACGGTCTTTTATATCAGGCTGAATCCTATGTAAACTGGTGTCCCGGCTGCAAAACAGTTCTTGCCAATGAACAGGTTGAAAATGGCAAATGCTGGAGATGTGAATCGGAGATAGAAAAAAGAAAGCTCAAACAATGGTTTGTTCGTATTACCGATTATGCCGAAGAGCTGTACCGGGATATAGAAACCTTGGAATATTGGCCGGAAAATATCAAAGAAATGCAGAGAAACTGGATAGGGAGGAGAGAAGGCGCGGAAATAAAGTTCAAATTAGAAAATGGGGAAGAATTCAATATCTTTACGACCAGACCCGACACAATTTACGGTGTAACCTTCATGTGTATTTCGCCTGAGAGCAAATTGGCAGAAAAGATAGCAGAAAAAAACAAAGATGTAAAAAAATACATACACGATTCACTGCTTTTAAGTAATATAGAGCGCACAAGAGAAGATAGAGAAAAAACGGGAGTGAATACCGGACTCAAAGTAATTCATCCCCTTACAGGTGATAAGTTACCCGTATACGTGGCTGACTTCGTGCTAGGCTCTTATGGCACAGGTCTTATTATGAGCGTTCCGGCTCATGACCAGAGAGACTACGAATTTGCCAGGAAATATAATTTACCCATAAAGGAAGTTATAAGAGGAAAATCCCCTCTGGGCGATGCCGCTTACACCGAACCAGGAATAATGGTTAATTCCGGTGAATTCAACGAAATGAAGTCCGATGAAGCTTTAATAAAGATAGTAGAATACCTTGATAGAAAAAGACTTGGGTGGAAATCGATAAACTATCGCTTGAACGATTGGCTTATTTCACGTCAGAGGTACTGGGGCGCGCCTATACCCATGATTCATTGCGATAAATGTGGCGTGGTTCCTGTTCCGGAGTCGGATTTGCCTGTTCTTCTTCCGCCGCCGAACGAAGTGGATTTTATTCCAAAAGCCCGTTCGCCGTTGGCGATTCACCCCGGTTTTGAAAAAGTAAAATGTCCAAAGTGTGGGGGAGATGCAAAGAGAGACGCAGATACAGCCGACACTTTTGTTGACTCCGCATGGTATCACTTTAGATATCTCGATCCGAAAAACGATAGTGAAATTTTCGATAAAAGGGAAGCGGAGAAATGGCTTCCTGTAGATCTCTATATAGGTGGTGCTGAACATGCTACCGGACATCTAATATATATGAGATTTATAACTAAATTTATGCATAAATTAGGATATTCTCCAGTTAAGGAACCTGTTTTAAGGTTATTTAACCAGGGTATGGTAAGAGATGATAAGGGCGATGTGATGTCTAAATCGAAAGGCAACGTTGTAGACCCCGAAGTGTTGGTTGCCAGAGTGGGAATAGACGCTGCAAGAATCGCAATGTTCTTTTTTGGTCCTCCTGACAGCGACATCGATTGGAAAGAAGAAAATATCAAAGGTTCTACGCGTTTTTTAACAAGGCTTTACGAGCTTGGCGTGGAACACCTTAATGAAAATAATATACACCTTTCGGATTTCGATAGGGAAGAGTCAATTTATAAAGAAACTGAAAAAACAACCAAGAAAGTAACGGAAGATATAGAGCGTTTCAGCTACAATACTGCAATTGCTGCTTTAATGGAGTTTTTGAATATTATTTCCGATTACAGAAATAAAGATAAGCTCACTCAGTACGCTTTAAGACGTTTATTTTTGCTTCTTGCCCCCATTGCGCCTTTTATATCCGAGGAAATGTACAGTAAATTTGGCGATAAAGACTCTGTTTTCCTTGAGGATTGGCCAGAATACGACCCGAACGGCATTATTGAGGAAAAATACACACTTATTGTGCAGGTAAACGGTAAATTAAGGGCAAAAATAGAGGTAAATAAGGGCATCGAAAAGGACGATGCCTTCGAATTGGCTAAAGAAGTGAAGAACGTAAGCCGTTTTCTTGATGATGGTGAACCGAAAAAGATTATTTTTGTTAAGGATCGACTTTTAAACATTGTAATTTAGTAACCACAAGATTACACAGATTAACACAAGAAAAAATTCACCGCAGAGACGCCCCTCATGGAATAGAAGTTGTTATTCCATAGGGCAGGCAAAGGTCGCAGAGAAAAACAAAAATATATGTTGTTTAAAACCACAATCCCATCCCCAGAATGAGACGCAGATGAACGCAGATTTACAGGATTTTTTTGTTGTTTTTTTTACTATTTTTCTATTTTTCAATTTAACTATTTAACTTAGATGCGAAGAATCTATTTGATTAGCCACAAAGCACACAAAGATCACAAAGCCCATCCACACTCATTTATCTTGTTTTTTAACAACAAATTTCACAAATAGCACGAATTTTCCCCGTAAAATATAAAACAATTTATTCACGCATAAGAAATATATCATTTACCGGAATACTATTTTCCACCAAATTTGATTCATCACACTCTATTTCATATCTTAAAGGTTTTTTAGATTTTTTTTCATACCTTTTTTAGTCATATTTTTTAAAATTTAAATGGATTATATTTTAGGTTTAACGAAGTGCATCAATTCTCTGTCATGGTTGTTTACAATTTTGCATTCATTGTCAAAATACATTGTAACACCGTTTTTAACAGTATAAGATTCCCACTTTGGCAGCACTCCCTCTACATTAGGATTACCTGTTTTCGCGAAGTTTATCCATGCAGAGCTCATTTTGTCGGATAATTTCCAGGCTTCTTCTGAATTGCCTGTCCAGTCCGGTCTCAAATCAACATTATTGAATGCCAACGGAATGTCCAACCCATGAAAAGAACCTTTGGATGCACTATCAACGGGACTTTTCCATGCCAACAAATAAACATACAGGGGGGCACTTGTCTCTAAAGCCCTTGCATCAGCGGTTCGTATGGTATATGGTCTAAAAACAGTATCAATAGAAAGAAGATCCTGAGGGGTAAAATCAGGATACGCCTTTGCGAATAGCTCTATGTACTGATCGGTTCTGTCGCCATATTCTTCTGTTAACCGTTTTTTTGCCTGTTCTATTGTCAGGTCTTTTTCAGCATAAGCTGTTTTCATGAGTTCATTCAGTGTGCTGCCGATCAGAAGAGGTATATCTTTTGAAATATCCGCGAATCCCGGACTGAAAGGTTGCTGTAGTAAAACTTCACCATCTGCCGAAGGAGCAAAGCCAAACAT
>CAZSEX010000001.1:179370-204954 GCA_964606065.1 uncultured bacterium | reverse complement strand
ATAATTATACAAATTTTTAAGAAAAAATCAAGAGCGTAAAAGAATAACCTCTTTTTTGCCTACCCCCCAAAATTTTTACGTCAATACGCATAAAGTTAGTTATTGCAACGTATATGAGAAATTATATGCTGGGGAAAACTATTCTCGAACATTCGCAAAATCAGAGGAATTGCTGTTCGATAAAGACGCGGTCAATTTCCCCTGCTCGCCCGATGAAATAGCTGTTCAGCAAGTAGCGTCTTCTATTTCACCGGGCGAGGAAATTGCCACTCGGCTCTCGGGCTTGTCCCGTGGAATAGAGAGACTACTTGCAGGACAAGCTATTCTACGGGATGAACTCCTCTTGAAATACAAGAATTTCAAGAGACCATGCCCGCCTGCCCCATGGAATAGAAGAGCTTCACGCTTGAGAAGCTATTCCATGGGGCGAGCCCTCCGAGACGCAAACCTTTCCAGCAACCCCTCTGATTTTTTATCCAGGGTATTATTAAAAAAAATGGGGGGTAGGCAATATCTATAAATACATATTGACAAAAAGCTGCTGCTCTTTAAATTACCCGAGTATGAAAACGAAAAACCAGACAAGGAAAAATACAATTCATAATTTGATAATCTTCACGATTGCGGTACTCTCGATCGGATGGATCGGTCATGGCCTGGATGTTCTACTGGATAATCCCTCGTCTGAAAGTCTGGGTATGCTCTTGTGGATTATTACGCCGCTCGGAGCCTGCCTTTTGCTGAGGGGTTTTTCCGGAGACGGCTGGAAAGATTTCGGGATAAGGTTAAACTTCAAAGGGAATTTAATATGGTATGTCGTTTCCATATTAATTTTTCCTGTGGTCACAGGACTTATACTGGCAATCGGTAAAGTTTCATGTTTTATTTTCTTTCCCACTCCTTTATCGGAAACCCTTGTCAGTTTTTTACCGGTTTTTACTCTCGCTCTTATACCGGGTTTTTTTAAAAACATTTTCGAAGAATCCGCCTGGAGGGGGTATCTTACACCCAGGATTTTTTCTCTTGACTTAAACGATTACACGGGACATATAATAGTGGGATTAATCTGGGCTTTATGGCACGTTCCGTATTATCTCTACTTCTTAAATAGAACTATTCTTCGGGACTATACAACACTTAATACGGCGGCTTTCATTCCCCTGGCTCTTCTCACTATCGTTGCCTATTCATTCGCCTTCGGGGAAATTAGATTATTAACCGGTTCTATCTGGCCTGCCGTATTGATGCACGCGGTAGAAGACGCGCTTGTCAATCCGCTTATTACTGAAGATTTTATAAAGATTAAACCGGGCATGGATATTATCTTTTCACCGGGAGTCAGTATTTTAGCCATCTTTTTCTTCGCTTTAAGCGGAATCTCTCTGCGCAAGCTGCGGATAGCACAGTCTCAAAGACAGGGTCTTCCGTAGAAATTTCTCCTCTTAGCAATTTATTTGGAATACGGGATATTAAATGATCCTTAACTCTTTGAGGACAATTTTTAGTTTTTTCTTGTTTTCCCCGCTCATCTCGCACATGGGAAGCCTGAAAGCCTCTTTTATCATTCCCTTCATGGCGAGAGCGGTTTTTATGGGAATTGGATTTGTCTCTATAAACTCGACTTTGAAGAACGGTAAAAGTTCGTAATGCAGTTCTCTCATTTTCTCGAAATTTCCTTCCAGACCTGCTTCAACCATCGCGCTCATTCGGTCCGGAATGATATTACTCGCAACACTTACCACTCCTTTTCCTCCCGCCGCCATTAAAGGAAGAGTCAAATTGTCATCTCCTGAAAGGACGACAAAATCTTCGGGGGTTCTATGTATTACATCCATCATTTGAGGAAGACTACCCGAAGCTTCTTTTACACCCACAATATTGGGATGTTTCGCTAATTTTACTATGGTATCAGTCTCAATATTTTTGCCGGTCCTCCCGGGTATATTGTAAATTATCATGGGGAGGTCTATCTCATCGGCAATTTTTTTAAAATGACGATAAAACCCCTCCTGAGTGGGTTTGTTGTAATAAGGGGCAACCTGGAGACTGGCATCCGCGCCTGAATCTTTCGCTCTCGAAGTCATAAATAAAGCTTCCTTTGTGGAATTCGAGCCTGTCCCCGCTATAACAGACACTCTTCCTTTCACATGTTTACAGACTACTTCTATTACCCGCACGTGCTCATCATGGTTAAGAGTGGGAGACTCTCCGGTTGTACCCACAGGAACTATACCGGAAACCCCGTTTTCAATATTAAAGTCTATTAACTTTTTAAGGTCATCTTCATTTATGGTTTCATCTTGATTAAATGGCGTAACTATCGCTGTAAAAACACCCTTAAACATTTTTAACCTCCTATGATTTCGTTCATCATATCTTCAATGCCGTAAAACCCCTTTTTGCCCTCGACCCATTCGGCGGCTTTTATCGCCCCTTCCGCGAAGCCTTCCCGACTTCTCGCGGTGTGTTTCAATTCGATGGTATCGACTTCACTGTCGAAAGCAACCACATGTGTACCGGGGACGCTACCGCCTCTCACAGAAGCGAGATGTATCTCTTCTCCTGAAATTTTCCGCGTAAGCTTTTCGGTTACTATTTTTTTCTTGTTTTTTAAATTTTCGAGAAGAATCTCTCCGATCATATTCATGGTCCCCGAAGGACTGTCTTTTTTTCTATTATGATGGATTTCATATCCCATCACATCGTAAGCAGTAAAGTTATTTATTACACCGGCACTATGTTCGATCATTCGAAAGAATAAATTCACGCCTATCGAAAAATTAGCTGCCCAGATAAGCCCTATTTCACTCTTCTCGACTTTTTCCTTTACCTGTTCTAAATTTTCATACCAGCCGGTGGTTCCGATTACGGCATCTACACCACAATCTATATATTTGTTAATGTTAGAAAGAACAACACCCGGCAAGGTAAAATCGACGGCAACATCAGCATCACATAAGTTTTCTTTATTCAATTCTTTAAAATTTGCCGTTTCAATTAAGGGATCGATAGTAGAAACGACCTCATGCTTTTTTTCTTCACTCAGCCGCTTTATAATCTGACCCATTTTGCCATATCCGATTATAGCTATCTTCATTTTTTTCTCCACGATTATATTATTATTACACGTAAATTAAGCAAGGCTCACTATAAAGAAAGGTATCTATCAATCTCATAATCGGTTACACAGGTTCTATAATTTTCCCATTCCGCCCTTTTGTTTCTTATGTATTTACTGAAGAATTCTTCACCAAAAAGGTCTTTAACAATTTCGCTTTTCTCGGTTTCTTCTATCGCTGTATAGAGCGAATCGGGAAGAATTTCTATGTTTAGTTTCTTTTTCCGTTCTTCGGACATTGTATAAATATCTTCTTCGACCGGTTCTCCCAGCTTTAATTTGTCTTCTATTCCCTTTAATCCTGCTCCAAGCATCGCGGAGATAGCAAGATAAGGATTTGTTGCCGGGTCCGGCGTCCTGTATTCTACTCTGCACGAGCTTCCACTTTTAAAAGAAGGGACCCGCAACAGGGCAGACCGATTTTGCCTCCCCCATGAGACATAAACTGGTGCTTCATATCCGGGCACAAGCCGTTTATACGAGTTAACCCATTGGTTCGTTATTGAAGTGATTCCCCTGGCGTATTTAAGAAGACCCGCGGAATAATGTTGGGCAATCGAAGAAAGATGGTAGGGATTTTTCTTATCATAGAAAATGTTTTTACCCTTGGAGAAAAAAGATTGGTGAAGATGCAATCCGGAACCATTAAGACCAAAAACGGGCTTCGGCATAAATGTCCCGAAAACCCCATTAGCCCTGGCTGTTTCCTTTATAACATATTTGGCAACCTGAAGATGGTCTGCCATTTTCAGTGCTTCTTCATATCTGAGATCGATTTCATGCTGGTTTTCGGAAACTTCATGATGGGCGACTTCTACTTCCACCCCGACTCCGTTTAAGATATTTACAATTTCTTCCGAGATTTCATCGTACCTGTCATAAGGGAGAACATCGAAATACCCTTTTGTATCACGGATTTTGAGATCTTTCCCGGAAAAATAAAAAAACTCAAGCTCTGAACCGACAAAAAAACTCCACCCATTCTTCTTAGCTTTCTCGAGAACTTTTTTTAGTACATATCTGGGTGACGATTCGACCTGTTCTCCGTTTGGATAATAAATATCACATATAAAAATTACCGTTTTCTTACCATTTTCATCCCCAAAAAAGTAAGTAGAGGAAAGATCAGGCTTCGCGGTTAAATCGGACTCCTCTATTCTTACCAACCCTTCAATTGAAGAACCGTCGAAATTTACACCCTCTTCAAGAGCTCTTTCCACTTCTTTTCGGCTAATTGAAAAACCTTTGACCCGACCAAGAATATCAGTAAACCACAGGCGAATCGCTTTCACTTCATCAGTCCGTAATAAAGAAAGGACATCTTTTTTATTCATTTTACCTCCGATACAAAATTTCGAATTTGTTTGGAACGATCATGGCTCAGAGCCTTAAGAAAATCATCCGCTCTCACTCCTCCTATTTCAGCAACGGCTTTAACAGCCTCAAATCTAAGATCTTCGGGGAATTCGGGTATGCCAAAAACTTTTTTCGCCTCTATTATCTGGATTAAAGCTTCCACGGATTGACTGTTACCCTTATCTGCCAGCACCTTACAAATCTGTCTCTTAATCTCTACACCATCCTCTTTTGAAAATTCGTTTATTAGTAATTTTTTATTCAGAGCAGACACCCCTTCTTCTGAAATAACAGAACCAAGAATAGAAATGGCATATTTTTGCACTTCGGGATAATTTGAATCTAAAAAATATAATAAATAAGGTTCGGCTTTATCTTTCAAAATGTGGCGGAGGTTTCTTATTATTTCCATCTGAACTTTCTCATGGTCATCCTTCAACGCATAAATATCGTCCAAAATCTCCTCGCCGCCTCTACTGCCAAGAATTAAAACAGCGTTTCTCCTAACATACCATCTTTTATCGCCAAGATATTTTTTGACGACTTCGAGAGCCCCGCTGCCTATACCTTGAATTATTTTTAAAAGAGAAAATCTGACTTCTCTGTCCTCAGAATCCTTAAGCAAATCCATTAAATAGGGAATAGACTCCACCCCAAAATCATCGACTTTCTCCACAACGATCTTCCTGAGATCCTCTTCCCACAAAAGAGAAAGCAAAACGTTTATCGCTTCTTTTGTTCTGAATTCTGCTAAACGGGGAATAATAATTTTCGCTTTAGCCGTATTGCTGACTTCACCAGCGAAAAAAGATATGAGAGAATTAACCAGAGAGTCATATCCTACAGCCAGGCTTCTCTGCCCTATCTGACTCAGGAAGTTGATATAATTTGTATAGACTTCCTTGTTTTTTTCCTTTCTTGCGTAATCTATTAAATCATCAACGATTCTGCGGATAACAGCAGCCTTTTCTCCTTTAAAAAGTTGCTCGCTAAGGGCTTCTATGTTCGAAAGAGCATTAAGTTTTACTTCCACAGATTGTGATTCGAGACCTTTATAGATAGTGTCCATTAAAGTCTTTACATCGGATAAATCCATACTTGCCTTTAATTTGTTTTGAAGTCGACCATAAGCTCTTCTGCTTACCCCTCCGCTACTCCTAAGATTTTTAGGAGGAGAGGTTAAATACTTCCATAATTTCAAAAATTCTGAGTCATTAATCCTTAATTTGTCTAAATTTTCTTTTGCGAACTTTTCAACTGCCGACAATTTTTTTTCATCTAAAGAAGACAAAAGTCCTTCCAACATTTCTCTCTCGCCTTCCTCGATTAAAGTACTAAGAGCGAAAAAAATACTTTCCTTATCCATCAACGGTAGAAGAACCTTAGTCATTGGAATCTTCAATTGGCTTTTGCTTTTTATAATTCTGACAAATATTTCTTTTCTTAGTTTGTTTGGAACTTGTTTAAATGTTTTTCTGATTTTTACCGCTTCCTGCAGCAAATTATATTTACCGAACTGGCTAATAAATTCTTTTACAAAATTTTCAAAACCTTCGCTTATCTTGTCGGCTTTATTATTATCTTCTTTTTCAACGAGACAAACAGAACTAAAAAAACGAGAGATTTGTTCCGCTCCGTAGTCTTTTTCGGCTGTCCCGGAAAACTCACTGATAAATGATGGAATATCACCCCCCTTGTTAACCGCTCCTTCCCTCGTTTTCCTTTTTTCAACGATTTTCGATCTCAGTTTTTCTTCAAATCCTGAAATATGCTCATCTTCTATATCCATCGTTTTTAGTTTTTCTTTGATCTCGGGCAAAATTCCATCCAGTCTTTCGGGTGTCAAATTAAGCAGAATATCTTCAGCGTCAAAAATTCCAAGAAGTCGTACCCTGTTTATGAAAATCTCCACAATTTCTTCGTCGGAAAAACTCATTATAATCGACTTTATTATCGAGGAGATTTGTTTGAGTTTCAATTTGTCCTGGAGTATAAAATTCTTAGCTTCAGGGCTTATAGACCCCATAACTTTTTCGAAAACAACCTCTTTCGCTCTTAACTCCTCTTTATCCGTAATCCCTGTCATGTGGTTGTATATCTCAACAAGTCCTCCGGTAATTTTCTCGGCCTCTACCTTTGGAGAATCTCCCGTTTGTAAGCCGCAGGTCTTCTCAAGAAAATTAACCAGGTCAAATTCTTCTTTCTCTTTGGAAACGCCGATGATTCCTTCAGTTTCATTTCCGTAATCTTCCTCTCCTTTCGTTCTTATTTTAAACTCAACAGTATTAAAATATATTTTATCCGCTTTTTTTTCTATTAGTAGTGTGTTAATATCTTCATAAGCTCTAATGTCCTTGGGAGGATTCGCAACTACATCCAAAAACCCTTCGACATCTATCTCGCTACAACCTGTGTCAAAAGTCACACTTTCAATATCTAATTTTTTGAGTCTTTTTACAAATATCTGAATACTTGGATAAGTTAAAATATCAACACTAACATCTTCCACAATAACACTCTCTCCTAAAAAAACAAAAGATACTTCTGTGGTTTCATCGGAGAAAGAATTGATTGTATCGACTATTTTTTTCTGCTGCTCTTTTACAACAGGGTGTCCTCCCGGGTAGGCGATTTTGTGATTGACGCCAAGCGCAAGATCCCTTAAAAGATTTAATAGAACCCCTTTTTCTATAATTTCCTCCTAATAATATTATTATACTTATTTTCTATAATTTTTCAAGTTTTTGCGAGTTTGATCCGGCTTATCGCCGTCTAATTTCTGTCGGCTATGGGAACCAAACTCGCGGGTAATGTAGAATAAAAAACCGTATCTATTAGCATAAGAAAAACACACATCAAATTTTGCAATTCTAATACCCATTCCCGCGCCATAAACCAGAAAATATTTATCTCGCTCGCCGACAGGGAAAAGAGGTAAAGACTCTATACTATCTGATATAGGAAGTGTTATATATTCTTGCATCGAAAAACCCGTTAAACCAATTAAAAAAAACTTTTTAAAGTATTTCCTTGCCACTATTTGGGCTCCCACTTCATTTCTCTCTTTATACTCGGCAAAAAATTCCTCAGGATAATTCAGCGGATTACCCCAGTAATAAAAAGGTATATCATAATGATGGGGCGCATCGGCAGTAAAAGACATAGTGAGTTTCGTTCCAATATTCAAGGTAGGATTAACAGTTTTACCGAAATCTATAGAAAAGGTGAAAGCATCGTTAGGTCCATAAAGACCACCAATTCCACCACCAAAGAAAAACTGTACAATTATGAAGATTGCCATCTGGTCATCTTTTAACTTTATGTCTTACCAGAAGATTTTTTGTATATAACCGGTAGTATATATCCATCGTACAAACGGGAACAAATGAAGGGTATTAATAGAAATAAACTCCTATTAAAAACGAAACGAGCTTAACGGTTTTTCTTTTTATGACGGTCCGCCCTTCTTTTCTTTTTTCTTTTATGTCTTTTAATTTTCTTTAACTTTCTTTTTCTCCCGCTCGGCATAAAAATTTTTCCTCCTTTTATACTTATCTTGCGAATGCAATGAAGATAAATAGAATCTTAGTTATGTCAAGTCTCTATGGTGAAATTAATGTCCAAAATCTTGAAACAATAAATACAAGAAGAGAGAAGCCATAGAGCAAGTCAAATGGCAAAATTGTTGAATGGTTAAATCGGCCACCCCACGCACCTTTTTTATCTTTTACTATTTTACCATTTTACAGTTTAACTATTTGACTTATATTTTGACTTCCCAACTCTCCCCAGATACATCATTGACACCTATCTCAACAATCGTTATAATTATACAAATCCATTAAAAAACAGGAGGAACAAATGAAAAAAATATCATTTTTAGCCGCGTATATACTACTTTTTATTTTATTGACAGGAACTTCCTGCGAGGAAGAAGACATCTTTGATTTCTCGGGGAAAACGATAGACCATCACTGTACTGACATAACTCAAATACCTCAGGAATGGATAGAAGACGCAAAAAACACCCTTCATATAGGCTATGGTCATACCTCTCATGGCAGCCAGATAACTTCCGGCATGCGGGGACTTGTGGAATTTGCTAACAATGGCGGCAAGGGACTCTCATTGCCAGAAGACATCTTTGAGTTTAACAACGGAGGCGCTGGTGGTGTTCTTGACCTCGAGGAAGGCGATGGTTACGGCGACGGCTGGCTTGACCACGACTGCGGATATTATCCGGCTTGGGTGGAGGAAACCAGGGAATATCTCAACGATCCCTCTCATTCGGATGTAAATGTTATTATGTGGTCGTGGTGCGGTCAGGTAAGCGGCAAATATTCTTCAGGGGTTCTCTGGGACGAATACCTTGGTCCAATGACACAGTTAGAAGAAGATTATCCCCATGTAACATTTATATATATGACAGGGCACGTTGATATTAACGATGATGCCAATAATAAAGCGGCGAATGATTCAATAAGATCTTACTGCCTTAATAACAACAAATGGCTCTTTGATTTCGCCGATCTTGATAGACATGACCCAGACGGAACCCATTATGAATTTTGCCACGACAACTGTAATTATTATGGTGCTGCGGGCAGCCCCATAATGGGCAACTGGGCAACCGAGTGGCAAAACACTCACGAAGAAGGAGTCGATTGGTACTTTTGTGGCTCAGCGCACAGTAAACCATTGAATGCAAACCAGAAAGCTTACGCTGCCTGGTGGATGTGGACCACGCTTGTTGGTTGGGACGGAGAATAAAAAAACTAAAAGAATTTAAAAATTTAAAATATTGTTTTCGAAAAGTTTCATACAGGCGTCGACAACATCGGGATCGTATTGTGTCCCTCTACCTTTCGAAATTTCTTCCATGGTTTCCTTGAGATCGCGAGAAAACCTGTAAGGTTGGGATGAAGTCATGGCCCCTAAAACATCTGCTACCGCAAGGATTTTCGCACCAATATCAATTTTGTCTCCCTTAAGTCCCAGTGGATACCCGGAACCATCAATTCTCTCATGATGTTGAAGAACCATCCTGGCCGCGCCTTCCATGACTCTAATTCTTGAAAGAACCTTAAAGCTGATATATGAATGAAATCGGGCTATATCATACTCTAACCGAGTTAAGCTTCCGGGCTTATTAAGGATTTCTGGAGGTATACATATTTTACCCACATCGTGAAGCTTACTGGCAACTTTCAATGATAATTTATCACGAAGATTCAACTTCATCTGTTCAGCTAAAGCTTCGCTGATTTTAGCCACTTTCTTTTGGTGCTGCACGACACGCTTTTCTACCTTTTCCACGTATTTCTCTACGGCGGGAAGTGAGTCTGTTATTGCTTCCTTAAGGAATTCAAAACGCCTGTGTAACTCATCGGCGCTATTTTCGCAACCGGGATTCTCCTTTTCCCAATCTCTTAATTTGTCACGAAATTCTGCAAATTCATGCATTTCATACACCTCTTAATTAAAGCAATTATCTACACCTCAATAAACAATTGCTTTAACATTATACCGTTTTTTTACCATTTGTCAAGGTTTTTTGGGATTTCCCAATGATTTTTCTTTGCTTTACGTTTTAGTCGTCTTTACATGGAACATTTCACACTCTAAAACGTCTCCTTTTATTGTAAGATACCTCTTGACTTATATAGAATATAATTTATGTTATCAGAAAAAAGATGGAGGGACGATATGTTGTTTTTTGTTTTAATTTTGGTTTTTTCTTCTGTCTCTGAGAAAAAGCCCATTGCAATAGTTGCAGATAAAACAATCTTTGAGGAAGATATCCCCGAAAATATAAGTTTGGATCAATATCTGCAAAATACCGTTTTTTTTGAACTGGCCAAAGAAAAAGGCTATGATGATTCAATAAGAACGAGAGTGGATCGGAATTTCGATCAGCAAATAATAAGTAGAACATTGAAAAGATTTTCGAAAGAAGCTTCTGAGCCTACTTTATACGATCGCATTCTTTTTTACCAGAACTCGAAAAAGAAATTAGAGGTACAGTTGATTCAGACAAAAAGCTTCCTTCAGGCTTTGCAGGCTTACATTGAAATTCTTAAAGGGGAAGACTTTGGATCCGTATCGGAAAAATACTCTTTTAGTCCTGCACTTAAAAAATCAAAAGGACTGCTGGAGCGTCCTCTTTCCTGGTCATTTGGTTTCCCCCGTTCTTTTAGATTGTTGTTTAGTATGGATAAAGGCTACGTATCGATCCCTTTAAAATATGGTATAACCTGGAATATTGTCAAAATAATTGAGGTTGAAGAACATGAGAGAAACAATATCGTAGATAGAAATAAAATGCTGGAAGAAATTTCGCAGCCGGGTTTTGTGTTCCAGGTTAACCGTGATAAAAGTACACGCTTTATGTATAAATTTAAGAATTTTATTCCCTGGATTGCAAATCCCCGCATCAATTCGGAAGGGCTTTCTCTTTTTGGAAAAAGGATGAACGAGTTCGAAGAAAGCTCCCGGCGAAGAGGAAATCCTTTTAACGAAGAAGACATGGATGTTGTGCTGGGAAAAGGCGCTATAGGAGAATATACTATCCGGGATTTCATAGAGGATGCCGCTCAGATAGGGAATATTAGCGTTTTCAAAAGTAAAGAAGCAGCAATTCAATTTATAAAGGATAACATCTATAGAAGAACCTTAGTGGCGATCTGCAAAAGATTCGGCACTCATAGAGAACCTTCTCTTGCAGAAGCTTATGAAAGGAGTCTTAGAAATGCCACATTGGACTTCTTTAAAATGAAAGAAATACTTCCTGTAACAAAAGAAAACGAAGATGTTTTGAGGTTATTTTATGAAAAAAATAAAGAAAAATACAGAGTAGATGAAAGAAGAAAAGTTTCTTTAATCGAGGTGAAAGAAGAGCGTGAAGCACAAGAAATAAGAAGAAGGCTTTTATGGGGAGAAAACTTCGGGGTTATCGCACAAGAACTTTCAACAGGAGCGGGAAAAAAGAAAGGAGGCGATATCGGTTACTTAAAAAAAGAGCAGAGAGGTGCTATCGGACGAGAAGCATTTCTCTTGAAAAAAGGTGAGGTTTCGAAAGCTTTTAAGACGGACAGAGGCTGGGCTATTATAAAAGTAACCAATATAAAAGAGAGCTATTTGCCTGATTATTCAGATGTTAAATCTTCCGTGAGAATCGATTATAGAGAAAATCAGGCAAAAGAGATTGGAAAGGAAATTTTCGATCAGAATAAGGAAAAATTTGGGCTCAAGATATTGGGCTAAAAAAAACAATTAATTGCTAAGGAGGTAATTTTAATGTTTAAGAGGAAAGTTTTTTGCGTACTTTTTATAATTGGCAGTATTTTACTGTTAAGTGGATGCGAAAAAGAAAGTAGCGAAAAAGTAATAGCTGCAGTCGGTAAAAAGTCTTTAACCGTCGACGATTTTATCGGTCAGGTCCCCCCCCAAGTCCTGGTGCAGACTTCAGCGGAAAACAGAAAACTTCTACTGGAAAATTGGGTGGTTAATGAAATAGTATATCAAGAAGCTTTGAAAAAAGATTTTTTGAAAAAACCCGAAATACAGGAAAAAATAGAACAGTTCAAGAAGCAATTACTCACAAACGCTTATATGCAGGAAGTTCTCTCGGAAGTTCAGTTTGTTTCCGATTTAGAAGCAAGAAGCTATTTTGAACACCATAAAAAAGATTATAACTCTACAGTAGAAGTTTCTCATATATCTTCGAACTCGAAAAAACAGGCTGAGGAAATCCTTGCCAGATTGAAAAAAGGTGAAAGTTTTACTAAACTCGCGAAAGAATATTCGAGTGATAGTGAAACGGCGAACAACGGCGGGTATCTCGGAACTTTCAGAAGAGGCGAGCTCGCCGCTTACCCCCTTTTTGAAGAAGCAATTTTCAGCCTTAAAAAAGCAGGTGAAATCTCCGATGTGGTAGAAACCGAGTTTAATTATGACATAATAAAATTGCATTCCATAAAAAAATCACCGGTGAACTATGATGACGTTTCTAAATCGGTAGCAAGAGAAATCAGAACGAAAAGATTCCAAGAAAGATCCGAAGCTGTGATAGATTCACTGAAAGAAGTATATTCTTATAACATCTATCCGGAGGTCTTAGAAAAGGAAATGGGTATTCCTTCGGTTTCACCCGGTTTCCCTTCTTTACCCGGGGAATAAATAATAATGCTTATACTTTTCTTATTTCTGGCATTCGATGAACTCATTTGTGTGGTCGACAGAGAACCTATAACCAGAAGCGAGTTGCATTATGTTTCCATGTTTTACCCGGGAGTCGGTTATAATGAACTGCTCGAGAAAATGATAAACGATAAGGTTATCATGCTTGTCGCGGAAGAAGAAACTCTGAGAGTAAGCGAAGAAGAAATCTCACAAATGAGAAACGAATTGATTTCAAATACCCCCGGTCTTGCAGCAATGCTTGAGGAAAACCAATATCTGAACGGAGTTTATAATCAGCAAATCAGAGTCCAGGTTTACACTAATAAAATTCTGGGGCTTAAATTCAAAAACAGATTAAGCTTTTCTCCTGCCGAGACTCATGACTTTTATCAAAGCTATAAGGATTCGCTTGTCACACCGGAAACTGTGACTATTGAAAAAATACAAATCCCTGTGCTACCGTTCGAGGATAATCGTTTACTGAAAAAAGCGGAAAAAATATTGACAGAATATAAAAAAGGGGGGGATTTTTCTTCTCTTGTAAGTAAATATTCGGATGATGTAACAACCGTACCATACGGTGGAAAGTTAGGAGTGTTTTCACCGGGAGATATACCACCTCATCTTGTGAGAGTGCTGGAACTTGAAAAAGGAGAAGCGGAAATCTTTGATTCCCCCGCCGGTTATCACATTATCAGGTTAGATGAAAGAAGGGGCATTAACATTTTGATTTCGCAGATATTGCTAAAGTTTAACTTTACGGAGAGAGAGGTCGAAACAGCTGAAGAAAGAGCTCTAAAAATAAAAAAACAATGGAGCAATGAAGATTCGACATTTCCCGATAAGATAGAAATTGTAGGCCCTTTACCGATTCGAGCTTTACCTCCGGCGTTTCTTTCGTTAATAGACACCATGAATATCGGTCAGATAAGCGATCCACTTTTAGAAGGAATGTATTTTCATCTTTTCAGGGTTAAAGATAAAGAAAAAAGCAGAATACCCGAGTATTCGGAAATAAAAAATAGGTTAAGTAACGTTATGATGCAGCAAAAGATGATGAAGTTATTGAATGAATGGCTTGAAGCGAAGAAAAAACGGATATTTATTAAGAAAATATAAACCTGAGTCTGAATTAAATGATCGGAATTACTCTCGGAGATCCTGGTGGGATTGGAATTGAGGTTACACTTAAAGTTCTTGCCGATTATAAAAGAGAATTTACTCTTTTCGGAAATCAGAAGTCAATCCAATATTACTCGCATGAATTAAATCTTGAAGTTTCCCAAACAGTTAAGATAATAGATATTAAGGGGAATTTTCTACCCGGAAAAACATGTAAAGAGAATGGCGCAATTGCCTACAAATCTATTTTAGAAGCCATAAAAGCTGCTAAAGAAGGAGTATGCGAAGGAATTGTTACAGCTCCGATAAATAAAAAAGCTCTCCATCTTGCCGGTTTTGAGTATCCCGGGCATACCGAAATATTCGCGAAGCATTTTTCCATCAGGAACTTCGCTATGATGATGGTTTCTCCTGAGATGAAGATAGTTTTCTTGACCACTCATGTCCCTTTGGCTTCTATACCTTCATTATTATCAAAAGAACTGATTGTGGAAAAAGTTCTTCTTACGAAAAAACATCTTAAATATTATTGGAATTTAGAGGAACCTTCTTTCGGAATTCTGGGACTGAATCCCCATGCGGGGGATGACGGTCTTTTTGGAGACGAGGAAGAAAAGATAATTAGACCCGCAATAAGAGATTTACAGAAAAAAAATGTTGATATAGAGGGACCTTTCCCCGCAGATTCATACTGGAATTTCCAGAGTAAAGATTGTACAATTGCCCTGTATCACGATCAAGGGATGATTCCTTTTAAAATTAAGAGTTACGGAAGTGGTGTTAATGTTACATTAGGATTGCCCATCCCTCGAACCTCTCCCGATCATGGAACCGCTTTTGACATAGCCGGAAAAGGTATTGCTAAATCGAGCAGCATGAAAGAAGCTATTAAAACCGCAATTAGAATGGCGGATGCTGGAACTTTTAATATTAATTTCTTATCTTAATCTTTCGTTCTTTCCTGACGACATATACTATCGGGAAGAAATCAATCAGTATCCCTCTTTATCGGATGGCTTTCTTATGGTCAATTCCTTTTATAACGGATATTTTTTATATTCGGAACCTCAAAAAAATCTGAAAGATTGGAGTGATGAGGTCTTCAACGATAATTTCAGGATTCTCCTCTCTAAAGAAATGCGTAAAATCACAGAAGGAACCGGTGATAGAACAAAGGATGGGCTTATCCCCGATATAGAACTCGACTTAAAAATGCCCAGAGGTTTGACTTACATATTGGGAGAGGGGGGGCGATTAACAGTTGACGGATTTCAAGAAATAAATTTAGAGGTAAAACAGAACAATCAGACTTACGGGCAGTATGGTTCTTATTCTTCCTTTCCTCAAATTATACTAAAAGAGAGACTTAAGGCTAAGATAAACGGCACGATAGGAGAAAAATTGCATGTCAATATAGATCACGATTCAGATATGCCAGAACAGGATAATTTGATGAAAATATGGTACGGTAGTGGTAGTAGTAGAACATCGGATACCGAAGATGATATAATACAGGAATTACATCTGGGACGAATTTCCGAGATCGGGAGCGAAAAACTATTCGGTATAGCAACAAGAGGAAAAATAGGCTCGACTTCATTCGATCTTAGTGCGGGTAAGCTGGAAAGTGACGAAGTATCTGGAAGCGCTGCCATAAATATAAGCAGCAAAGTCGATAGCATTTATGAAAAAGATTTTTTGAGAAATGAATACTTTCACACAGGTTTACCTCATCCTTCGGATTCTTTATTGGCTTATGGTCTCTTTATTGATTACACCGGTCAGGTACCGCCATATAATCTATTGAAGTTCAACGGCGACACAATTGGGGACGTTTTTTTTCTGGAACTTGTTGAAGGAGAAGATTACGAATTAGGACAATTTTTACAGGAGGGTAAATCCCCATTGCCATATTTTCATATATTAAAACCGCACAGAATAAGTAATAGGAGATTAGGCGTTTACTTGATTTTTGCCGACTCCACGGGAAAAATAGACACTCTCGGAGACTTAACCGGGGCGAAACACACCCTTTATCAGTTAAAATCTACCAATCCCGACCCGGGCGATCCCTCATGGAATTACCTGATGCGGAACATATATTATCTCGGGAACTGGGAGCCTTCAAACGTTGACGTTGAGATTTACAAGATTGTGGCTGGCGGGAACAATAGTCAAACGAATAGCAAAGGAGAAGAGTATACCGAAATTCTTGGAATTACGACAGGAGAAGGTAATATAATATCATCTCAAATACTCTGGAAAAACGGTCATCTTGTTTTCCCGGATCGGTTTCCCTTCTTAAATCCCGGTTTAGACGCGGATACGGTTCCGGAAATATACAGACAAAAGACACTCTACGAAGATGATGGAAAACATTATTATATTGTAATTAAAACAACATCTTCAATGCCGGAAAGTTTCAGATTGAAAAGCAGCGGAGAAATTATTAAAGACTCGGAAAAATTAACAATGGAAGGGAGAACATTACAACGTAATATTGATTACACAATCGATTATTTGACGGGGGAAGTTAAATTTCTAAAAAAAGAGAAGTTGCCTCCCGACGCTAAAATAACTTACGAGTTCAAAAGCAAACCTTTCTTTTCTTTCGATTCGAAATACAAAACCCATTTTAATATTAAAGCGATTCCCATTGAAGACAGTCGACTTAATCTCGATCTCGGGTTTCTTTCTCGTTCAAATAAGGGTATTTACCACCCCACTGTGGGTCACGAACCCTCAAACATTACACTGGGTAAAGTGGATTTTTCCCTGAATAAAGAACCCGAATTCCTGAGTAATTTATTCGCCAATTTGCCTTTTGTTGACGGTGAAAGCAAATCCGGTTTTAATATCGACGCTTCTTACGGATTTTCCAAACCAAATCCGGCGACAAACGGAAAAAGTTATCTGGATAATATGGAATTTATTGAGCAAGCGGTTGGTGTGGGATTAGCGGATATATCCTCCTGGCATTATTGCAGTCAGCCGGATAATTCAATCAGGGTAGATAGGCTTGCCAAATTGGATTGGTTTGTTAATGCCAATTATTCCAAAAGCAAAATATTCAGCGAATATGCGACTACTTCTTATACCGAAAACAAAATCGCCGTAATGGTGCTTTATTTCCAACCTGAAAATACATCCAACTGGGGCGGCATTATGCGAGCTCTTAATTCGGAGTATGATTTTTCACAGAAAAATTTTCTGGAAATTTGGGTTAAAGCGGAAGAGGGAGAAATAATATTCGAAATGGGGAATAAAATAGATGAGGATCAGATAAGATGGGGGAAAAGCTCAATCGGAGCCGATTCAATTATAGCTCCTAATGGAAAGTGGGATACGGAAGATAAAAACATGGACGGCGATTTGCAACAAAAGGAAGAAGATACAGGTCTCGATGGAATCAAAATGAACGACAGCGATTGGGTATATGATACAGATAATTATGATTACGGTATTGATGACTGTGTTCCTCTTCCCAAAACTTTTGCCGATTCATTAAAAACGCATAATAAAGAAGGAAACCAAAGATTAGATTCAGAAGACTTAAATGGGGATTATACTTTCAATCGAGAAAACAGTTTTTTCAGGTATAAAATAGATCTTTCCTCCCCGGATTATTTATCAAAGGAGGGATTAAACGGATGGAAAGTTTATGCCCTGCCCCTTAAAGATTCATCCGCTTTTGAGAAAATAGGGAATCCTTCTTTTGAAAGCATTGAGTATACAAGATTATGGCTCCGAGGCATGAATGGCAACACAAGAATCATCCTGGGAAAGATAGATATTGTCGGTAACAAGTGGAGAGATAAGGGTGTACGGCTTGTTTCTAATAACTCGAGAAATTCATCCGGTGGTTCCTTTGAAGTTGGTTTTCGAAACACTCGTGAAGATAAGGATTATATAAATCCGGTAGAGTTGATAAGAGAACCCGGAAGCTACACTTACCAAAAGGAACAATCGATATCTTTACAAATCGATTCCTTGCTCACGGATAATTATTGTCTTATAGAAAATTATCTCGAGTTGCCTCTACCGGGTAGCGGAAGAGGTTATGATTTTCGTCTGTATAAAGAATTAAATCTTTATACCACTTTATTTAAAGAAAATACGAGTGATTCCGCCGAAGTATTTATCAGACTTCTCACCGACTCTCTAAATTATTACCAGTTCAACACTTTCGCTTATAAGGACAATTGGGATACCATTCAAGTCTTTTTCGATAGTTTGACAAATTTAAAAATCGACAATGACACGTTACAGGGAAAATATTCCCTTAAAGGGAATCCCTCTTTGCAGAGTATTGCTTTTTTACATCTCGGAGTGGCGAATAAAACTTCAGAAACATTTAGAGGCGAGGTTTTAATCGATGATATAATTCTCAAAGGAGCGGATAATAGACTCGGCAGTAATATCGATTTATCGATATCTACGAATGTAGGAGACCTTATAACGGGTTTATCTTACAATACAAGCAGAAAATCCGCTAATTACAAAAGCAATCTGGACGCTTTAAGGGAATTGGGAGACAGAGAAGTGGTTTCTCAGGGTTTCATGATAACAACCGACGCAGGCAAATTTTTAAACAAAGCAATCAGTTTTCCGATTTCTTATAATGTAAGAGAAAGCTTTGGAACTCCTATTTACCGAACAAACTCCGATGTTATTCTACCGCTTGAAGAATCGGAATCTCTTACAGACCAGAACTATTCTCAAAATATTACCGCCAGTCTTTCGAGACCTTCAACTTCAGATAATTGGTTTTTAAAACACACTGTGGATAATTTAAAATTTAGCGGTTCTTACAGAAAAAGCGAAATATTTATTCCCATGAAAAATACCGATACAACCATAAGTATGACCGGTTCAGTGAATTATAGTTTGAGATTGCCTAAACTTCCCTCTCCCTTTTTATCGGGACAATCATCTTCCTTACTTCCTTCGGACATCGGGCTTAACACATCTTATGAATACAGTGAAAGCGAAAAATATAATTACAAAGATACTCTATATGAAAAAATAGATGAGCCTTTAAAAAAAGAATTAACTTCCTACGCGACTTTAAGCTACGAACCAATAAGATGGGTAAACGTGGATTACGCCCTAACCACAAAAAACGACCTCCGGGAAAGAGAATCTTCTTCGGGAAACTCCTCTTTTTTCGATTTAGGGCAGGACGCTTCTTTACACGAAGAAATTAGTGTCACTCATCGTTCAAACCAGTTAGGAATCAACACTCTAAATATAACCTATAGAACATCTTTCGTACAGAACCATGAAATCGAATACGCCAGAATTCTCGGGGATTCTCTTGATGTTCGTAGATGCAGTCAGCAAAGAACAATCAGGCTGAGCAACGATTTAAAATTGAATTCAATACTCGAGAAGGTTCCTCTGGTTTCCAGACTTTCCAGGAACATTTCTCCTTTAAAATTCTCTGCTTATTTTAGCAAGGATGGAACTTTTGCTTATTTGAACAGTATTCCCGGGTATAGATTTAGGTATGGAATAGAAACTTCACCCGAATCTTCTCTTTTTGAACAGATAGAAAAAACCGATGGAGGGTATTTTGACAAAAGTTATTCGCTATCTTCCGGGCTTTCTTTTTCCAAACTAAATTTAAGAGTAAATTGGAAATTTTCGCAAAAAAAACCTGATGAACTTCAACTTAAAAACACTCAAACCCCAAAAGAAACCATTCAATTGACATTTCCCGATATTAATGTCGACTTACCCGATATGCATAAATATATACCTTTTTTAGGAAATTACGTGAGACGTGCGAGTTTTTCCGTTTCAGTGAGCAGTGATTCCTCTTACACAAAAAGCCTCGGAGAGAAAATTTTTTCTTCAGGTGATTATTCGTTTAACATATCGCCGAACTTTAATATGGATTTTAAGAACGACCTCGGCGTAAAAGTAACCTATCAATATAATTCAAGGAAAATTTATCCCGATTCAAAACTCAATACTCGCACAAAAACAAATGGGTTAAGAATAAATTTTAACTACACTTTAAAACCTTCAGCCTCAGGATTCCCATTGCTGTTTCTGACAAGAATTAAATTTGACAAACCGGTTTATCTTAACGCCTCGGTTAGTTATAAGGATAACATGAGCTATAGAACCGATGTTTATGGAGAAGAAGCTATAAGCGACAACACTCGAACCATTGATTTTAGCCTAAATGGAAATTACGATTTTTCAAACATGGTGTCCGGCAGTTTAACTATCAACTTTTCAAATCACCTCAACAGAAGACTTGACGTATCCTCTGTAACTTACGGTGGAGCCTTTAACGTAAAGCTTAATTTCTAACTAAATCTTACTTCCTAATTCAGTTTCGACGATGTGAGGTGTAATAAATATAAGAACTTCCCTCTTTCTTTCTTCTTTTGCCGTGTGACTGAAAAGTATTCCCAGGAGAGGAATATCCTTTAGAAGTGGCACACCGGTTTTCTGCTCTGTAACAGTTTTAGTGAAAAAGCCTCCTATTACAAGAGTCTGTCCGTTTTTTACAAGTGTTTCGGTCTCCGAGCTAGTTTCTGTAATGATACTGTTGTCGCTTCCCGGAACAACATCGCTCATCTCCACACCGATTTCCATCGTAATGTCACCTGCTGAATTTATATGAGGGGTGACCTTCAATTCGATTCCGGCCTGATACCATCTTGTTATAGGCTGTCCATTGATATCGCGTGTGGTTATAGCAAATCGCTTGCCGCCAAAAATTGTGGCTTCTTTATTATTAACCGTCGTAACTCTCGGGTTTGATGTAATATCGAGTCTTTGATTCTGCTCCATTGCCATCAATCGGGCGGAGAGTGCGCCCCAATCTTGGATCGTGGTGACATTAACAAAAGCACCGGTTGCGGGTCCGGAAGGAGTCGCATGCTCGACATCTCCCCTAACATTATATCCGACACTCTCGAGATTGGTCACATCCCACTTAAGCCCCAATTCTCTTGCGGCTGTTCTGTCGATGTCCACTATCCTTGAAGTTATAGCAACCTGCATGGTCTTTTTATCCAGCGCTTTAACCAGACTTTCTACGTCCATTAGCTTTATTGCGATGTCGCTTACAATAATAGAATTTGTTCTTACATCCGCTTCTATTGTCCCGCGTTTAGAGAGCATCGACTTTACGGCACCCTGGATTTCCTGTGGAGTGGTAAACTCAAGAACAAAAACCTTCCTTTTGATTGGTTTGGACATTTCAATATTTTCCTGTTCTTTGGCAAAAGTCTCTGGTTTCCCCACCCTTATAACTTCATTTTCGATAACATAAGTATATCCTTTTGTTTTTAGAACCAAATCTAATGCTTCTTCCCATTCTATATTATCCAATTCTACAGTTATTGCGCCTCGCACATCGTCTCCCACTATAATGTTCATGCCGCTGGCTTGAGCTATCGACCGAAGAGTGGTAACCAGGTCGGCGTTTTCCAACCTCATTGAAATTCTTTTCTGAGTTATTTCCTCATAAGAAGTCTCTGCCGCTTCAGTTTTTTGTTGTTTCTCGGTAACTTTTTCGCCGGTGCTCCAGGGGTCGAAATACCCGCTTTCGCTATTCAATTTCAATGATATCGTGTTCATGCTGGGATTGGAAATCTCATAGCTGAAATCCCCTGAACGCTGGATAACCACTCGCGTTAGAGAAGCAGAGGAAATATATGACAAAGCTATATTTTCAATTCCGCCTCTATTTATATTCCATAAATTGCCGTCGAGAGCGTTTTTGGTCTGAAGAAGGTCAATCACTATTTTATTATCCATTGTAAAATCGGAGCAATTCGCATAGTCTGTAAGAATAAATGTTACTTCCGTCATACCATCAACATTCTCAACTTCAATATCAGTCAATTCCGGTTCGCCTTCCGGATTGCCAAGAATTAAAAGAGGAAGTAACAATAACATTATAAATAATCTTTTATACATAAATCACCTCTCCTGTTTTTTTAATGATAAGGTTACCTTGGTTTGCTCGCCGAATTTTCTAAGCAAAAAACTAATTGAAGAATCGGTAACATTTAAGACTTTACCTCCGACCACCATATCACCTTCTTTAAGAACAAAACCACGATTTCCTTCTTTCACGATAGCGAGATATTTATCCTTAACCCATATAATCCCTGATAACTCAGCCAGATCCACATTCAGTTTTTTCTCCTGCTCTTCAGAACCGGTAAGCAAAGGGGCAAAAGGATCCGCTTTACCTCTGTCCGAATAAAAAGCTCTGGCCCAGTTGAGCGCTTCACCGATATTTCTCAGGGAATCAATCATGGCACTGTCAATTTCTTCTTCGCTTTTTTCTTCGTCGGCGGAAGTTATAATATTGAAAATTTCTGTTTCCCCCTTGACTATTTCGCTCTTTTTGGGAGAGAAGTACTCAACCGTTTTTGCTAAAATTTCGTTGAATATGTTTCCCCCTTCTTTTTCAGTGCAACCTGAAAGTACGAAAAGAGTCAAAAAGATTAAAATAAATATAAAGGGTTTTTTATCCTTCAACATTCCCTCCTTTTGTTACATAAGTCAACAAATTAAAGGCGGCTGAAAGCATTATTTCTTCCTCGTCCGAACTTGAAACCGGGCTCAGTTTTAAATCTCTTATATTTACAATTCTTTCCATATTATTCAAATCAGCCAGGAAACTTGCTATGTTATGATAACCTCCATGAACCTGTATTTCAATTCTTATTTCATCATATTTTTCCTTGGAACTCCGACCAAGAGGCTTGAGATGCTTGATTTTAACCTCATTTTTTGAACTCTCTTTAGTCAATTCGGTAAGTAAATTAGAAATACTTGCTTCGGTTGGCAACATTTTTTTTGCCTGATTCCATTTTGCTGAAACAATCTCAAGTTTTCTGGCAGCTTCTTTTTTTCTCTTTACCACAGCGATCGTTTTACTCAATTTGGTTTCTAATTCCTTATATTCTTTTCTCTTTACAGCTATTTTCTGATCCTTTTCTTTTATAACGGTAAAATACATACCAAAGCCGATTAAGAGAGCAAGAACAATAACTATTAAGGACATTCTCATCCCTTTCAATTTAAACCTCCTTGAGTTATACCTCCCGATAATTGGAAACCAATAACCGAATGTTCTCTTTCTTCGGTTTCTTTAATTTCGTCCAATTTGACTCCGTTGAAGTAAGACGAGCTATTCAATTTATCCATAAAATTCGAAATCATGTAATTGGAAAAAGTTTTTCCGTTTAATTTAAAATTTTTATTGCTTTCCTCAAATAGAATAAGCCACATGTATTCGGGTTTCAATTTGTTTAGTTCGTCTAACACGTGAAAGTACAAAGCGCGACCTTCATTAAGACTTTGAACAAGCGATACCCACTCCTTAAGCTCAGCCTGTTGTCTTTCTATATCTTCTACCATTTTCCTTTCTTTTTCGAGTTCTTTAAGCTGTTGTTGAGCTTCTGCAACCTCTTTGTCGAGTTTTTGAAGTTCTCTGTCTTTACTTAAATTTAACCAGGCAACCAATCCTATAGAAAAGAATAATAACAAAACAGAAAAAATCATATCTAACTTAGGAATACGCAGAGTGGGTCTCTTAAATTTGACTTCTCTTACTTTCTTTCGCTGTTCTTCTGGAATCAGATTAACTTTTATCATGATTATAACCCCCTGAGAGATAAACCTAATGCGAGGGCAAGAACTGGAGCTTCTTTTTCTATTGGAACTTTAATAAAAGGTGATTCGCTATCATATTCAAACTTAATAAATGGATTTATAACTTCTGTGTGACCTCCAAATCGCTCTTCTAAAAACTGCGGCAGCCCCGAAATAAGACTTCCTCCACCGCATATAACAATTTCATTAAAATTCTCAAAACCCTCAGGCAGATACGGCAATATTCTTTCTATGGCAACCCCAAGGTCATCCTGAAAACTTTCCATCGCGTTTTGATACGCATACTGATCTATATCTTCCTTTTTCCCGGATTTTATTATATCGATTGCCCTTTCTCCATCTATTCCGGCTTCTCTTTGCAATGCCTGTATTAAATTGTTGACCGACGTTGAGACCGAACGGGTAAAATGGTTTATTGGACCCGAAATAAAACTCATTGTTGTCGACTGGGCACCTATATCAAAAAGCCCCACTAATTTATTCTGATTAACTGTATAGTTGAACTCGAATATGTTCTGCAGGGAAAAAGCAGCGATATCCAATATTACGGGTTCAAGACCAAGTTCCCGGAAAAGATTCATCCTTGCTTCTACAGTATCACGCTTCGCACCAACAAGAAGGACTTCCATGGAATCTTCACCTGCATCGCGGTTAACTATTTCGAAGTCAAGAGTAATATCTTCTATATCATAGGGTATATATTGCTCAGCCTCCCATTTAATCTGTTCTTTAGCCTCCGTCTCATTCATTTTTGGCATTTTGATTTTCTTAACAATAATGTCTCTCCCGGATATACAACTGACCACCTGTTTATTATCGATTTCTAAGGTTTCGAGATTTCCTCTTATCGCGTCCAGAACAGTCTCTCGATCCATAATTTCTCCGTCAACAATAGCGTGAGAAGGTAAAGCAGTGATATTACACTTGGTCATTAATGGCTTTTTGGCACTTCCTTCTACTACTACCGTTTTCACCGAATGACTACCTATATCCATAGATAGTATAGAACTTTTTCTGAACATAAATACCTCTCTTATTTGGTCTTAAGGTAATTATAAGTTCTATGCTGGAATTTGTCAAGGCCAATGATAAATATCAAAAAATCCCTTTTAAATTCCACTCCACGGAAGAATATTTCAAAAGACAATTTTTTTTTAAAGGATTTTTGTTGAAGCTTTTAAAAGAAATATTAAAATACTCTTCAAATGCCTGCTTTACAAGAGTTTTTAGTACATTTAGCTTTACTTCTCCACCTGTAGCCATCTCGACTGTAGCCATATGGGAGTCTATAGAAAAGTACGGGGGGGTCTTTAGCATAACTGTTCCCTGTTGCAGAACGATATCTTTGTACCTATATTGCGCACTCCCTATTATTTTCTTTTTTTCCCAGCATAAATCGGCCAGCGAAATTGAAGAGAAACACATCCTCGAATTTCTTTTTTTGCCAGTTTTTAATGTTCCCCTTTCGATGCTGGTTTTAATACCCAAAAGATCGAAAGCTTTTTTAAAGGCAAACGAAATTCTTTCGTACGATTCTACAACATTTCCTCCGATTATTGGATTGTTTTTGTGAAAAACCATAGAATACGTACAGTCACAGGAATGAATAATAGCTCTTCCCCCAGTCCTTCGTCTCACCCACTTAATGCCTTTTTTTTCTAATTCTCTAAGCCAATCTCCGGCTTTCTGATGATAACCAAGAGAAATAGAAACCGGTGAAAAGTTAAAAAACCTTAGAAAAACAGTATCAGCGCCATTCACGTAATGCATCAGAGATTCATCATAAGCCATATTGAAATAAGGATCCATAAAACCGGTGTCTATCAGATACCACATAATTTCTAACAATATTAATGGGTATTGAGTTTTTCGCAACTGTATAACCGATGAAATTAGAGTAACTATCAGTAATGCAAAATCTAAATATAAAAATGTAAATATACAAATCAAAATTTAAAAATTAATTGAAAATTCCGCGGATTTAAAACATCAAAAAATTTTTATTTTAATAATTAATTTTGCTTTTTAAATTTTAATTTTTTATTTTCTTACGGAACATTTTGAACTTTTTTTCGTCTTTAACTTTGAAAGAACATAACAACCTCCTTATTAAAGAATGCCCTCTCCCCTCTGAGGGCATTCTTTATATATAA
>CAZSEX010000001.1:0-179270 GCA_964606065.1 uncultured bacterium | reverse complement strand
CAACCTCCTTATTAAAGAATGCCCTCTCCCCTCTGAGGGCATTCTTTATATATAAAAAGGGGTTGACAAATTAAAAATTATATGTATAATATATACTGATAGTCGTGTAAAAAATCTTAAAAAAGCTTTTTTGGAAGTAAGGTGAAAGGGGGTCTTTTGAACAGGAAATTAATTTTTTATGGGGCCATTTTTGTTGCTCTGGTGGCGATTGTAGGTTTTTTTGCGGGAATAATAACAGCTGCCAGTTTTTCTCTTGATGCGAAAGCGGAAAACCAGAATCTCGAAACCTACGCTTCTGGCGGAAAGATTTCCTTTGCTCCAATAGTAGAGAAAACTTCTCCGGCCGTAGTTTCAATTGAAGGGCAAAGAAAGGTTGTCTATAAATCTCCATATGGAGATTTATTTGACGATCCTTTTTTCAGAAGGTTTTTCGGAGAAAGGCCGCGAAGAAACTGGGAGCAGGAACAAAAATGGCTCGGATCCGGATTCATTGTCGAATATAAAGAAAAAGATTACATATTAACGAACAACCATGTGGTAAGAGACGCTCAACAGCTGACGGTATCCCTGACCGATGATAGGAAATTCAGCGGGAATGATTTGGAAATTATAGGGAGAGATCCGGAAACAGAAGTAGCGGTGATAAGAATAAAAAAGGGCGGAGATTTACCCGACATTGATCCCGGAAGTGTAGAAGATTTAAGTGTGGGGGATTGGGTTATCGCTATAGGGAATCCGTTCGGTCTTTTGGGCACCGTTACCGCTGGCGTCGTTTCGGCAAAAGGTAGATCCTCTGTATCTCTAAGCAGGAATATTTACGCGGATTTTATTCAGACGGATGCTGCTATTAATCAGGGAAATTCGGGGGGTCCATTGATAAATTCCGAAGGCAAAGTTGTGGGGGTAAACACGATGATTGTTTCTCAAACCGGCGGGAATATCGGGATAGGTTTCGCTGTGCCTATAGATATAGCCATGGATGTTCTGAAATCTCTGGTGGAGACCGGAAAGGTGGAAAGAGGATATTTGGGTATCGTCCCTGAAGATTTGAGCGGGGAGATAAAAAAGACCTTAAATTATCCTTATGAAACAGGTATATATGTTTTGAGAGTGGAAGAAAACACTCCCGCGGATAAAGCGGGTCTTGCCGAGGGCGATATAATTTTAAAAGTGGATAATGAAAAAATAGAAAATGTTAACATTTTAAGAAGAAAAATAGCTTCAGTGAATCCGGGTGCAGAAGTCGATGTAACCGTTTGGAGGAATGGGCGGGAGAAAGTCTTAAGCGTGAAGCTCGGGGAAAGACCTTCCGTCGAAGAAGTCTCCGGTGAACCGGCAGGAGGGGAAGAATGGTTGGGAATGAATCTTCTGCCTGCCGATTCAGAGGAAGCTAAGAACGTCTGGAGAAATGAAGACTTAAAAGGAGTATATGTAAGTGAGGTGAAAGAAGGCAGTCCGGCAAGCAAAGCCGGTGTGGTCGGGAATTCCATAATAACTCTTGTTCAAGCTAAAAATCACTCCATGAAAATAGATGATATGGGTGATTTAGTCAGAGCTAAAAAAGAATTTAACCCCCCGTTGGTACTGCTGTTGAATCTGCCGGGTGGCGCAAGAAAAGTTGTAAGAATAGAGGAGAGTTAAAAATAAAAAAGGTTAGAGGTTCTCTTCCTGTATATCTTCAGGAGATTCAAAAATATAATCTCCTTACCCCCGAAGAAGAGAAAGAACTTGGGCGAAAAGCGCGTTTAGGAGACCGAGAAGCTAAGAGGAAATTAGTCGAGGCTAATCTGCGTTTTGTTGTTTCTGTGGCAAAAGCTTACAGAAATATGGGAACGCCTTTCACGGATTTAATTAACGAAGGGAATGTAGGTCTGATTAAAGCCGCCGAGCGCTTTGACGAACGCAGAGGAGTTAGATTCTTGTCATACGCCGTTTGGTGGGTTAAACAGGCTATAATGAAAGCTGTAACCGAGCATATAAAATCTTATCGCTTGCCAATGAGCAGGGCCGGTAAAATGTTGAAAGTAAAGAAAACAAAAGAGAGAGTGACCAGAGAAATAGGAAGGGAACCTTCTATTGAAGAAATCGCTGAAGAGTTAGATACTGATGTTGAGAAGATCGAAGAGTCGATCAAAGTGGCAAAACACGACATCTCTCTCGATGACACGATAAAAAATACCGATGACCTGGAATATCTCGATGTAATCTCGGAAGATGTTGTAACGCCCGAAGAAGAATATTACAGGAATAAATTTATTGAAGATATCAGATACAGTCTCGATAAACTCAAACCCAGAGATCGAAAAATCATCATTTATTACTTTGGAATGGAAGGTAAAAGGCCTCATACTCTGGAAGAAATAGGAAGAATACTCGGAGTATCAAGGGAAAGGGTGAGGCAACTTAGAAATCGAGCTTTAAAACAACTAAGAGAAAACACTCCAATAGATGAAGCATTCATTCCTTAAAGTTTTACTGATTCCGCACGATAAAGGTGAGAAGAAGTGGTTAAAAATACCTGTTTGTGTTTTAATTCTAATCGCCTTAATATTTATTTGTATAGTTTTTTTCTTTTTTGACAATCTACAGAGTTTTGTAACCGTGGCTTCTCTTGCTTTTTTAGAAACAGACAATCAAAAGCTTGAACAAAAAGTTGTAGAATTCAGGGAAAAAACCGCTGAGTTTGAATGTACAATAGATTCTCTGCTGAAAGAACAGCACAGAATTTTAAAAGAACACAATATCCTGACGGAAATCGATAAATGTGGTTTTAACTTTTCCCCCGACAGTCTTCTGATTATATCTCGATGGGTAGATTCTGTTTTTAAAGTCTCATCAAAATTAAATCATTCTGTTTTGAGTTCTATACCATCTATAATTCCGGTAAAAGGACGTATTATGCGTAAATTTGGAGAACAGGTAGATCCCTATACTGGTAAGAAAAAACCTCATAAGGGAATAAGCATTCTGGCGGTATTGAACGCTCCTGTGGTTTCAACCGGTGATGGAGTAGTAAAACAGGTGGGGAACGAAAAAGGTAAAGGTCTTTTTGTTGAAATTTCACATTCCTGCGGTTTTGTAAGCTCTTACGCTCATCTGTTTAATTACACTGTCAAAACAGGAGAAACCGTAAAAAGAGGTACTGTGATAGGCCACGTCGGGCAATCAGGAAGAGCTCCCTATCCATATCTTTATTATGAGGTAAAAAAAGAAAATGTTAATTTAGACCCGGAAAACTTTATTTTTGGAGGTAATTAGTTGGGAATTATTACCGAACTGAAAAAGGGACGGGTTCCTTCCATAGTTCGTAAAGTTGCGGATTCGGAAAATATAAATCTCGATATTCTGGTTGAAAATATTCTCGAGAGAAAAATAATAATAACAAAAAACGAGAAGCGAAAAGGCGTAAAGCCGACAGGAATCGGGTTTCCTCTTACCACAAAAGTAAACGCCAATATTGGAACTTCCACTGATAAATCCGACATAAATCTCGAAGTAGAAAAAGCTATTTTAGCCGAGAAAGCTGGCGCCGATACGATAATGGATCTTTCTACCGGAGGAGACATTAAGAAAATCAGAAAAGAAATCCTGAAAAAAACATCTGTGCCTCTTGGTACAGTTCCCGTATATCAAGCAGCAATAGAAGCCGTTAAAGAAAATGGTGGTATAATTCACATGACTGAGAACAAAATCTTCGAAGTTATCGAGGAACAGGCAAAAGAGGGAGTAGACTTTATGACTCTTCACTGCGGAGTTACTATAGAAACTTTCGAACGTCTCAGAAATCAAAGCAGAATAATGGACGTTGTTTCAAGGGGTGGAACATTCCTCTTAACCTGGATGCTTTACAACGAAAGAGAAAACCCTTTATATACTAACTTCGATAGAATTCTGGACATCGCTTCTAAGTATGATATAACCCTTTCTCTGGGAGACGGATTCCGCCCAGGCGCCATTGAAGATTCGTCCGATAGGGCCCAATTTCATGAGTTGAGTATTCTCGGAGAATTAACTAAGAGAGCTCATGAAAGAGATGTTCAAGTCATAATCGAGGGTCCCGGTCATGTCCCAATAAATGAAATCGAAATGAATGTTAAAATCGAAAAAAAAGTCTGCCACGGAGCACCTTTTTACGTTTTGGGACCTTTGGTTACAGACGTTGCTCCCGGCTACGATCACATTGTTTCGGCAATCGGCGGAGCTGTGGCGGCTTCTTACGGAGCCGATTTTCTCTGTTACGTTACACCTTCAGAGCACCTCGGGATACCCGACCTGGAAGATGTCGAAAAAGGTGTAATTGCAGCACGAATAGCCGCTCATGCGGGTGATATAGCAAAGGGTATTCCTGGTGCGAAAGATTGGGATAGAGAAATTTCACTCGCGAGAAAAAAAATGGACTGGAAAACGCAATTTAAACTGGTCATAGACGCTAAAAAAGCCGAGGAAATAAGATATAAAACGACTCCTGAATTCGAGGAGACCTGTTCGATGTGCGGAAAATTCTGCGCTATAAAACTTTTAAATGAAGCTTTGAAGAGAATTCGCCGTTAGTATTCCCTTCTATCGTTAAATACACCGAATCTTCGACATAGACATCAATACTTTCCAAAGCCGAAATTTGTAATCAGTTCTCTTTTTAATACAGAACGGATATCCGCAAAGGTCCATATCGAGTTTTTCGCACGATTAATATCCCTGTGACATGACTCTAACGAATGATTGGGCTGTTTTTTAGTCTTTCATGGGTTGGAATTGTTGCTTTTGCCATCTTTTACCTGCTTTCCACGGGACAAACCCCGAATTAAAAGTAGCTTTGGAGTTTGTTTCCAACATTGCGAATTAAAAATTTTGTAACTTTGCGGCAAATTTTTTGTACTTGCAAAAATAATAAGCTCTTGTATATTATTGAATATAGCTGAATAAAAATTCATTTTAATGCTAAAAGAGAGGAAAACAAAAAAATGGGCGGAATCGTTGGTATTGTTACAAAAAAAGAATGCAAGGAAGACCTTTTTTACGCGACCGATTATCATTCTCATCTCGGAACCTCATACGGCGGGCTGGCAATCTTCGACGGGAAAAAGCTGCAGAAAAAAATACACACGATAGAAAAAGCGCAATTCAAAACAAGATTTTTAGAAGATATCGACTATGCGCTTATGGAAGGTCACTGTGGTATCGGAGTAATAAGCGACAGGGATACCCAACCTCTTATTCTCAGACTAAAATTCGGAGAATACTCTATCTGCGGCACAGGTTTCATTAACAACCAAATCGAACTCGCAAACGAATTAACCTCTGAAGGCACTATATTTTCCGAAACGGTAAACGGTTGCCCAAACCAAATAGAACTGGTGGCAAATTTGATTAACAAAGGAAAAAATCTGATCGATGGAATAAAATATATGCGGTCGCGTATCGACGGTTCCATGTCCTTGCTTCTTTTAGGAAAAGAAGGGCTGTATGCGGCAAGAGATAAATACGGAAGAACTCCTCTTGTTTTAGGAGAAAAAAAGGGCGCTAAAATTGTGGTTTCGGAGACCTGTTCGTATAAAAACCTGGGGTTTACCACAAAAAAATTTCTCGGTCCCGGAGAAGTAATGCTCTTGACCGAGAACAAAACAGAAGTGTTAAAAGAAGCCGGCAAAGACCTGCGTCTATGCGCTTTTCTCTACGTTTATACCGGATTCCCCGCTTCGGAATACGAAGGTAAAAACGTAGAAGAGTTCAGAGAGGATTCCGGAAGACTAATGGCGCGCAATGATAACACAGACGCCGATCTTGTCACGGGAATAGCGGATTCAGGCACAGCTTACTCATTTGGCTATTCGTACGAATCGGGAATGCCTGTAAAAACACCTCTGCTTAAATATACTCCGGGGTGGGCAAGAAGTTATGTTCCCCCGACTCAGGAGAGAAGAGATTTAGTAGCGTTAATGAAACAGATAACCGCGGAATCTCTGATTAAAAACCAGAGGCTCATAATAACCGAAGATTCGATTGTAAGGGGGACCCAATTAAAAAACTATCTTCTTGTTAAACTCTGGAATGCAGGAGCAAAAGAAATACATGTGAGAACCGCCTGTCCTGCTCTTATGTTTCCATGCAAATATCTTTTCTCCACGAGAAAAATAGACGAATTATTCGCCAGAAGAATAATCAAAAAAATACACGGAAAACACATTGAAAATGTCGAACCTTACCTCGATCCTGATTCCAGGCAATATTCCCTAATGATAAAGGAAATGGAAAAGGACCTGAATGTAAGCTCACTTAAATACCAGCGATTAGAAGACATGTTAAAAGCAACCGGTCTTGACGAAAACAATTTTTGCACATACTGCTGGACGGGAAAAGAATAATCAAGACAAAATTTCTTTAATTTTTTTCAATAGTCGGGAAACATCGTATGGTTTTTCTAAAAAGTTAAATTTATTTCCGGCAACACGTAAAATCTCAGCCTTATTACCCATATAACCACTGCTTAGAAGAACTTTAAGTTTCTCGTTTTTAGAGGTAAGTTTTTCGACAAATGCCAAACCACTTCCGTCCGACAAAACAACGTCGCTAAAAACCATTTTTATCCTATCTTTATTTTCTTCGTAAATCTCATTAGCCTCTTCGAGGCACTCAGCCTCTAATACGAAATATCCGTTTTCCCTTAGAACTTTCAAAATGAACGCTCGCGTAATCTCTTCGTCTTCCACGACAAGTATCGTTTCTCCTTTTCCACGTAATTTTTCGACAGAAATAACTTCGTTACTTTTCGTTTCTTTTTCTTCATAACACAAAGGAAGGTAAACTTTAAATGTGGATCCTTTAGAAACTTCACTTTCCACGTTTATCCAACCATTATGCTTCTTTATAATTTCGTGGGCCACTGACAAACCGAGCCCGGTTCCCTTTTCTTTTGTTGTGTAGAATGGGTCAAATACTTTCGCCAGCTTATCCTTACTCATTCCCTCGCCCGTGTCCAAAACTGTTAAACAAACAAATTCTCCCGGGTAAGAATAAGTTATTCTATCGGTTTCTCTATCTTCAATAGCAATTTTTTCTGTCTTTATGTATAATTCTCCACCCCTGGGCATCGCGTCCCGCGCGTTAACAATCAAGTTTAAAATCACCTGTTTTATTTGAGTGGTATCTCCCTTGATTTTTATTGAACCTTTCGCGATATCACTCGAAAAAACGATATTTTCTCCGATCAAGCGGTCGATCATACCTTTAACTTCCTTTACTACGGAATTAAAGTCCATCACTTCGAGTTCTGTCGAACTTTTCCGACTAAAGGTAAGAAGCTGACCTGTGAGTCTTGCCGCCTGATTTGCAGCAAAAAGAATCTCTTCTACCATCTCTCGTTTAGAATCACCGGGCGGAATTTCATCCCGGAGGAGACTGCCGTAGCCGATTATCGCTGTCAGGAGGTTATTAAAATCATGAGCGATTGTTCCCGCCAACCTACCCACAGATTCCATCTTCTGTGCCTGTAGTAACTGTAAATTTATTTTTTCTTTTTCTTCTTCGGCTTTTTTATAATCTGTTTTGTCCGTAAAGAAACCCACGTTGCACTCCCTGTCCTGTATATTCATCTTAGTTGTAGCTATATCGGTATATATTGTTGTACCATCTTTTCGTAAACAGGGAACAAGCGGAACTAAAGTTTTCTCCCCGCGCGCCTGAGCCTCGAAATCGGAAACCACATCTTTCACCGAGTCTTTCGGATAGATATCATATGCCCCCATTTGTTGCAATTCCTCCTTAGAATATCCCAACATATCACATATCGCAGGGTTGGCATATAAAAATCGTTTACTTTTAACTTCGGCTACAAGTATACCTTCCGGGGAATTTTCAAACAAAGTTTTGTATCTCTCCTCGCTTTCTTTGAGCTGTTTTGTCTTTCTCTTGATCTGAATTCCGGATGCTATCGATACCATCAAAAGAAAAAATAATAAACCGCAGATTGTGAACATAGTTTCCTTTACCCAGGAGGGCATTACAAGTTTCTTAGTAATCGGTCCCTCAAAATGTTTTTCCAATAAATTATAATATATCGAACCCTTATTAGCCTTCATCTCTTTAATGTTATGGTCTGTTCTTGTAATCAAAAGAGGCGTTAAAGCGGTTTTTTTCGAAAAAGCAAATCTTAAATCCGCCGGCTGGAAAACTACGGCAGTTCTTTTAACTTTATATTCCTTTTCGTTTAAGTTGCCAAAATTTTTGTTCACAACACCCGCGTCAGCTTCTTTTTTTTCCAATAGTTTAAACACGTCGTTATAATTATCTGTTTCTACGAAAATACATTCGATCCCGAATTTTTCTGTTAATTCCTTTACCCCATCTATTCCTATATAATTAACACTGCCTTTTAAGACCGCTATTCTTTTACCATTAAGATCGAGAAAAGATTGAATCCCCGAACCTACCGGCACATAGACTCTCGCCCAGCTGATAAAAACCGTTTCGTTCTGAAAAGCATATTTTTTTGCTCTCACCTTTGTATAGGCAACATCCGGCATCAAATCTATTTTACCTTCCTCCAATCTTTGCAGGCATTCATTCCAGGTACCATGTACCCACTCGATATTCCAATTTTCTCGTAAAGCTATATGGTTTAAAAGTTCCACCCAGAAACCGGAAGGTTTTTCATTATCTGTGAATATCTTGGGTTCATTTTCATAAATACCTGTTTTTATCGTTCTGGTGCTATTAGCAAAAATAGCCGGGAGTGTAACTGTTGTACAAAAAAAAGAAAACACTATAAATAACACGAGACATCTTTTCATTTTTTTAATATATCCCCTATATTATTAAAAATTATAGTAGTTTTATTATGAAAAGTCAAGTCAACTCCACTTCTTTGTCTGTCCTGTGGAATGGGAAAATATTTCGCAAGAACTTCTATTCTATTGAGCCTGTCCCGGAAGGAATGATTGCTGTATCGGAATAGGATTTGTTATCGCTTAATTTAATTGATGTGTTAGTACGTGAGTGGTGTTGATGGGTAAAAAACAGCCCACCCGACAAACAGATTGACAGTAAAAATCTTTGCGTTCTTTGTGTCTCTGCGGTGCAATTTTCTTGTGATAATCAGTGTAGTCCTGTGGTTCCTATTGGAGGTTGCGGTCGGCTCTTGACAACCATTCCTTTTACGCTAAAATTAACAATATGTCTGATTCTGAAGATAAGGGTGTTTTGTTAGAAGTTAAAAGGCTCGGTGTTGAAGTCGGGGGTAAGTGTCTTCTTCAGGGACTCGACATGACGGTGAAGGAAGGAGAAACTCACATCGTTTTTGGTCCGAACGGTTCGGGAAAAACCACACTGGTAAACGCCATTATGGGATTACCGGAATATAAAGTCGTAGAAGGGGATATACTTTTCAGGGGTAATTCGATTCTTGATTGGAATCTTACGGCAAGAGCAAAAGCCGGTATAGGACTCGCCTTTCAACATCCTCCTGTAGTGGAAGGCGTTTCTCTCAGAGTTCTTTTAAAAGCTATGGTTTCGGATGAAAAAGCCCCCGAGGAAGTTGCCAGAAAAGCAGGGATGGAAAATTATTTAGAGAGAGAAATCAATGTTGGGTTTTCCGGGGGGGAAAGAAGAAAAAATGAGCTTTTGCAACTTGTAGCCCAGAATCCGCAACTCGTCATGCTTGATGAGCCCGATTCGGGCGTAGATGTAGACAACATAAAATTGATGGTGAGTATTATCAGAAAACTACTGCAAAAAGATAAACTTATAAGAGAAAGAAAAAACAGCGGTATAATTGTCACTCATTCGGGAATGATTCTTGAAGAGTTACATGCCGACAAGGGATATGTTATTGTGAACGGTAAAGTCAAGTGTTTTGGCTCTCCTCTCGATATTTTTGATCAGGTAAAAAAATACGGTTTTGTAAGATGTATTAAGGAATCTCGAACAGGTGAAAAAACTTGACAAAAATTTAGAAGCAGAGATTGCGAACCTGACCCGGGTTGGCTTTGACATAACAGGGAAAACAAAAAGATCCGGATCTTTTCTTATCGCCGACAATAACACCGCAGAGTCTTCATCGAATGAAGAAGACCTTATTGTAATGCCCATTTCTTTCGCTGTCGAAGTATATGACTGGGTAAAGAGTCTGATGTTTTCTCTTGTAAAAAGAGAACAGGATGAGTACACCAGAGAAGTTTCAACTCAGAAAGAGTTACTCGGTAGTTTTATATACGTTAAAGAAGGAGCCAAAATTGAAGCACCTTTTCAATCCTGTTTTTTTCTTCATAATCAGGGATTCAAACAGGTGCTTCACAATATTATCGTTCTTGAACCGCTTTCAGAGTTAAATATTATAAACGGCTGCGCCACAGGCAATCTGGTAACCATGGGAAATCATATCGCCATTACCGAGATGTTTATTCGGGAAAAAGCGGAACTTACTTATACCATGATTCACGATTGGGGGGCGGAAACTGTAGTATATCCGAGAACGGCTACAGATGTTGGGAAAGATGCCGTTTTCACTTCGAATTATATTGCTTTAACCCGGGTAAAGAAAATCCAGAGCAACCCGGTAGCCTACTTCTCTGACGGGGCTGTGGGTAAATTCAGCTCTGTTATATATGGAAAATCCGGTTCTACGATTGATATGGGAACCAGGGGGATTTTAAATGGTAAAGGAGCTAACTGCGAAATAATAAGCAGAATCGCGCTGAAAAGTAGTCGTGTTATCTCCAGAGCTTACATTGAAGGTAACGAAAAAGACACAAGAGGACATACTGAATGTAACGGCTTGCTTCTCGATGATAAAAGTTCGGTCTATACAATACCCGAGTTAAAAGCGAATATTATGGATACAGAACTTTCGCATGAGGCTTCAATTGGTAAAATCGCCGGAGAGCAGCTTAATTACCTCATGTCGCGAGGACTCGACGAAGAAACCTCGAGAGCTCTTTTGATAAGAGGTTTCCTGGAGAAGGGTATCCGCGGATTACCCGCCAACCTTGAGAAAAAACTGGACGAATTGATAGAAATAGCCACCTCGGGCGAAGGCGTTTAATTTTAATAACATTCAATTTCACATCGAACACCTTCATAAATTTATACCTGTAGTGTCATTAAATCCTTTGCCGCGATAATTTCTCCTTCGTAACCGGATAATTTTACTTCTTTTTTTATGTCTCCAACATCCATCTCCGCAACTTCAGGATAAAAGTGGGTTAGCATCAATCGCTTAGCTCTTGCTTCTCTTGCGATCTCCCCCGCCTCCTTTGTTGTTAGGTGGCCGGTCACAGGTTTCTCTGCAGGGTAAGAACTCTCCAGAATCAAAAAATCCGCGTCGTAAGCAAGTTGAATCAGAGTTTTCGAAAAACCGCCGTCAGCTCCATAAACCACAGCACACCTTCCGAAATCCCATCTATAGCCCAGAGTCGGGTTAAAATGCTTCATTTTTTTCGTCTCCAATAAACAGTTTTTGATTTCCATTTTATGGTCCGGTAAGACCGGAATAAACTCCATCGGAAAACTACTCTTCAAATAAGGAGCAAATTTTAGATGCATTTGAAGATATTCGCCGACGTCTTCGGGACCGTATATATATAAAGGTTTTTCCCGTTTAAAGCCGGGAGTGTAATTTAAAGCAAGCAGTAATGATACAAGCGCTCCGATGTGATCGGGGTGGGTGTGGCTTACAAATATCCTGTCTATTTCCTTGTAAGATAAACCAGCTTCCGACAGTCGAAAAAGAGCTCCCTCGCCTATATCGACAAGCCAGTTTTCATTTGAGTTAAACGGGTAAAAAAAATAGGAAGCGGGATATCTTTTATGAGAAGGAACACAACTTCCAGAGCCTAAGACGATAATTTTTAAGGAAAAAGAACCTCTTTTTTTTATCAAATCATTTAAGGTTTTTTTTCATCTCCGATAATTTCGAGTAATGTTTTCGTTCTTCGGCGATTATCTCTTCTATCAAACTTTTCTGGTTGGCAGGTATAAATTTCTCAACCTCGTGATAATAAAGAACTGAATCTAACTCCTTTTGCATTGCGAATTTAATGGCAGAAAGAACATCTTTTACCTCTTTCTGTTGTTTTTCCAATTGTTCCTCAGTAAAAATCACATTATCGACATAACACTTCAGATAATCAAAATACTCATCAGAGTAATTCTCAAAAGAGACGTCCTTGGTTATTTCGGAAAGAAGACGGGTAAAAGTTTTCTTATGTTTTACTTCTTCATCCGCAAGATAATTAAACATTTTTTTTGTTTCCTCATTGTCCGTCAGATTGCAAGCAAAACGATAAAATTTTTCACCGTTTTCTTCAATTCTTATAGCAAACTTAAAAATCTCTTTTTCTTCAAAGATCGCCATTTCCCCTCCTTAACTTTTCATCTATCACGTCTATGTTGGAACCGGCTATGATAGTTCAATTTATATCAATTTGAGGAGCACCTATTTCTCCGGACTTTTCAATCATTATTCTGACAGCGGCTCTATCCTTCGAAACATCCTTTTACTCGATTTCAACACCTTTATTATCCAAATAATCCTTGACCTGAATTATAATAAGGACAGGGAGGAGTCGAGTATACGATTATTTTTGGTGTTTTCTTCTTCTCCTCTGTTATTTTTTACAATCTAAAGATGGCGTTCTACCACCCCTTTATTTTCTTCAAATTCCGCCTTACGTCTATCGGGATTTCTCCCAAAGCAAAATCCGAGATTCTCGTAAAAAGAAACCATCTCAAGATCCACACTCCGCTCTTTTATCGCTTTATCCGTGGGAAGATACCTTATTTTTCCTTTCTTGACATCCTGAACGGTTACTCCGCTCAATCCGTTAAGCAAGAGAACCACAGCTCCGGCTCCGGCTTCCATCCCGAAGTTTACATCGAAAGCCGAAGATTTTCCGGAACGGACAAGATGCTCCGGTTTAACATCACGGACTTCAGGAACCTCGTACAATTCGGGAACGAACATTCCCTGTTCCTTCATGAATTTTTTTATTTCAGGGTCTGCTTTCAGTCTATTTTCCAGTTGTTTCCGAACATATCTGCCTGCCCCGGCTAATTTTTTGTGTCCGAAAGCGTCGACTCCGACGGTTTCGTCGATCAATTCCTCTCCGGATGCGTTCTTCATACCTTCCGCTACAACAATCGAATAGGTACCCGCATTTACATCGCTATCGATTATCCTTCTCATAAAATTCTTTTTCATATGCTTATATACGACATCGAAATCTACCGGTATTTCCGGAACCAAAATACAATCCGCGTCAGCGCCTACACCTCCTCTAAATGCAGTATGCCCGGCGTACCTTCCAAACACTTCAATCACCATTACTCTGTTGTGACTCTGTCCTGTAGTTTTGAGATCTGATACAAAACTGGAAACTCTGCTGATAGCCGAATCCGCTCCAACGGAATAAGTTTGAAGATCGAGATCCATTGTTTTGGGAGCGTGGACACACGGGATACCCTGATTCGCAAGATCTACCACCACGCTGCCCGTGTCATCTCCGCCGGAAATAACCAGACCACCTATTTTGAATTTTTTAAGCCCTTCTTTGATTCTTTTGTATTTATTCTCATCCTTTATTTTTTTTATCTTTACCCTGGAATGTCCGGCTTCCGAACCTGCAAGAGTCGAATTTATCGTATCAACCCTCCTTTCATCCAACCTGGCTAATTTCTCCATATCTATAAGATTATACAATCCTGCGTAACCGTTTGGAATAACGTAGGCTGAAACCCCGTTTGCCATAGTCATGAAAGCTGCTCCGCGTACAACGGCGTTTAGACCGCCGCAATCTCCTCCACTTGTTATAATTCCGATGTTTTTTATTTCAGACATTTACAGCAATCTCCTCTTTTTTTCAATCAAAAAGTTCTTCCGATTTAAACATCACTTCGCAAGTTCCGCTTCAACGCAAAGAGCATCATTCAAAGCAACAACAGCTCTTTTGTAATCCTTCCTCTGAATAACAAACTGCATATTAACCTGCTGCATTGACTGCGAAACGCATTCAACATTAATCTTTTCCTTTGCTAACAATTTAGTTGTTTTTTCAAGAATCCCAGGATTCGCTATGTTGCTACCAACCACACAAAGAACTGCTGCTCTCTTAGCTGTAATTCTATAATATTTCTCTTTCAACTCTTTTTCCAATTCTTTGCTCCAATCCTTCTCCCATATTACCATCGATATGCTATTAGCATCAGTTGCCTTCAAAATGTAACTTATTCCACATTTCTTAAATATTTTCATCAATTCAAGGTCAGCTCCAACCTCACCTACCATTAAAGGATCGTGAACTTCCAGAGCAACAACTTTATCGCTTCCGGAAATTACTTCCACCCTTGATTTTTCTCCTACATAGTCTTTAGAAATAAGTGTTCCTTCGTGTTCGGGTTCAAAAGTATTTTTTATTCTGATGTGTATTCCTGCCAATTCAAGAAGTTTAGCCGCTTTAGGATGGATGGCTTCCATCCCTATATCCGCGAGTTGATCCGCCACATTGAAGTTCGTATATCCAACGGGAATTGCTTTATCTTCTCCCACCACTTTTGGATCGGCGGATGAAAGGTGAAATCCCTTATGAATTACGGCTTCCGTAGCTCCCACCTCGACTGCGACCTTGCTGAAAGTGATTTCCGAATACCCTCTATCAAATTCTCTCATAATCCCTTCCGTTCCTTTCGTATATCCGGTAACAACAGCCAGGGTTCCGGAAAAATTTATTTCTTTTAGTTTCTTATGTATTCTCTGATCAATACTCAGCAACTCTGAATCTTCAAAGCCACATAAATCAACAAAAGTGGAATTAATATTATTATGCTGAAGAATATTTGCTGTGTTGAAAGCCGAATGGGTTTCACCGATTGAAGCTAAAACTTCTCGCGCCGCGAGCAAAATACTCTCCCTTTCAAGGTAACCGGAAGCTAAAACATTAGCCATGCTATGAAGATAATTTTTAGCTTCAAGAATCCTGTTTTTTATAAAACTGTCAGCCACATCGAGATCCAACCCGATATCGACAAAACACCTGTTTATTTTCAGCAGTTTATCAAGAACACCTTCCATGGCCTTATCGCATTTTCCTTGAGCCACAAATTCCGAATAAACTCCGGGTTCACCGGTTTTCTTATGTTCTAAGAGCCAATTGGTCACGTTTTCGTAAGCGGAGACGACAAAAATCCGATTGTAGTAGTTCCCTTTCCTACGATTACCAATAATTATGTTTTTCAGCACATCGTGGAATTTCGACATCGAAACTCCGCCAATTTTTTCAACTGTTAACATCTATCCTCCGTTTGAATTTAGGATACATAAAATAATTTGGTTGTCAAGAGCCACTCCAAAACTCCAAACAAGAATCAGGAGATTACACTGATTATCACAAGAAAATTGCACCGCAGAGACACAAAAAACGCAAAGATTTTTACTGTCAATCTGTTTGTCGGTTGGGCTGTTTTTTACCCACCAACACACTCACGTACTAACACATCAAATAAATTAAGTGACAACAAATCACACCCCGATACAGTCATCTTTCCCTACGGGGCTTGCCCAATGGAATAAATTTCTTAATTTCTTCACAACTGACTGGTTTAGCTGTGAAATCGGATGCCATACGAACAAAGTATTTCCAAAAGGAAATCTCAGGAACTGGGTTGGCCAGATAGAACCAGATAAAGGAGAACCCATTGTTATAACTTTATCGAGATGAGGAACAAGTAGGGAATCATGATAAATCACATCTTCTTTTATAGCCTGCCTTGTAGCTAATGCTCCCATAGAATGTCCAACGAGAATCACTTTCGCGTTTCTGTTATCTTCCCATTGTCCTTCTCCATAATACTCATCAAGAACTTCTTTTATCCTGTGCCACAACTCATCTCCCTGCCCCTTATAATCAGGACTGTCATATTCGGTATCTCTATCAATACTCCCACGATTATAATTGAAATTAATCACCTCGAGAAAGGTTTTGTTGGGGTAAGCGGGATCAGGGTTAGGATGTCCCGGAGTTCCTCCTGGATGTGTATAAGTTGAGTCAAATTCATCCCACACAATCGCATAAGGATCCATATAATCAAGGAAATGTTTGTAGGTGTGCCCTGATACCAGCGAATCCTCAGGTATAGAGTCACTTCTGAGACGTGTAGGCGCACCCCAAGCGCCCGAACTGGAGCCGAGACCGTGTACGAAAATTACCGGATACGGTTTGTAAGGTTCTGCTAATACGTTTATTGAAACTATAAACAAGATAAATAATTTTAATAGAATTTTTTGCATCATATTCCCTCCTTAAGGTACAAGACTAAAAATCTCAGCTCCATTTCTCTGATAAATGGTTTTATTACATATAAAAAGAGCCCCATAGGGAGACCACTTGATTGGCCATTCTCCACTGAGGATCCCTGTTGTGTCTTCATTATGCGTTTCTATATATATAATTACTCCTCTGTCAAGACCATAATGTGTTGCTACTAAGGCGTTTGAATCTGGTGGACCCCAATCAGGATAGTGGCGAAAATTGAAGGAATCTATTACACTTCCGCTTGTATTGGAAACTAATAAACCCTTGTAATCCTTATAAAATGCTATCCTTTTACCATCTGGAGACCAAGCTGGATCCTTACCATCCGCAATTATCTGATGATCATTCCCTCCATCCCTATCCATTATCCATATACCTTCATTTGGTTTCTCATAAACAATCTGTGATGCATCGGGTGAAAAATCGGGATTTCTTCCGCTTCCTATCTCCGAAAGAGAATCTCCATCTCTTTTAACCGTATACATGACAGGATAATGGTCTCCTCTTCTCCAGTCTTCCATGCTTAAAACCACCCAATCTCCGACACTCGAAGTAGATATAGGGCCCAGGACGCTACCACTTTCAAAGTCACAGGATATTATTTCTCTTATCTGCTGCAAATTATTTCCATCTTCATCTATCTCGTAAAGCGTAATTGTTTGACTTCCACCAACCATATTGCCCCAACTATTTATCTTTTGTTCTCCCTCGTCTTCAAGAAATACTATCTTCCCATCGCTTGTCCAATTGGGAGCTTCCCAATTCTGCCAATAAGTCGTCTCTATGCTACATCCCGTAAACATCAACAAAACAATTATCAAACTAATTAATATCCATATTTTCCTCATTTATCCTCCGGTTTTTAGTGAATGGTGAATCGTAAATCGTTAATGGTTCCTCACCACTCCTCCCCTAAATTTTTAATAGCACGCAGATTTTCTCAGATTGCTATCCTTACCTTTTTTCTTGTAGGAGGGACATCCCTGTCCCGATTATCGCGGCTTGTCCCGTGGAATAGAATCTGTTACCTGATGAACCCCTATTCCACAGGACGAGGAAACCTCTCCTACAATTTCTTATCGCGGCTGGGAAGCCGCTCCTACAATTTCTAATCGAGATTGGGAAAAACAACATAATTTTTCTCCGTATCCTCCATGGTTACTTCTTGACAATCTTCCACTCCCCGGAGGTTTTGTTTCCCTGCTTATCACTTAACGTAAGCACCAATTTGTGTTTGCCCTTCGATATCTCCTCCGGATATTCAAAAATCAATCTTTTTCTCTGAGGATCATACCTGAAAACGGTTTGCTTATCATCGATGAAAGTTTTTATAGAATAGAAGTCCACGCCCGACAAAGGATCCCACACGTTAATCCTCAGCGGAACTTTTGAAGAAAAATATTTTTTAGATAAAGAAACAACAGGGGCCAAAGAATCTTCAATCAAAGAAAAGGTGCCCAGATGACCTATAAAACCTACCAGATAAGCGCCTTCTTTTTTCGAAGAACAAAAACTCCACTGTGAACCGTTTTTTTCATAGAAAGAAACGAATTTTTTGTCAGGGGGAATCTTTACTTTAATTTTAACTTTCCTTTGAAAGGGTATGGATGGTTCCCAACTCCACATGTTTTCTTCCCCGGATTTTGTCCTGATAGCTATCAACTTCGTGTTGATTGTTTCTCCCTCGTTTAAAAGTATTTTGCATTTGCCGTCAGGAGATTCCAAATTTAGAAACTTTTTCTTTGTAAAATTCCATATAGCCAACGAATCGCCCGATTTTAAAAATTCCCTGGTTGCCTTCAAATTATACCATTTACCGAAAATCTGAAACCCGTTTGTTTCGAAAAGTATTTTCTCGTAGAGCGAATCGCTCGAGTTGACATTCTTTCTTCCCGAAGAATCCAGCAAATTGACAAACAGAGAACTCATGTTCCCTGATCCATCATAAACCTCAATCGAATAACTGCCTGTATCGTTTTCTGTTATAATCCCATCCCCACCCCTGTAAAAACGGAAACCATTTCCCGGGACAGTAAACAATCTTCTGAATTTTCTCCCTGTTTTTATCCTGTACGCAAAGTCAAAAAGGAACCGGGAATCGGTATAGTTCGAGTAGGAAAACCTATCTATAAATTCGGTTCTTATTAATAAATCGTTTTTATATAATCTGATTGTTTTTGGACCGAGACGACCCGACCTGTTGTTTACCCTATCCTCGGTTTCTATCGATATGCCTGCCACACCCTGGACAAAAACGGAAACGGTGTCTGTGACAACTTCGAAAACTTTCCCCAGATGAGAACCGGAAACCATCGAGAATTCATCAAGAGGAACAAACCGGATCGCCTTAATGACCGGAGGGATAGTGTCCGCAACATCAAAACCACGAACAAAAGGGTCGACAGGACAATTATTTTTGTCTCTTAATTCAAAATGCAGGTGAGGCGCAGAACACCCTGAACGTCCGGCGTAAGCAATTACCTCTCCTTTCTCAACTGGGATTTCTCCTTCCTTAAACCACATATCTACTGCGTAAGACAATCTTCTTAACTGTTCTTTTCTGACCTTCTTATCCAATTCTTTAGAAAAAGAATTGAGATGGGCGTAAACGAAAATTTCTCCTCTGCCGTTCTTAACATAAACCGCTTTTCCGTAACCCCATGGAGAAGTTCTGACCCTCATTACCCAGCCATCGCAAACAGAGTAAATCACTTCTCCTATTCCATTTACAGGAAGATCGATGCCCGCGTGGAGATGACTATCCCTCCACTCTCCGAAAGATGAAGTCAGCCCTTTTCTTTCAGGAAGCGGCCACTCTCCACCGCCAACCGACAAAAAAATAAATATCACAAATAAACACTTCACGGAAAACATGATTCTTAATTTAACGCAAAAACACATACATGCAACTCACGTAAAAAATTATATACTAATATAATTGAATTTTTACAAAATTTACACGGTCTTAATTTCTATGTATTTGGTTTTCAAGTCCTTAATTCTGGAACAATTTTTGCACCACATTTTTAGTTATGAAAGAAGTTTTGATTGTCGACGATTTCAAGCCGACGCTGGAGACGATTAAATCTTATCTTTGTGGTAGTCACAGGGACAGGCTAAAAGTGCACATTGCCGAGAACGGAAAAGAAGCGGCGGACACACTTAATTCCAATGAAATCGATCTGGTTGTAACGGATATAGGTATGCCTGTAATGGATGGTCTCGAGTTGCTCGCGTATATGAGCAAGAAACACCCGGGTATTCCGGTAATTGTAATGACATCTTTTGGTACGCCTCAGATCGAAGAGCGGCTCAAGAAACTGAACGCTTTTCTCTACCTTGAAAAACCTTTCGACATAAAGGACCTCGAAGGCAAAATATTAGAAGGCCTTAACTCTGAAACAGAAGGACACGTCAGAGGATTTTCTTTACCTTCCTTTTTACAGCTTATAGAAATTGAATCCAAAACCTGCACCTTAGAAATCGATTACGAAGGCAACAAAGGATTTTTATATTTTTCAGACGGTTCTCTGATAGGAGCCAAAACTGCAAGAGAAACAGGCACGGAGGCCGCGTTAGAACTTCTTTCTTTAGAAAAAGCCGAAATTGATATACTGTCCAAATGCAGAAATACCCAGAAAACAATAGACACTCCATTGCATTATCTTCTTTTAGAAAGCGCACGGCTCAAGGACGAAAAAAACAAAGGAAAGGCAGAAAGAGACGACCTTGAAAGTTCGATAGAAAAAGAAATAGAAAAAGAAATATATTCTTTATTTGATTCTAAAAATTTTCCTTTCCAGGAAAACAGATAAAACAAAACATAGAAAAGCTATAACAAGAAAAAAGTTGACTCCGTTAAAAAGGTTTTGTTTTCCGAATACAAATATAATTTCCTCCTCAGAAAGGCTTTCGATTTTAGACTCGGTTGGATGTGTATTTACAGCCACAAGTCCTTTGACTGTTTTCCCATCGGTTATCTTGTAAAATCCGCATTCTTTTGTTTCTGTAAACACATAAATGTTTTGTCCAACTCGAGTCGGCTCATACGTAATGCCTTCAGGGGCTATTATACCTGGCTTAAAAGAGCTTTCTATTATTATCTCTTCATCCATTCTAATATTACTGCTATGAATCATCTCATCAGATAAAAAGTTAATCAAACCAAAAAGAAAAGGTATAAAAACAGGATGCAGCGACAAATCATTTTTCTCGAGTGAAATCGGTAGAATTAAATGGTTTTTTATTCTATTAAGAAATGGATCACCGTTTTCAAAATATAAAAATTCCGTCCCTTCAGTTATAAGACAATTATATCTCACCGGAATCTCGCTCAAGCCCTCCGGACATAACAATTTATCAAAAACAGATCTTTCTATAACAGTTGAAATTTTATTGGAAATTTTATTGGAAATCAAAGTATTTGTTTTTCCTTGCACGCAAACAATACCGGGAACCGTACTTTGAAGTAAACCGGAGATATCCTTTTCACTCATGTCGCACGCGAAAAAAAAATCCCCATTTACATCAGCGAGTTCTCTGCCCCATTTTACTCTAAAATAAGAATGAGAAAGAGCTGCCATTAGACGCGCCGAAAAACTATCCGACAGGACATAAATATTTCTTTTCTCATGCACGTTTACCACAAAATAAAATTTATTATCAAAAAGAAACCCCTCTTTATCTTCAAGCTCCAGAGAAAAAGCAAATATTCCTTTCGGTAACTTTATATCGAAAGACATTAAATTATCTCCAACTTTTAGAATTACATTTTCTTCTTTTATTATCCTGTCGCTCGCCTTTAATAACAAAATGGTTTTCTTATTCTTTTTGTATTCGTTTAAAATCTTAAAATTTACAACAAATTCCTCTCCTTCAAAAGCCGGACTCGAGGAAGCGGCTACAATGCCCATATTACCCGCAGGGAAATTCTCCCTTTTAACTCTTATTCCAGGAAATTTTCCCCCTTTTTTGATTATTTCTGAAAAACCATTTCTTTGAACATCTGTGATTAGAACACCAACCGGATGCTTTTTCAGATAATATGAAAATCGAGGGATGCCCGAGATTGTCGGTACAATAAAAGCGTTCTTCCGTCCCATTTCGAATTTCTCCATAGAGGGCGATCCATCTACAATCAAAACTTCAGCTCGGTCGAAAAATTTAAAAGGTATTTTTAAATTCGCAGCGGCTAAAATTAACAACAACAATAAAAAAACGCGGGTTATCAACAAAAGAAGCTCTTTAAGACGAAACCATCTGACAAGTCTCATTTCACTTTTCACGAAAAAAAGCAGTGTAGGGAAATCAGTTCTTTTAAGCTGCTTTCTCGATATAAAATGCATTATTATCGGCACCGCTATAAGAGGCAGGAGCAAGAAAAAGGAGGAAAAACTCATGAAAGTCTCTTCCTCTTTTCCAGGTATTCCGTAAGCACTCTATCATATGGAACATCAGTGACCACCTGAAAATAATCGACACGTGAAGGGGCGAAACCGTTCCTGTAGGTTGAAAGAAATCGATCTAACTTACTTCTATATATACCTCGCAGGTTTTCAGGATCTACCTGAACGGTTTTCGAATCCTCCATATCTTTAAACATAGATTCGCCGCGAAAAGAAAAATCCAGTTCTTCTCTGTCGAGAATGTGAAAAACAATAATCTCATGCTTTTTCGCTTTCATTACATTAATATTTTTAATAACTTTTTCCGGTTCTTCAAGTAAATCGGAAAACAAGATGAAAAGACTTCTTTTTTTAATTAAAGGGAGCAATTGAAAAATTACATTGGAAATAGAAGTTTTCCCCGATGGTTCATTTCTGCTAAGAGCCCCCAATAAATGCTTTAGATGATTTGTCTGGCTTCTTGCGGGTATAAAAGATTCTATTTCGGAATCAAAAAGAACCAACCCCACTGAATCATTCTGCTGGAGCAATAAATAAGCAAGAGAAGCTGCAAGTGTACGGGCGTAATAAAATTTAGAAATTTCTTTCCCGAAATTCATAGAATTACTTTTATCCAACAGCAAAAACGCGGACAAGTTCGTCTCAGCTCGATACTTCTTTAAATAAAACCGCTCGGTTCTAGCGTACAATTTCCAGTTAATTCTATTAATAGGGTCTCCCTGATAGTATGGGCGATGTTGTTTAAATTCCAGAGAAAAACCATGATACGGACTTTCATGTAAACCGGTTAAAAAACCCTTAACTATTATTTTTGCCCTGAGATTCAGGGTTCTGATTTTTTCTAAAACTTCAGGATTTAAAAGTTCCAAACATTTACACTTATTCTTCGATCACTACTATTCTGACTTTTTCTCCTTCTGTTATCGTAAGCGGTTTGCCTTCTCCATTAAATCCTATCATACCGTAACTTCTGGCTATTGTATCTTCTTTTGCAACGTCTATTAAAAAACCGATCATTATTTCTCCCGGATTTCCCCGCAAATCCGCATGATAACCGCTGGTATCGGTACTTTCGATTTGAGAGGGAACATCGTATAAGAATTTATTTAGATCGGATAGCCCCATTTTATTCTCCGTGTAAGGATTTAACGGAACTTCAAGAACTTCGATTTGTGAATATATCGTATCTAATGAATAGGGGATCTTTTCCATATTAAAGGCTCTATACCTTTCTATTGCGGCTCTGACAGTATACATATTTGATTGTAATTTTCTTTCTTTGGCGACTATTTTCGCGTTTTTATACTGTGGTTCAATTAAAATATACAATAAACCCAAAAAGGCAATAATTATAAGTACATCGAGAATTCTTAGAGTAATTCTGTTCATTTAGCCTCCTTTTGCTTGTTTGTAAGAATAATTAATAATCAAATTATGTCAAGGGGATTCCATTGACAAAAGCGATTATAAGTTTATAGTTAATTTTAGAGGAGTTTAAAGAAATGTATAAAATATTTAAAACTATAATGGTTTTCACACTGTTTTGCGCATTCTCACATTTGGGCAGCGCAAAGGAAATTACTATAACCGGGATCTATAATAACGTTCCGTTTAACGAAAACTTGAAAACAGCCTGGGGTATATCTTTTTTTATTGAAGGGGTTGAAAAAACTATAATGTTCGACACCGGTGGTGATGGCTCTATTCTTTTGTCTAACATGGAAAAACTAAAAATCGATCCTGCGAGAGTCGAGTTAGTGATTTTATCGCATATTCATTACGACCATGTAGGAGGTCTTTACTCTTTCCTTAAAAAAAACAATAAGGTCACAGTTTACCTTCCTGCCTCTTTCCCTGATGATTTTAAAAACAACGTAAAGAGCAAAACAGGAAAAATAGTAACCGTAAAGGACCCTCTAAAGATATGCGAAAACGTTTGGTCGACCGGAGAATTAGGGACATCAATAAAGGAACAATCTCTCATCATCGATACACCGGAAGGTCTTGTCGTGCTCACCGGTTGCTCTCACCCGGGAATAGTGAATATTGCGAGTTTTGTTAACAATTATTTTAAGAAAAATATCTATATGATTCTCGGAGGATTCCATCTTTATTCTTCATCTGAAAGTACAATTAAAAAAATCGTAAGTGAATTAAAAAGTTTGAAAGTTAAAAAAATTGCTCCTTCACATTGCACAGGCGAAAAAGCAACAGAATTATTCAAAGAAGCATGGGGAAAAAATTTCATTGGTTCGGGATGCGGAACGAAAATAAAATTATCACTTGATAAAAAGCAGCAAAAATAAAAACAACGTTTAACAAGGAGATCAAATGCAAAACACGGATATAGGTGACCAAAACGAAGCGATAAAAAAGAATTTAGGTGAAATAAATAAAGTTGTAATGGTAATTAGCGGCAAAGGCGGTGTTGGTAAGAGCACAGTCGCCAGCAATTTAGCGCTGGCTTTAGCCGAAAAGGGCAAAAAAATAGGTTTGCTGGACATTGATATCCATGGACCTAATCTTCCCAAGATGTTAGGTGTAGATAAAGAAAGACTTCAAAGTCCCGGAGAAAACAGAATCGAGCCGGTTCGAATATCGGAAAATCTCAAGCTTGTTTCCATGGCGTTTTTGCTGCCAGAAGAAAACCAGGCTGTAATCTGGAGAGGACCTTTAAAAATGAAAGTAATTAGGCAGTTTCTTAAGGATATTAATTGGGGCAAACTCGACTGGCTGATTGTCGACTCCCCCCCAGGCACGGGGGATGAACCGCTATCAATGGCGCAACTGGTACCCGCGAGCAGCGCTATCATAGTAACGACTCCCCAGGAAATTTCAATCCTGGATGTGAAAAAATCTATAGATTTTGCCCGCAAATTGAATCTGGAATTACTCGGTATAGTGGAAAACATGAGCGGTCTTATATGTCCTTATTGCGGAAAAGAAATTCCCTTATTCAAAATAGGCGGAGGCGAAAAGCTCGCAAAAAAAATGGGAATACCGTTTTTAGGAGCAATTCCTATAGATCCGGAAATAGTTAAAGCAGCGGATCAAGGAATACTTTACGTTGAGAATTTTCCCGATTCTTCCGCCACAAAGGCTTTGAAAAAAATCGCGGATAAAATCAACAATAAATAAACTTCTCCACACAGGTACACGGGAACACTGAAAGCACAGATAAAAAAATTTATTTTTTGTTTTTAACGTTCGATATTACAACCTGCTAACAAAGCCGTAAAAAACGCAAAGTTTCTGTTTTTATTCTAATTTTTACTGCCAGCTTTTCGACTTTATTTTTCCGCTAAATCCTATATTCTAAATCCGAAACCCCGAATTTGAGGTAATTACAACGTTACCTCTTGACTTTTAACCCTACATATATATTTTCGACAAATAGGAGGGAAAATGAGTTTAATAAGCGAAGAAGATAGGAAATACTTGAAAGAAGAGTTTGGCAAGAACTTAAAAAGAGAAGTCAACCTCCTCTATTTAAAAAGAGAAAAAAACGAATCCGAGTATTCGAAACAGACGATTAAATTGTTGGAAGAACTTGCGTCGCTTAATGATAATTTGTCTCTTACAGTTGAAAATTGTGGTGACTCGGATAGGATGAGAATTGAAGGGTTAACTCTTTGCCCCTCGATAAAAGTAAAATCAGAAAGAAACGGATTTATAAATTTTTACGGAGTTCCGGCGGGGCATGAATTTGTTTCCCTGATAGAAGGAATAAAAGATATGGGTTCAGACAACCTTTCGTTGCCTGAAGATGTTGTAAAAGGTTCACAGGAAATTAAAGAACCCGTGGATATAAAAGTCTTTATAACCCTTAGTTGTCCTTACTGCCCGGGTGCTGTCAGAACCGCGCATCAGCTTTCTCTGGCAAATAAAAACGTAAAAGCTTCTATGGTCGATGCCAATTATTTCCAGGAACTCTCAATAAAATACGAGGTTTCGAGTGTACCTCATATAATCGTTAACGATAAAAAAAGTTTTGTGGGAAACATGCCACCAAAGATGTTTCTTGACAAAATCAAGGAAGCTTTAGAATAAATGGATTTTTCTATTATAAAAACCGGTAACGACAGCAAAAAGAAACATTATTCCGCGGCTATAATAGGCAGCGGACCAGCCGGTTTGGCCGCAGCTATCTATTTAGGCAGATCTAAAGTAGAGACCGCGGTATTCGAAAAAGTCGTCCCCGGCGGATATGTTGTTAATGTAGAAAAAATCGAGAACTATCCTGGTTTCGCGGAGGGAATAGCCGGAGAAAAACTGGGATCTTTATATGCTAAACACGCCGAAAAATTCGGAGCCAAAATCCTAACTGAAGAAGTCATTGGATTAAAATTAAATGATAAGCCCTTTCTAATAGAAACCTCCAGCGGTGCTTATTCTTCCGATAGCATTATCCTGGCTACAGGTACTTCCACCAAGAAATTAGGCGTGCCCGGTGAAGAAGAGTTCACGCATAAAGGCATCTCTTTTTGTGCAACCTGCGACGCACCCTTTTTTGAAGGAGAAAATATTACCGTGATCGGGGCGGGAAATTCCGGGGTTCAGGAGTCTCTTTATCTTTCAAGGTTCGCAAAACATATAACCATAGTCGAACTGCTCGACCACTCCACAGCGGAGCCCATACTTGTAGACAGGTTAAAAGAAGCTGATAAAATAGACCTGCTGGTTTCTCATTGCGTAGTGGGTTTTAGCGGAGAAAAAATGTTAAACAGCGTAGAAATAAAAAATATAACAAACGGAGAAATAAAAAAACTTGAGGTAAAAGGTGCTTTCATTTATGCCGGCGAAGTCCCAAATAACGAATTAATCAAAGACAGTTTAGAATTGGACGATAGGGGTTTTATCGTTACGGATGAACGCTTGAGGACCTCGGTTAATGGGGTTTTTGCCGCGGGTGACGTAAGAAACACCCCTCTGCGACAGATAGCAACTTCCGTCGGGGACGGTGCTATAGCCGGACATGAAGCGTATAAATTTCTTGAAGGAATAAAATGACCATAAAAGTTTATACAAGCTCCAGTTGCCCATATTGCATGCGGGTAAAGAAATTTTTAAAAGAACACGGCATCAAATTCAAAGAAATAAATGTATCGAGATATCCCGAAGCCGCGAAAGAACTGAAAAGAAAAACCGGTCAGACAGGAGTTCCGGTTATACTTTTTGGAAACCACAAAGTAGTCGGTTTTGACGAGGGCAAACTGAGAAGATTTTTAAATATAAGATAGAAACATTTGAATAAAATTCTTTTTTTTATAACTTTTCTTTTCTACGGCTAACTGCGTAAAGGCAAACAACACAGCGTATCCCGAAAAAACGAACCACAGAAAATCGAGTCGCCCCGTTTTTCGCGCCCTCTCGAGTCTATGCAAAATTTTACCGGTGCCAGGAATTTTCCGATTTACGTATCAGGCTTTACGGGATTTTTAGGAATACTCCTGGGAAGATTAGTATACCGGACGGATTTGTACTTTCGGATTTTTACAGGAAATACTTTACAGGATAAAAACTTTTATAACCTAACCATAATTTTGCAAATTGTGCCCGGCAGAAGGATGGAAGGAGGCACTCCAATGCTTTTATTGTATTCCACCCTCAGAACTCTTATCGGTGTTTTTTTTCTTATCAAAATGGCGATGTGGTAATATTTATGTCTTTCAATATTTATCAAAAACCCTTTTGCCGTTTCGCCTGCCCTCTGGGAGCCATCTACGGTATTTTCAATAAATTTACCTTAGTCCCGGAATCTGTGGATTGCATCAGGTGTGGTGAGTGTATCAAGGCGCGTCCCCCAAATGCGTTATCTTTTAAACATGGTGCAAATCAGCGAACACAATTGAACTTTAATAATAATAATTTAAAATCTTGACATAGTAATCTATTTTTTATATTATGGTTGTATGAAAAGAAAAAGAGAGCAGAATCCCGAACTATCCATAGTAATCCCCGCATATAACGAAGCGGAAAATATTGAAAAAGCCATCACTGAGTCTGTGAAGGTTGGCAAAAGATACTTTAAACGATTTGAGGTCATCGTAGTAGATGACGCGAGTAACGACAACACGTCAAACATAGTTAAAAGATTAACGAATAAAAATTCAGAGGTTTTTCTTATATCCCATAAAACAAATAGAGGCAAAGCCGCAGCTTTAAATACCGGCTTTAAAAACGCGGAAGGGAAATACATTTTTTATACGGACGCGGATAATCAGTATAACATAGAAGATATCAAAGGTCTAAAGAAACTGATAGATAAAGCCGATATTGTTTCCGGTTTTAGAACAAACAAGTCTATCTCCCCTTTCAGAAAGTTTGCTTCCGATATTTATAATCTTATCGCCAGAGTTTTTCTGGGAATTAAAGCCGGAGATATTGAATGCGCGTTTAAATTGTTTAGAAAGGAAAAATTAAAGCAAATCAAAATAGAAAGTTCGAATTTTATGGTGGAAACAGAAATTCTTGCTAAAGCAACTAAACTTGGGTTTAAAATTGTCGATTTTCCCGTCAAACATTACCCCAGAACAGGAGGAGAAACAAGCGTAAATCCCCTGAAGGAAACCCTGCGCACCATAAAGGGACTTCTATATCTAAAATGGAAAATCAGTTGACTTTTAAGCAATCAGAAAAATACCCCGATTGGCTGTATCTGCTATTTCTGGTTGCTCCAATAGTATTTCTTTACTTTAGAGTATTAATAGGCAAAACTTTTTTCTGGGATGATGCTCTTTTTCTCTGGTATCCGTATAGACATTTGGCGGCAAGCTCTTTAAGTAAAGGAGTGTTTCCTCTGTGGAATCCATTCCTAACTGGCGGAACGGTTTTTCAAGCCGATGTTCAATCGTCGACACTTTATCCGTTTAACTTACTTTTAACACCTTTTATTTACAAGGGTATGCTCTCTTCAAGAGCGCTTCAATTGATAACAATTATACATGTCTATTTAGGCGGTATCTTTATGTTTCTATTTACGAAAAAATTACTCAACCATAAATTTTCAGCTTTCTTTTGTTCTCTTATATATGTCATGCTTCCTCAATTAGTTTACCGATCTGTCCAGCCGGTTGTTTTGGAATCAATGATATGGCTGCCATTGCTTTTTTTGATTGTCCTTCATCTAATTGAGAAAAAAAATTGGCTTTTCACTGTATTTGGAGGAATTGTAATAGCTTTGAATCTATACACGGGTTTTCCTCATTTTGCTCTTATGGGTTTTTCTCTTGTTTCCCTATACATACTTTCACATGTAATCAAAGAAGTCTTTATTAAAAAAAATATTAAAAATAGCTTTTATTTAATATTACAGAGTATTACTATGTTTATCATCGGTGTCGGTTTATTTGCCATTCAGTTGCTACCTTCTATAGAATTTACGGAAATTGCAACAAGAGCGGTAGGATGGAATTATAATCTTGCCACAGATGTTTCTTTTCATCCGTTGAGATTTATTAATATTCTTATACCAAAGTTTTTTGGGAATCCATCTCCTCTCGTCAATGATTCCTGGATAAAGATGCCTTATTATTCGACCTGGGAAATGGCGATATATCTCGGGATATTACCGCTTGTTTTTGCCGTAAATGCCTTGCTACGCGACAGGAATTTCAAAATCGGTTTTTTTGCTATAGCCGCGTTGCTTTCCATATTGTTCGCACTCGGCAAATACGGCTTTGCTTATTATCTGGTTTATTTAACACCTGTTTTTCATAAATTCAGGTGCCCCGCAAGATTTATCTATATCTTTAACTTTTCGATGATAATCCTTGCCGGTTACGGGATAAAAAACATGTTAACAAATCCAGTGGAAAAAAGAGTAACAAAAAAAATATTAATTTTGCTACTTGTTTTTGCTTTTTTTATACTTTTATTTGTCGCAGGATTATTCAGAGAAGCTTTTGATAGTTACAGAAGTTTTAATATCGCGAGAGAATATTCTTTTATCAGTTTAATTGTTATATTGTCTACAGCGCTGATATTTTTTCATTTCGAGAAGCTAAAAAATCTTAAGTGTATGCCGATTGTACTTTCGCTTTTCGTTTTTGTTGATTTATTTCTGGCTTGCTTTGGAGTTTTTGAGGGAAGCATCAAACCGGAAGATTACTTTATCAGAAGTGAACCGGTAAGTTTTTTTGCAAGACAGGGATCGGAATATTATAGAACTAACCTGCGAATTAAGAACCTGGGTTTGGTTTTCCCGAGAAATATAGGATGTGTACATAAATTTTATACTCTCCAGGGACTTATGCCTCTCAAGCTAATGGATTTCAATATAATGTCCGAAACACTTAATCAAAACGTTCGTTTTGATCTTTATAACGTTAAATATACATTGGCAGAAAACGAAGGAAAAATATTTTTACTTGAGAGGGAAAATTATTTACCAAGAGTAAAGTTTTATTATAATTATCTGGTTGCAAAGGATAAAAACGAGGTTTTTGAGTTACTCAACAACGGCAATTTTAATTACAGGGAAAAAATAATTTTAGACGAAAAACCTTTTCCGGACAGGAAGGATGTAACCGAAGTGAAAGATTCCGTACAAATTACTGAATACAATGAGAATTCTATTCTATTAAAAACAAATTCGACCCGGAAAGCCATACTTTTTTTAAGTGAACACTTTTATCCCGGGTGGAAAGCCTATATCGATGGTAGAGAAGAAAAAATAATAAAAGCCTTTGTGGCTTTTAAAGCTGTACCCGTTCCGGAGGGAAGCCATAAAGTAAATTTCGTTTTTAAGCCGGATTCATTTATCAGAGGAAGGAATATCTCGATTGCGACTTTGTTGTTCACCATCATCCTTTTTGTCTTTTCTCTAACAAATTATAAGAAGAAGCCTTAGTCTTTAATTTCTTAAAGTTAATTCCCCACAGCCACAGGGAAACCAATCCCACACCAACCACAAGTAAGAATTGAGAAAAATAAAGCAGAATAGAATAACTCAGAGCCATATTCGGATCAATATGAAAAAGCATCAATCCCTCTTTTACGAAAAACTGGAATGTTCCGATAAAACCTGAGGTTGAAGGAATCATAATGCCAAAGGTAAGAACCACCATATCCAGAAAAGCCGCATAGAGAGGCAGAGTAATCGGGAACGAAAAGAATAAAACATAGAAATGTAAACCGGTTACACCCCAAACAACAAAAGATAGCAGCACTACCAGAATAAAATTAAAGCGGTTTTCAAGAATGTTAAGCCCTTCTATAAAAGCGAGAATAAGTTTTTTAATCTTCTCTTTTACTTTTTCCCCAAATATCGATAATGGTTTTTCGACAATTCTGATGAATATTGTGCTTTTTTTATGTATAAATACCAGAAGTACAAAAACCAGAATATTTAAAACAGCAATCGCAGCTCCTATTTTTCTTAAATAAATCGGCACAGGAAAAAAGACTAAGATAATAGCAGCAAAAAAAGATAAAGTAAAAACATCCATTACTCTTTCCACTATTATTGTGGCGAAAGCCGCACTCTTACTGATATTTTCCCTGCTGCCTATGAGGTATGCTCTTACCACTTCTCCTAATCTGGCAGGCAACGTGTAGTTACACATAAATCCTATCATGGTGGCATTAAAAATTACAGACAGGCGGAAGTTTTTTATAGGATTTAAAAGCATTTTCCATCTTACCGCACGAAGAAAGAAAGCGATAAATGTGATAAAAATAGTAAGCATAAAATATAACAAATTCGCTTTCAGTAATGATTCTCCTATTTCTTTTACGTCAACTTTTTTAAAAGCCAAAAACAAAAAAACGATGGATATAAAAAAGCTAAGAATGAATCCAACTCTTTTTTTCATCTGTTTTTAATCTTAATTATCTCGAGAGAATTTGAACTCCCGAAAACCGAGGCTCCGGCATTTAAAAGTTTTTCGACCTTTTTCATACTTTTTATTCCTCCCGCCGCCTTTATTGGTAGTTTCGTCGCTTTTTTTATGTTTTCTATTTGAGCAATCGTTACAGGTCCATTTGTGCCGGTACCGGACTTAATAAAGTCCGCACCGGCATCTTCTGCAATTTTTACCGCTGACAATATTTCTTCAGGGGATAAGATCGGAGCTTCAATAATGACTTTAATTTTTCCTTCGGGATGGACAACGTTAGCGATTTCTTTTAAATCCCGTTCTATTCCCCTATATCTTTTACTTTTTAAAAGAGGTATCTGCATTACAATATCAACTTCTTCTGCCCCATTTTCAATCACCATTTCTGCTTCTTTTTTTCGAACAACAGTTAATGAGGCACCTAAAGGAAAATCACAAACGGAAATTATTTTTATAGAAGCGCTCTTTAAAAAAGCGGAAACGAGAGAAATCCATATAGGATTTACACAAACCCCTCTGAAATTATATTCCAGAGCTTCCTCGCATAATTTAACAATATCTTTTTCGCTTGCGGCGCATTTCAAATTTGTGTGGTCAATTATAGAGTTAATATTCTTCATTTTTAACGTAGAGTATCACTCATATTTTTTTTTAAAAAGCATCTCATTTAATTTCGTTCCCTCTAAAAATGAAATATTAAAGTTTAAAAAGCAAAATGAAAAACACATATAGCTCCTCTTTTTCAACCCCGGATTTTTTTTACCATGGAGAGCACAGAGTTTTTATTTGTTTTTCTCTCTGTGTTCTCAGTCTTTTTTTCTTTTTTAACACAATCATTTCTCTGTATCCTCTGTGGTTAATATTCTTTTCTTTTTGAATTTTAGCAACTATAAGAAGCTATTTAATTATTCCTCTCCTGGATTTGTTAATAAACTCGATAATACGTTCAACATCCCTATTATTTTTGGAATCATCCTCAAGTTTTTCCACAGCTTGCTTTGTGTTGAGTCCCGATCTAAACAGTATGCGAAAAGCTTTTTTTATTTCTTCTATTCGCATCTGTGAAAACCCGTTTCTCCGAAGACCACGAGAATTATACGAAACAACTCGAAGTGGTGAACCGGCAGCCATGGCAAAGGGAACCAGATCTTTTATTATTCGAAAACCACCACCTATCAATGAATAAGCACCGATTCTTACCCATTGATGGACCGGTACAAAAGCCGATATATAAACAAAATCTTCGACTTCAGTGTAACCTCCAAGCGTTGCCCCATTTACAAGAAGAACGTTGTTCCCTATTTTGCAGTTATGACCAATGTGAGAATAAGCCATGAAGTAATTATTATTTCCGATTTTTGTTTCCTTTTCTTCTCCGATAGGGAGATTGACTGTGGAAAACTCTCTTATTGTATTTGAATCCCCTATTATTATTTTACCTGTCTTTTTTTCGCGTTTAGTATCCTGAGGCGTACCACCAATTGCTACATAAGGATGTATATCATTGTTTTTTCCGATTCTGACCCCGCTTTTGATGATAACCCCTTTAGATATTCTCGTCCCCTTTCCTATTATAACGTCTTTTTCGATCAAACATCCCGAACCGATTTTCACATCTTCCGCTATTTTAGCTTCGGGGTGAATATCTTCGTGCACTATAACCCTTTCCGTTCTACAATAGCCGCCGATAAAAAACTTTCAGCTACCAGATCTCCTTCCACAAAAGATTTAGCTTCTAATTTACAAAAATTAGACCTGAATCCCGTAAGCTTTATCCTGTGTTCCAGAACATCTCCCGGACGAACAGGTTTTCTGAATTTTGCTTTAGTAATAGTTGTAAAATAAACATTTGCCTTTTCCGGATTTTCGATTTTATTGAAAAGCAGAAATCCTCCCGCCTGAGCCATCGATTCAATTATAAGAACCCCTGGCATTATGGGATCTCCGGGAAAGTGTCCCATAAAAAAAGGTTCGTTATAAGTTACATTCTTTATGCCTATAGCCTCATCCTCATTTATGACATCGACTTTATCGATCAACAAAAAAGGATATCTATGAGGCATAAACTCGAGTATTTTTTCAATATCGAATTTCATCTCTACTCCTTTTAATTTCTTTTATTAAACGTAAATGCAGTGAATGACCTCCTCTAAAAACGAAATATTCCCCGATCGGAACAGGTTTTATCAGGTATAATTCACCCATCAGATCTGCTATCTTGTGTTTTACAGCTTCGTCCGGAAAACGATCCTCATTCAACAATCCATCTTCCGTATAAACCAGAGTGTTTTCCTCGGACGCTCCAAGCGCAAAACCTTTTCTATTTAATTTTTCTTTCCAGGAAAGAAATCCGAACGTTCTACAAATAGCTATATCTTCTTTAAAATTGGATTTCCCGTTGAAAACATATTCCTGGTGTCGGAGTAACGGATGGTCATAAGAAATAACATAATGGATTTTTAAATTCTTAAACGGATTACAGTAAGCGAAACAACCTTTAGCCTCCACAGTAATGTTGTTATTAATATAAAAAATTTTTTTCTCTTTTGTTAATTCTTCTACGCCGACTTTTTCGATCCCCGAAATAAAAGGGTACGCGCTTCCGTCCAGAGCCGGTATTTCATCACCTTCGACGTTTACTTTAACGTGATCAATTCCACAGGCGTAAAAAGCACTCATCAAGTGTTCCACACTTCTCACTTCTTCACCATTCTTCGAGAGAGAAACTTCTCTCTCGCAAGACCTTAAATTGTCCAGAGTACCGGAAATCTCCACACCATTTTTTAAAAATACTATACCGTCTGCTTCTGCCGGTTCGAGCACGACTTTTGACTCTCTTCCGGTATGAACGCCAACGCCGGAAAACCTAACATTGTCTTTCAAGGTTCTTTCTTTCATTTTAAAAATTTACTAATTCTCTCTTTCAAATTTCTCCTGTCCATCCTGACCAACTCAAACAGTTTATCTTTTTCTCCATGTTCGATAAAACGGTCGGGGATAGCTATCCGTAAAACTTCCCTTTGTACAGATTTTTCATTAAGAAATTCTAAAACGGCACTGCCAAAACCACCGATTACAGTATTAGCTTCGACAGTTATTATCTTTTTGCTCTCTAAAGAAAGATTCAAAATTGTTTCTTCATCAAGAGGTTTAACAAACCTGGCGTCGACGATTGTCGGATCAATCCTTTTTAATTCTTTGATAGCTTCGAGCACCTCATAAACTATAGGTCCCACAGTCAATATAAGGAAATCTTTACCTTTCCGCAAAATATCAGCTTTATTTAAAGGAACCGGCTGTATTCTGGCAGGATTTTTTACTCCAACGGATTGCCCCCTCGGATAACGCAATACCGAAGGTCCGTCGGTGTTAAGAAGAGCGGTTTTAAACATTCTTTTTAATTCCACTTCATCACGTGGGACCATTATCAACATATTCGGGACCAATCTTAAATAAGATAGATCGAAAACGCCGTGATGTGTGGGTCCATCACCGGGAGTAAAACCCGCTCTATCCAGACAGAAAATTACCGGTAATCTCTGCAGAGCTACGTCATGTATTACCTGATCGAGCGCTCTCTGGAGGAAGGTCGAATATATGGCACAAACAGGACGTAAGCCCTCCGCGGCAAGTCCGGCGGCGAAAGTTACAGCGTGCTGTTCCGCTATCCCCACGTCAAAAAATCTTTCCGGAAATTTCTCTTTGAATTCCGTAAGACCGGTGCCTTCAGGCATGGCTGCGGTTACCGCGATTATATTTTCGTTTTTTTCAGCCTCACTTGCGACTGTTCTCCCGAAAATTTCCGAGTATTTTTTTGGACCTTTCTTTTTTATAACCTTGCCGGTTTCGGATTCAAAAGGTCCCAACCCATGGAAAAGAGTAGGATCTTTACTCGCCGGCTCATATCCCTTACCTTTTTCCGTAATTATATGAAGGAGTTTAGCTTTCTTTATTTTCTTTAATTTTGAAAGTATCATAGTCAACTCTTTAATATTATGTCCGTCGATTGGTCCGTAATAGGAAAGACCTAACTCTTCAAATATAATGTTAGGAACGATCAAATTCTTTAAGCCAATATGCAACTTTTCCGCCGCACGGGCAGCTTTTTTACTGAGTCCTTCGGGCAACTTTTCGAGAAGATTCCAGGTATCTTCCATTATGAGATTATAAATTTCAGCCGATTGCAAACGCGTCAGATATTCTCTAAAACCCCCTACATTTTTGGCAATCGACATTTTGTTGTCATTAAGAATTATCAACATATCTTTTTTCAAATATCCTATCTGATTTAAACCCTCTAAAGCCATACCACCCGTCAAAGCTCCATCGCCGATAACCGCAACGACATGTTTGTCTTCCCCTCTCTTATCTCTCGCTATAGCAAAACCCAGGGCAGCCGAGAGAGAAGTACTTGCGTGCCCGGCACCGAAAGCGTCGTAGATAGATTCATCTCTATTCAAAAAACCGCTTAAGCCTCCGAATTTACGAATAGTCTCGAGACCCTCTCTCCTGCCCGTTAGGAGTTTATAACCGTACGCCTGATGAGAAACGTCCCAGATTATTTTGTCTCGAGGAGGATCGAATACTTTCAACAAAGCTATTGTTAATTCGACCGCCCCGAGGTTGGGTGCGAGGTGTCCACCGTTTTTTGAAACAACCTCTATTATTTTATTTCTCATCTCGGTCGCGAGAGTTTCAAGTTCTCTTATTGATAATTCTTTTATATCTTCAGGAGAATCAATCTTTTCCAGTAACATTTAAACACCGATAAACGCAAGGGCAAAAAACACCCCAAAAATTATTCCTATCGCTACTTCAAATGGTGTATGACCAATTCTTCCGGGAAAATTGTCGGAAAGCAATCCCTTTTTCGCGGTTGCCTCCGCCAATTTTCTTATTAATTCTGAATGCCGACTTATAACGCCTCGTACAACAAAAGCTTCTCCAACTATAAAAAAAGAAAGAAACAAAGAGAGTATAAAAAGAGGTGAATTTATTCCATAATATATTGCCATTAAAGTGGTCAAGGTTGCGGTTGCCGCCGAATGAGCGCTCGGCAATCCGCCTAATTCCAAAAACTTTTTGAACGTAAATTTAAACCGCTTTTTCATTAACCGATGGTTAAAAATTTTTATTAACTGGCAAGATAGGCCGCTTAAATAAGGAAGAAAAAAAAGATGCCATAAATTTGAGGTCATTCTAATTTCTCCGCCCGAGCAAAAAGTTTAACAACTCTTCAAATATTTTATCCTTATCGTCAAAAACACTCAATTCTCTTAACGCGAGCATACTGTATCTTTTCGCTATCGTTTTTGAAAAATCAATTCCATAAACCAGTGGATATGTCAGTTTGTCCTTATCTTTTTCTACCTCTTTACCCATTTCTTCTTTTTTGCCTTCTACATCTAAAATATCATCCTGAATTTGAAAAGCCATACCAAGTAAAAGCCCTCCCCTTCTCGAAGCTAGAATTTTATCCATCGGGGCTTCTGCAAGAATCGCTCCCATCTCACAAACCGCCGAAAAGAAAGAAGCCGTTTTATGAGAATGGATATACCTTAGAAGTTTCGGGTCTTTTCTGTTGGAATCAGATAAAACATCCTCTACCTGACCCCCTATAATTCCCCTGTTACCAATAGCTTCCGTTAGCGCTTTAAATGTCTTTTCTTTCAGTCCTGCTTCGATATCGCTATGTGAAATCAGATAAAAAGCGTGTGAAAAAAGAGCATCACCTGCCAATATGGCGATAGCTTCCCCAAATTTTTTGTGACAGCTTAAAACTCCTCTTCTATAATCATCATCATCCATGGCGGGTAAATCGTCGTGAATCAGCGAATAAGAATGAATAAACTCGACAGCCGAAGAAACAGGCATAATATCATCTAATTTGCGCCCACCCGAGAGAGAGTAAGTGGTTATCATAAGAATTGCTCTTATTCTCTTCCCTCCGGAAAGAACTGAATACCGCATTGCTTTATGCAACAATTGGGGATACTCATCTTCCGAAGGAAGATACTCGTTTAACTTATCATCAACTTTCTTCTTCCAGGTCGTCAGATAATTCTCTATATTCATCGGTTTTAAATTGACCTTCACTATCTTTTATCAATTTTTCTATCTTTGTTTCCGCCTGTGACAGATACTCTTTTAATTCGGTCAGAAGTTTTATGCCCTTTTCAAACAAAGGTAGAGATTCTTCAAGAGAAATCTCTCCTTCTTCTAATTTTTTAACAATATCTTCGAGTTTATTCAGCGATTCTTCAAATTTCATCTATACAACCTATCATAATTGTGTCTAAGTGTCAAGGGTCGGGAATTTTTTTTAAAAAAGTAATTTAAAAACAAAGGGACAGCTTAAACTGCCCCTTTGAGAAGAAACGGAAAAGGTCAGAGTTTACTCGATTTTGTAGGGGAATAACCAGATGTTGGAAAGATACGCACTCTCTTCTTCGTCGATGGTGTTCTTTTCCAGAATGTCGAATGCGATAGTTCTAATTCCGGGAATTGGCGGAGTCACCCAATCCCCTTCCCATACTCCGGGTTCTGTTTCCTCTAATTTCCATCTTTTCCAGCTTCCCAGAGTACTGGCATGCAGATAGGAATATATAGGATATACGTCAGGACGATGTGAATAAAGGGTAATTGTGACTGCTTCCTCTCCTTCAAAAGTAAGTAGTTTTTCTCTCTCGAAAAATACGTGGGGAGTAGCAAATAACGTGTCCGTGTAGGATTCACATTTAATTCGGAGGGAATCGATAAAAACAATTACGCAATCACCGAGTGAGATATCTCTGCCATCTACATCTATCCCGGTCAAACTTTCAAGTCTCCATCCCCGGTAAGAAGATAATCCGGGGTAACGTTTAAATACGGCATAATTAGAAGAGTTATCTTCAAGAACCTTTTGATGGTCGATTAAGGTATCCGGAGACGCGGATGTATCTTTTTCAAGTATATGAAATATCCCATCAACTCTACTCCAGAAGGAAACAAAGGCTGAGTCATTTACTATATTTATGAATATATCTCTGTTTATATTCTGCCGTTCTCTATACCACAAGGTATGCGGACCGGTTATGGTCCTTAATCGATTTACAGTATCTTCCTCTCCGTAATATTTATCAAACTCAAAATATCCGGTAAAATCAGGATTATTTGATATGTAATTCTGAATTGCTTCTTCATCGAGAGAAATATCGTTGGCAGTTGGATTGTTTTCACACCCAATAACAAGCATTAAAACAAAAACAACTGACAAAAACAACAATTTACTTTTACTCATTTCGGACCTCCGTACTTTTTAGAGTAAACCCCTCTCGTTTAGTTCCAAAGCTTTTGTCCGGACTATTCCTCGGCTTTAAAAATCTATCAACAATATTACTATTAATCAAAATACAAAGCTTCTTCTCTAATTACTTCTCCATTCTGGACATCAATATATAAATAAAGTTCAGAGCCATATTCATCGATCACAGCACTCCCGATTTTTCTGCAGAGTTTGTCTTTGACAATTTTATATCCCATAATTGCTAATTCATCCGAAATAGAGATAACTTCTCCGGAATTTTCGAAATACTCCCCTGCCTTATCCTTTAGTGCCTGCTCTGATAAAGTATCTGTAATATCATCAAGATTAGTATACCATCTGCTAACAAGTAAACGGTAAACCTTATTAATATCGCTATCTGATTCCCCATAAAAAACCGGAAAGTGTACAACCGAATCGATATAAATTTGATTAATATGTAAACGGTACCAGTGAGCGCCGAAATTCTCATTTTTACTTATTCTTAAATCGTATGGATAATTTAAATCTACCCCGGTCTTTTCAAGATTTGATTTAAACTCCAGAACAACAGAGTCTTCATCATACGTCCAATTTCCACCAGACCAAAACCAAATCCTTTTAAAATCATAGGTTACATAACAAGGACTCTCTTCCTCGTCTACCCAAACTATAATTTTCGCACTATCCTCTGCAATATATTCATGACCTTCTTCTATAGCCCATTTAAGATTATCGAAAAAGAACATCCCGATAGAAACGACTTTATTATATGTTACGGGTGCAACATTCAATATTATTGCAAGACTGTCAGCGATTTCATCATTTGAAAGCTTCATGAAATCGTTGTATTCAAGATGCACATAATTGTCAAGCGGTTCCTCGGAAACCATGCAGGAAACAAGCATAAAAATTACCGTTACACCAACTAAATTCCTATAATTCATGTTCTCCTCCTTGCTTATTTCTCCAAACAAACTTAAAACTCTCTTTCGTCTTTTTTCAATCCCAGACAGGCTCGATAATCTTCCCCATGAAAAGTATGGTACCGGAATGGTTCTCCCTGATTGCGAAAATAAACGGTCTGTTCAGGCGTACGGTAGGAAAAATGTCCTCGACTGCCCCAAGCGTCATCGCGACAACAGTGGCTGCCGCGGCTTCCGTACCTTCTTCATCCACTTCCAAAAAAGTCTTGTGTATTATTCTGCTTATATATATGTTCCCCGGAGCGTACATCCCGGTAAAATCGGCTTCGAACGGGTCGAAAGCGATCTCCATCCCCATATCCGATAGAACCGTTAACAAATTTTTATCTATTTTATATTCCAGTTTAAGTTTAGGTAAAAACAAATTAACCGAATCTTCGGAAAAACCATTCATCCATTCATCCCACTTCTCCTGTGTCAATCCCGCAATAAACGCATCAATGTCTCTCCAATAATACGGCAGGATTACTGTCATAGAATAATTCCCGTCACCATACGGAATATCGATCGCCTGCAAAAGGGAATCTTCAAAATACTTAAAAAGGCTTCTTATTTCCATCATCTTGCACTCTTTTGTTTCGCCCCCTAAAAGATAGAATGTCCCGTCTTCTGTATCCTCCTCGTCGAAACGGTAAGTCCAGTTACCGTTAAAATATATCGCGTTTATCAGAAACATCACATCATTTATCGGGTCGACATAATCGACAATTTCTTCGATTTTACCATTTGTATTTTCATCCACCCAGTTGTCCATCGTATCCTTTGCCTCCTGCGGCTTGCCGAAATCGAGGCCGCTCACTCTCGCGTCGAAATATTCACCGCACCTGTCAAAAAAATCCTGCTCGAAGGTATAGTCATCTCTATACCAGATAGAATTTGCTATATTAAACTCCACATCCGAATCTATTCCCTCCAATAATTCTATCAGGCTTTTATAGGATTCGTTTATCTCACCCATCGATAAATCACCGAATTCAAGCGTGGTCCTCATCGCTTCTTCGGTACTCCCGGCGGCCCCGTTATAGGTCATACCGAGAGCCATCGAAATCGAAAGAGGAGAGATAAAGACATTCGAATCCGGCGTTTCTGCGTTAAGCCTTTTAAATAGTTTAATCCCGAAAGAATTATCCGCTTCTATCAGTTCCGTTTCCGCTGAGCTTAATTCCCTGATCGGTTCGGTGGGTTCAGTAACATCACAACCAAAAATCAGAATCAGTACAAATAAAAAGAACACATTTTTATTCCTCATTTTACCCTCCTGTTTTTATTATTAGATAACAAAAACGCATTTTAGTTCCAAAAAAACTTGCCCCTGGTTTTTTTCGTGTATTTTTGAACACAAATTTTAAGGGAGTGGGGTTTAGTGTATTTCGTGTGTTTCGTGGTTTAAATAATAAACACCCTTGACCAACCGTAAAAAAAACAATAAAATAGCACTAAATTATGCTTGAAATAATTATTTCAACTATTTTTTTAATTTCGCCGGGGGACTCGACTTCCATCCCATTCGACATAACTGTTCTGCTCGACCCACCGGTAGAAAAACAATCTATCAAAATCTATTTAGATGGAGAAACTCTTCCCGGGGAAGTGCAATCCGATTATTTTTTCTCCGAAATTAATAACGCCACAGAAGGAAAACACAAAATAAAAGTAGAAACCGGAAACGAAACCGAAGAATGGTCATTTACAGTAATCAAAAAAACAGAAGAGAACCCTTACATTTTTACAGGAAATTTATCTATAGGAAATTATAATTCCTATTCGACGGATACCTTTTATACAACAGAAAACGAAATTCTTTCAGGGCTGGACCTTTCTGTTTATAAAAACGAAAATTATTTGAGATTTTTCCTGTACCATGATCCCGAATATCCTGTATACTGGTATCCTTATCTTAGTTATTTAAAAGGGAAATATTATCTGGAAGCCGGTTATATTTCGCCTTATCTGGACGAATTGACAATATACTCTCCGGGCGGTTATGGCTTAAGCGGCGAAATAGGTATAGGTAATTTTTCTTTAATTCCCATTATTCTATACTCTGAAGATTATGATACTCTTTTCGCGGAATATCCCAGATTGCTTTTAGGAGGTAAAATATCTTTCGAAAAGGACCCGTTATATATAGGCTTAACAGCTTTTTACGGGGAAGATGACACTTCAAATATAATGATTTTCCCATTCGAAGATCCTCAAAAATCCACTGTTTTATCCGGAGAAACCCGATTATGGTTAAATAAAGCATTATCGTTAAAAATAAAAGGGGCTTTTTCAAAAGGGAATCCCAACCTTTACGCCGATTCCACAACAGAAGGAAGCGCTTTTGAAGGAAAAGTTATATTTGAATCTAATCTGAACAGTCTGGAAGCCGGCATAAGAAATGTCAGTGAGGGATATTTAACGCCCGGTAATCCTTATCTTTACACCGGCAGACTTTCCGGATTCGCGAATGGGATATACGAAATAGGTTCTTTTTCGACTTATTTCGAGTACCTCGTTTATAAAGAAGAGGAAAATCCCGGAATCTCACTTATTCAATCATTCAAATGGAAACTAACCTCATATTTCGCGCCTATTATGGAATACCAGTGGGCTAAATACCCAGAATATTTTGACGAAAAATACAGTTATATCGGAGGGGGATTCGAATTGATTTCAGGCTCCCTGCGAATAGAGAACACATTGGGGACCGAAAAAACAACATATTTCGAAGAAACAAATTCCTTAAGAATTTTATCGAATTTGTCATGGTATTATGCAAAACATATGCTGTCTATTGGATTTTTCTCTTATCTTAACGGCTCAAACACAAGCTTCGACTTCAGCATGGACGGAACATTAAACCTGGGAAGCCTTGGAAATATAAACATAAATTATTACCCATACTTAGAGAACGGATATAAAGAACATCTGCTTAGAATCATATATGAATACGATTTTTAGGGAACTAAATCGAAAATTTGGTATCTAAATAAACAAATGAAGAAACGGGGGAACAAAAAATATGAACAGAGGAAAGAGATGTTTGAAAAAATTGTCAAAAAAAATACCCCGAGGATTTATAAAATGATTTATAATATGACGAACAATTATGAAGTAACAAAAGAACTTACCCAGGATGTTTTTATGAACGCCTGGAGAGGATTCCCGTCCTTTAGAGGAGATTCGTCCGTGTACACCTGGTTATACAGGATAGCTCTTAATACTGTTTTTAAATACAGAAGACAACAGGCGCGTGAGAACAGCAAAATCTCTATAGATGAAATAAAAAACCTCGCAGGCAATGGCAATCCGGAGAAATTCACGGTTGAAAAATCTGACCGCCAGCTAATAAAAAAATTGATCCATCAGCTACCCAGAAAATACCAGGAAGTTCTCGTGCTCAGATACTATGAAGATTGCGACTATTCAACCATCGCCAGGACTCTGGGAATACCCATCGGTACGGTAAGATCACGCCTCCATAGAACTCTTACCAAATTAGAAGAATTGGTTAAGGAGAAATCATGAAAGACCATAGAAAATTTGAAGAATTAATCCAGGGATATGTAGACAACGCTCTCGATGATAAAGAACTTAAGGCTTTAAAGAAACACCTCGAATCCTGCGAAGAGTGCGCGAAAAAACTGGAAGAAAGAAAAAAACTTGTGGGAAAACTGCATTCTTCAAAAGAAGAAATACAATGCCCCGATAATTTGATCGACAATATATTAAAGAAAACAACCAGAAAAGAAACTCCGCAAATAATAAGTACACTTAAAATAAGATGGAAATATCTGGCGGTAAGCGCCGCGGCTGTAATAATAGTGGTTTCGACAGTCCTGGTCAACATGGAAGAAATAGACCGGATACCTACGGTTCCAAAGCCTAAAAAGGCTTTGGAAAAAACACTTTCGGAAGCCCCCGAAACAGCAGAAATAGAAAAGCTTCCTTCTGTCCATAAAAAAAACGAAGAAGAGAAAAAGGAAACTGCTTTAAGAGCTGTTTCGAAAGAGCCCGGGCAGGTAAAATTTGTTTTACCGGATAAGAAAACGGATTTCACTTCAGCGAAAAAAGACAAAGGATATTCTCCATTAGAAAGCACCCGGAACTATGCGGAAAGAGAAAAAATCGAGGGACAAGCCCCGTCCATTCCCGAAAAGTCTGAATCTCGACCGTTAGTAAAAATGGATATGTGTACAGCAAAGGCTACCCGTGCTGCAAAAACCGATCCCAAAATAAAAAAGCCAGCCTATAGTTACACCGAAGATGCTTTTACGGGCATAATAGGTTCCGGAAGCGGTTTTGAAGAAACCCGTTTCGTCTTTCCTGAAGAGGGATCCGTGGTGGGTAATGATTTTGAAATTGTTCTTATACTGGAAAATCCGGAAGAAGAAATAGAAATAAGCCTGGACGGAGAAAAAATTACAAACTATATTAAAGAGAAAAATTCGAATATCATCTTTATCGGGAGTGATTCCATACCGTCCCTGGAAGAAGGACTGCATTTCCTTTCTCTTAAAACAAAAGAAGAAAAAAACATAACTTTCTATAAGGAGGGATAATGCTGATATTCCTGTTACTGTCTCTGGACTTACATATATCGCCGAATCCTATAGAAGGCAAAGTAGGAGAAAACATTCCCTTCACAGTTAAGATTCTGGATAAAGAAGGAAAACCAATGAGGGGAAACCTTTCGTTTAGCGTCGTGCCTAATTCTCTCGGGCAGGTTCGCGGAAACTTTTTCGTGGCACAAAAAGAAGGTAAAGGTATTCTTAAATGCCGAAGCATTGTAAACGGACAACAAAAAACCGGATACGCCTATATTAAAATAGGAAGTAGAGAAACCGCGAAAATATCTCCCGCAGCCGCGGTTTTAAAAAACGGAGAACAAATCAGGTTCACAATTACCGGAGGAAAAGCTAAAGAATGGAAGTGTATACCTTCCGAAATAGGAAATATCAGAAACGGCGTTTTTACAGCCGAAAACAGCGGCAGAGGAAGAGTAATCGCACGACTTACAACCGGCGAAATAAAAACGGCGTTTATAAGAGTAAGCGGACCGGCAGATGACATTAGGATTTCTCCGCGGTTTGTAAGAATAAAAGTGGGAGAAAAAGTACAATTTGAAGCAAAAGGTAATAAAAAAATTACCTGGGGAGTCGAAGGCGACAATATAGGAGAAATAAATTCAAATGGTTTATTCAGAGCAAGCGTACCGGGAAAAGCGGTGATTGTAGGCAAAGATAACGGAACCCGAGGACGAGCCATCGTGATTGCAAGCGGAGAAACCGGACTGCGTATAACTCCCAACTCCGTAACCCTGAAAACCGGAGAAATAGCACATTTTAAGGTCGAGGCGGAGGGCTTCGGCAATATAAATATTCCGCTCACATGGAAAGTAGTACCCGAGAGGGTTGGACAGATTAGAAAAGACGGTACTTTTATCGCCGGAAAAATTCCCGCAAAAGGCAGAGTTATAGCTGTTATTCCAGAAAGGTTCGGAAAAGGCGTCGTTTCCGCCGATGTTTATATAGCCTCCGATAAAATTAAACCCTTAGAAATTACACCCTCTTTTAAGCACTTTTTAGATATTAACAGCGAATTTCAATTCACTGTCTCAGGCGACCAAAAAATACCCTTACGATGGAGAGTAATACCCGAAGATCTCGGCTCTGTTAATAACAATGGTACCTTTGTCCCCAGAAGGTTCGGGGCTGGAGTTTTAATGGCTGAGCCAATCTCGAATATAAACATCAGACCGGCAAGAGCGTTCGTAATTATTGGCGAAAATAAGTCTTTAATAGCAGATACATCCTCATACGATGGAGATACAGACGTAAAAACAGCTTCCGGATTCATTGATTTTACTTTCTCTTCACGGGAGGTGATTGAAGGCACCAAAATACCTTTGATTCTAAATGAAAAACCCGCTGATTACGGAGTCATCTGGAAAGTTATCCCCCAAACGGCAGGCAGGATTATTTTAAATCGTGAGTTTCAGGCGAGTAAACTTCCCGAAGGCGTGGACCAGATAAAAGTAAAAGTCTTCGCCCTTTTACACAGAGGAAGAGAAATTGTTGCCTGGACATCGAAAGAAATAATGGTTGTAAAAGCAAAACAGTAAATTCTTCGAATCCGTTAAATGGTTGAATTGTTGAGTAGTTAAGTCGTTTAGTGGTTAAGTAAGATTTGTTCTCTGCGTTCTCAGCCTGCCCTACGGAATAAAGACTTCTATTCCGTCGGGTGTTGAAGCATGGGTTTTAAAAAACATTATATAATTTTTTTGTTTCTTTGCGTCCTCTGCGTCTCTGCGGTGCAATTTCTTGTGATAATCTTGTGCAATCTGTGGTTTGGTTTAATAACCGAAATTCCGCTTCCCTTGACTTTACAAGCTACAGGGATATATTTGCTTATATGAAAGCAGGTTATGTTTCAATAATCGGTAAACCCAATGTAGGTAAGTCTACTTTAATGAATCGCCTTACAGGCAGTAGTCTGTCTATTGTTACCCCAAAACCTCAAACGACGCGGAATAAAATCTTCGGGATATGGACCGAAGACCGGAATCAAATCATTTTTATGGATACTCCGGGACAATTTAAACCCGGAAATGAAATGGAAAAGGCAATGCAGCAGCAAATCGAATTTGCCGTAGAAGATTCTGACGTCATAATGCTGATGATAGATCATCGCGAAATCCCGAAAGAAATAGACTTACCTTCCAAAGTAGATAAACCGGTTTTCATGATTGTTAATAAGATCGATTTAATTTCAGAGGACGACCTCGGTAAATTGATACAAGATATTGATTTAAAATCTTTTACTAAGGTTTTCACCATTTCTGCGTTACGGGGTGACAATGCCGATAAAATAATACCTGCTCTTCAGGAATACTTACCCCAGGGAGAACCATTTTATCCCGAGGATTACTTATCCGACAGACCGGAGAGGTTCTTCATCGAGGAATTCGTGAGAGAAAAGGTTCTTGAAGAATATTCTCAGGAAATACCATACGCTGTAGCTGTTAAAGTGGAGAATATGGAAGATAACATAATAGACATAAAAATTTTTGTTGAAAAAGAATCACAGAAAGGTATTATAATCGGAAAAGGAGGACAAAAATTAAAAAAAGTGGTGAGCGAGGCGCGTAAGAACATTGAAAAATTCCTTGGAAGACAGGTATATATGAATACCAGAGTTGCAGTTAGAAAAAACTGGAGAAAAGTAAAAGAAGAAGTAAAAAGGTTAGGCTATTATGAATAGAAGAAGTTTTTTGGTTTTCCTTTTCGGTATTATTCTGCTCCTGAAGAAAAGAATCTTTTTATCGTTTAAAAAAGAGAATAAAATACCGGAAAGCTCTCTTAAAACCGACAGAAAACTGTTGGGGTAAAATCTTGGGTTGTTTTCTTGTTTTATTGGCGCTTCTTTCGGCTGAAGTAAAATCTCCGGAAGAAAGATTAAAAATTCTCCGGCAACAACTAAAGGAACAAAAAGAAAAAATAGCCGAGTTGAGATTTGAAAAAACCGGTATTTTAAAAAATATCCAGGAACTTGATAAAGAAATAACCTTATACACCGAACTCATTAATGCGCTTAAGAGAAAAAAGGAAATAACAAATGAAGAAAAAAAGAACATTGAACTTCTTATGAACGAAATACATTATAGACTTCAAGAAAAAAGAGAAGTATTAAGCAACAGGATTAAAGAAATATATATACATGGACCCTTGCATCCTATTGAAGTTGTACTGCTCTCATATTCTTTTTCCGACGCGCTCAAAAGAATAAAATTCCTTACCATAATTGCGGATCAGGATAAAAGAGTTCTTGAGGAAATAGAACGGTTAGAAGAACGGCTTAAATTGCAAAAAGAAAGAATCGAAGGAAAAGCGAAAATTCTGGATGAAATATTAGACGAGGTAAAAAATCAAGAAATCGCGTTAGCAAGGACAAAAAAGGAAAAAAACGAGTATTTGAACGAAATCGAAGGAGAGAGCAAAAAGGCCGTGGCGATGTCTAAAGAAATGGAAAAAGCGATGGAAGACCTGGAAAAGTTAATAAGAAGTCTCTCCAAACAGGAAAAAGCTCCGGGAAGCAAATTTTTTGCCGAAAAAATAATCAAACTGCCTGTAGACGGTTTTGTAACCGGATATTTCGGAAGAAAAATAGAGGAAAGATACGGAACAGTAACCATAAACAGGGGAATAGATATAGAAACACCTTGGGGGACCGATGTAGAAGCAGTGGCGCCGGGTAAAGTTGTCTACAGCGACAATTTTCTTGGTTACGGTAAGTTAATTTTAATACAACATGGAGAAGGATTGGTAACCCTGTACAGTCATCTCGCTTCCGCTACAGTGGAAGACGGAACAGAGGTTCAGGCAGGCGATGTTATAGGTAAAGTAGGACAAACCGGCTCTGTAAAAACCCCAACCCTTCACTTTGAAATAAGGAAAAATGGCGTTGCGGTTAATCCGTTTAATTATATAAATTTATAGATATATGGAAGAAATAAAAGGTCAGGAAATCCCCAAGAGAATTCTATCCTCCATACTAAAGAAGGGGAATTTTCCATCCACCTTTCTGTTTTATGGACCTCCCGGGGTAGGAAAACTATCCATGGCATTGAATTTTTCGGCAGAAATACTTAAAGATAAAAATAAAGTATTCAAAGATACTCACCCGGATCTTTTAGTCGTACTTCCCGAATTTGAAGATTTTGAAAAAAAAGAAATAATGAATATGAGAAGAAATAAAGAATATTATAAAATCAGACAGAAAAAAGGCAGTATATCAATCGATACGGTAAGGAAATTGCAGGATTATACATACGTTACTCCAATGGAAAACGAATGGAAAATCGTTATAATTGTCCAATCCGACAGGATAACAAACGAAGGATTTAATGCTTTTTTGAAAATTCTCGAAGAACCGCCGTCGAAAGTCATTTTTATTCTTATAACTACAGAAAAAAAACTTCTGCCTGAAACAATCTTATCCCGAAGCCAGCTGGTAAGATTTAGCCCTTTAACTGTCGAGCTGCAGAAGGAAATTTTCAGAAACGAATCCCTTGAACGCTTCGGAAGAGGAATCGAGGAAACCCTGTTTTTGAACTCCCAAAAGGAATTAGAAGAAAAATTAGAAAAAATATTTTTTTCTCTACCCCCGAAATTACGTCTATATAACTGGTCCCAGATAATAAAAAAAGAATGGAAAATAGAATTTCTATTACAATATTTACAGAAAAAAATCGAAGACAAATACAAAAATAATGAAATCCCATTTAATAGAGCCTGGAGTGCACTCGGTTTTTTGAAAAATTCATACAGGTACTACTACTCGAATATTAACGCAGAAAAAATAATCTTTTACCTTTTGTTAAATTTCTGATGTTGTATTTTGTACGATTTCACGGCATAAAATATCCCATGGAATCCGAGTTTACACTCAAAAAAGGAGAGTACATCCTTTGCGAAATAAAAAACGAACGTTTCGCGGGAAAAGCTGGAGATGAAATACGTCATAAACTGGAACCGGAAGGAAAAGTACTTCACCTCATTTATGACAGCGAAAAAGAGAAATTAAATCAAATTTTAAAAGACGAAGAAAAGGCGCTCGATTTCTGCAAAAAAAGAGTAAAGGAACATAAGCTTGACATGAAAGTGGTGGGAACCAATAAGGAATGGGATGGTAAAAGATATAAATTCTATTTCCTTGCAGACAAGAGAATAGACTTCAGAGAACTTGTTAAGGACTTAAAAAGTAAGTTTAACTGTATAATTGAATTGCGTCACATTGGAGTCAGAGATTATGCCGGATTTTTAGGCGGATTGGGGTTATGCGGAAAGCCTCTTTGCTGCAATACTTTTCTTTCTGAAAAACCAAGAGTAAAACTCGAGGCGGCGAGAGAACAGGATATTTACATCAGCCCTTCGAAAATTTCCGGTCTATGCGGAAGATTGCTCTGCTGTTTGCAGTACGAACATGATTTTTACAGGGAAATTAGTAAAAATTTCCCTGAAAGAAACGAGGTAATAAAAACGGATAAAGGAAACAGTCAGGTTCTTCATAGAAATATGTTGACAGGTATCGTAACCGTTTCAAACCCAGATGAAACACAGGAAGAAATCTCTTTTGAGGAAATCAAAAGAAAAGGTAATTCTTGGATCAGAGTAAAGAAAAAAGGAAAATAATAGTAACAGGAGCCTTACCTTATGCGAACGGACCGGTACACATAGGACACCTCGCCGGCGTTTACCTTCCCGCGGATATTTATACCCGTTTTTTAAGGGAAAAAAAAGAAGATGTAATTTATATCTGCGGAACGGACGAAAACGGAGTACCTATAACCATTTCCGCGGAAAAGGAAGGAATTGCTCCACAAGAATTGGTAAATCGTTATCATAAAATTATAAAAGAATCACTGAATAACATGGGAATCCAATTTGACAATTTCTCGGGAACTTCAAGAAAAATCCATCATGATTTATCTCAAAAAATTTTTCTCGAATTATACGAAAATAGCTATATAGAAGCAAAAACAAGCAAAGAATTTTACTGTGAAAATTGCAAGAAATTTCTTCCCGACAGATACGTAGAAGGAACCTGTCCCTACTGCGGATTTGAGGAAGCAAGGGGCGATTCCTGCGATTCATGCGGCAGCTGGCTGGAAGCGGATCAACTGATAAATCCAAGATGTAAATTATGCGGGAGTAAACCTATAAAAAAAGAAACCAGACACTGGTATCTTCTTCTCGATAAATTTCAGGACCAATTGGAAGATTGGATAGAAAAAAAGAACTGGAGAAAAACGGTAAAGAGTTACCTCAAAGGCTGGCTTAGTGAGGGACTTCGTCCTCGAGCCATAACAAGAGACCTGAATTGGGGTGTACCGGTCCCCCTGGATGAGGCTCCAAAGGATAAAGTCCTCTATGTATGGTTCGATGCACCCCTCGGATACATATCTTCAACAGTCGAATGGGCGGAGAAAATAGGACAACCGAATAGATGGAAAGACTACTGGCAGGATCCGAAAACAACTTTGATCCATTTTATCGGAAAGGACAATATTGTTTTTCACGGTATAATATGGCCAGCTATAATCATGGGTACGAAAAAATTTACTCTGCCGGATGAAATACCGGCAAACGAATATTTGAATCTCGAAGGCAGACAAATTTCCACAAGCAGAAATTGGGCTATATGGTTGCATGAATATCTTGAAGATTTTGAACCCGACTTCCTGAGATATTACTTATGCAGCATAATGCCAGAAACAAGAGATTCGGAATTCAAGTGGAAAGAATTCCAGGAAAGGGTTAACCAGGAGCTTATAAATAATCTGGGGAACTTCGTAAACAGGACGCTCAAATTCATTGGCAAATATAATAAAGGCGTAATACCCAAACCAGAAGAGTTTTCCGGAAAAGACAAAGAATTACTATCGAAAGTAAATTCTTTAATAGATAAAATCGATGATTCTCTTTCGAAATTTAACTTTAGAAAGGCTATAAGACTATTAATGGAAACCAGTACAATTGGTAACAGGTATTACGACCGAATGAAACCCTGGGAAAGCAGAAAAAAAAATCCGGAACGAACGGCTACCACGATTTACTTATGCTCTCACTTAATTCATGTGCTGGGTACAATAGGGAAACTTTTTATACCTTTTAGCGCGCAGAAAATTTTTTCTTTATTAAATCTAAAGGAAAAAGAATGGGGGCACCTTAAGGAAATCGAAATACCCGAAAATCACAAAATCGGAGAAATCGAACCGCTTTTCAAAAAAATCGAGGATGATGACATAGAAAAACAGTTAAGGAGGTTAAAAATGACTCACGTTACAATAGATGATTTCGCACAGATGGGTTTAAAAGTAGGAATGATCGAAAAAGTCGAAGATATTGAGGGAGCAGACAAGCTTTACAAACTTACCGTCGACACAGGAGAAAAACGCGTCATAGTAGCAGGAATAAAACAGCAGTACTCTCCTGAAGAATTGATAAATAAGAGAATAGTGGTTACAACAAATTTAGAACCTGCTACAATAAGGGGAGTTAAATCAGAAGGGATGCTTCTCGCCGCGAGCAGCGGCGATAAAATTTCGATTATCAGCCCCGACGAAGATGTCCCTGCAGGCTCGAAAGTATCATAAGAATTGAAAAACAATAAACACGGGGCACAGAGATATTATTCACCCCTTAATAGGGCAAGTAAAAGCAGAGCGTGGCTAAAGAAATGAGAATTTTAAACGCATTAACCGCCGGGGGAGTTGTGATTCTGGGAGGTTTTCTTACCCCGGCTTTAATCGGGATTCACGTCTATCTTGCCGCTTTAGCAGTCGTAATTATTACCATAGCCGGAAACCTGATAAACGATTATTATGACATTCAAACAGATGAAGTAAATAGACCGGAGAGGTTAATACCGGCCGGAAAACTTAATAAAAAACAAGCGTTACTGATTTCAGGCTCTCTTTTTGTTATAGGAAACATTTTACTGACTATCATAGATTTTAATCTATTGAAAATCGGTCTTGCGGCTACATTTACTCTTGTTATATACACTCCCTTTCTTAAGAGGCTTCCTCTAATCGGAAATATAGCCGTATCTTTATTGCTTTCTCTTACCATAATAGTCGGAGCTTTAGCCTCTGCTGCCTTCCTAAATTTAAAAAACTCGATACTGCCCTCTTCCCTGATTTTTTTGATAAGTCTACCGAGAGAAATTCTGAAAGACGGGGAAGATCTTATAGGGGATAGAAAGGCGGGATTGCGAACTTTCCCTGTCGCCTTCGGGATAAGACGTACCCGTCAATTAGTGGTTTTTATATTGTGGATTCTGATTTTATGGATAATTTTTAGTTCTTTTATATTCGGCAAACTTTTCGCAGCTTGCGCCATTTCCGGGATCGTATTACCTGTCCTTATAATGATTAAAAGGGCGAGATCTACTCCTGTCTGGTTCAGCAATACACAGAGAATACTAAAAAGTTTAATCATACCCGGTATTATCTCGCTTATTCTAAGCAAATATTAATGAAACAATTATTCTTAGGAATCATCCAGGGGTTAACCGAGTTTCTTCCCATATCCAGTTCGGGTCATCTGGTTATCTTAAAATACTGGCTCGGCTTCAAAGGCGAAGGCATAGTAATGGAAGTCACTCTGCATTTCGCGACTTTGTTAGCGATAATTATATTTTTCCGAAAGAGAATCCGGGATTACGCTAAAAAAGAAAAAATACTCGCGGTCATAGTAGGAACTATACCTATTGCTATTCTGGGTGTGATTTTTAAAGACGAAATGGAAATGCTGTTTAACAATTATCTGCTTGTAACTTTTACTTTCTCTGTAACCGGTGTGATGCTTTTTATAAGCAGGAGGGCAAGAGAGAACAAATCTGAGGTTGATTTAAAAACCGCTTTTATTATAGGAATCGCTCAGGCTCTGGCCTTGACTCCCGGAATTTCACGGTCGGGATTCACAGTAGCCGCAGCGTTGCTTTTAGGAGTGAAGAGGGAAAAAGCATTCGAATTTTCATTCATCCTCGCTATTCCCGCTCTTCTGGGAGCTTTTATAATTAATATACCTGAAATTCTTGGTACTAATGCAGAAAATTTTTTAAACTTACTTCCGGGAACCCTGGCAGCTTTTCTCTCCGGTCTCCTTGCTTTATGGATATTCTACAGGGTAATAACAAAAAAGGAACTTTACCTGTTCAGTTACTATCTGTGGGTTGTGTCTGTAGCGAGTCTTCTTCTCCTTTTCTTCTATCAAATTCTTCCCGGATAAAATCTCTCATTTCCTTGTTTTTATGCGATATAATAGCCCCTGCTATCCAATCCCATTCTTCTTCCGACATACCGAGCTCCTCGTGCACAGAATCTTTTTTTCTGTTCCATTCTTTCAGTACCGAGTCCCACGCAGCTACAACTGTGGGATTTTCTTTTCTATACTCTTCGTCACTAAGTTCGCTCATCCCGGAAGAGATCTCATGTTTCTTCTTGAATTCCGCCAGTTTCACTGTTTCATTCTCGGCAAGATCAGTGAGAGCAACAGAAACTTTAACATAGTTTTCAGCCATTTTTTTTGTGACCATTCCATCTTCGGGTGGGGTAAATCCGTTTTCTTCTTTGCAGCCAACAACAAATACAAATAAAACAAGGATAAATGTCGCTGCGATAAACCTGATTTTCATTCGATAGTTCCTCCTTTCGTTTATTCCAAGATACTTTTTCATTCTCTTATGTCAAGACCTTCAAGGTATTTCCTGACAAATTCAAGAGCTTCTTGTTTTGTTTTAATTTCTCCCTCTTCGTAAGCCATTTGTACTTTACTTAAAATCTCCCCAAACAACGGCCCCGGTCTTAAATTAAAGTTTTCAATAATATCTCTACCTCTAAGTAAAGGTTCTGTTACTTCATCCTTCATCGAAAAATAATAATCAATAATTCTCTTACAAACTTCAACCAAATGGGGGTCTATTTTCCCTGTTGTGGCCGCCTGATCTGCGATCGAAAGCAAAGATAAACCTATCACATCTGAACCCAACTCAAAACATAATCTTCTCTTTGCCCTCTCGGTTATTTCCTCCTGGGCGGCAAGCAGATGAATCCACATATGATGCAAAATTAACTTAGAAATATAATCTCTCTCCTCGGTGGAAAACTTCAGTACTTTTCCGATTCTTTTAAACCAATCAGAAGCCATTTTATCATGTCCGTAAAAATGAACCTCGTCCCCATTTATTTCCATAGCATCGGGCTTTTTTATATCATGTAGCAGGGCAGACATTTTAAGACCCATCTTGTTTCCCGAATAATAAGCTTCTATTTTCTTTTTGTGGAAACCAAAAATAGAGAAGTCTTCAGAAAGGGTTTCCATTTTTTCAAGAGTAAGTATCGAATGTTCTAAAAGATTGTCAGTAATTTTTCCCCCTTTAATTTCTTTCATTTTTAAAAACCCGGAAAATATTTTATCAAAAATTTCGGGAACTATAGCCAGATGGGTCTTGTCGGCGCCAAATAATGCGGTCAGTTCAAAATGTATCCTTTCAGGGGAAACTTCGGAGAGCTTATCCGAATACTCTTTAAATAAATTCGCGGTGTTTTCCTCGATCTGGAAACCCAGATAAGCCCTGAAACGCAAACCCCTGAGAATTCTACAACTGTCTTCCATTATACTTCTTCTGCTCACCGCCCTAATAATACCGTTCTCAAGATCTTTAACACCATTAAAGGGGTCTATAAAACGTTTGTCGAGAAGATTATATGCCATGGCGTTTATGGTAAAATCTCTCCTCCCGAGGTCATCTAAAATCTCGGTAGAGCCAAGACCCAACACATCTATATTCAGATCCTGATTGGTTACTCTAAACTCATTCAAATCCTTTTTTAAACGGAAATATTTGCCGAGCGCCTTCGCGAAATCTTTACCTTTACCGCTTATCGCGATGTCGATATCATCAACTTCAAAACCAAGCAGAAGGTCCCTTAGCATTCCTCCCACGAGATAAACTTTTTTATTAGCTTTATCAGCGTATTTTTTTATCTTTTCTAAAGGCTTGATTTTACGGAGAAGACTCTCGAAATTCTGTTTTCTTATCATTTTGTCCCCACCAAAGAACACAAAGTTTTCAATTGTTTATAATTAATACTTTTATTGTTCATTTATATAGTTACATCCTTTGTATCTTTCCGGTTTTTCCTTGTAAAAAATTTCTTGGCAGGTTCTGCAGCCCAAACCAATAAAACAACCAGAAAAAAAACCCATCCAAAAATATTCCCGATTTTCGCGTAAACCGTTTGGCATTTCAAAAGAGGTACCTCACACACAATATAATCCGCGGTAAAAATCCGGGTTTTCTTTAAAATCCTACCGTAAGGATCCGAGATGAAAGAGACACCGGTATTGGCGGACCTCACAACCGCCCTTCTGAATATAATCGATTGAAAAGCCGCCATTTGAGCATGCTGGTAAGGACCGCTGGTTCTACCAAACCAACCATCTTCGGTAATATTAACAAGCACTTCAGCTCCGTTTTCCACAAACTTTCTCAGAAGCTGTGGGAAAATACCTTCATAGCAGATATAAACGGAAAATTTAAAATCCCCGATTTTAAAAACCGTAAAATCTCCACCCGGTGTATACTGCCCCTGTCCCAGATTAACTCTCTTCAAAACCGGGATTACGTCATCGAAAGGCAGACGCTCTACAAAGGGAAGGAGATATACTTTCCTATAAATACCTTTTATACTGGACGAATCAACTACCGCTGCCGCGTTGTAATACATAATTTTCCCTTCTTTTCTTCTATAATCAAGAGTTCCCGTAATAATAGGTGCATTTTTTTTCCTCGCAAGGGCCTTAAAAAAAAGTTCCGTTTCGTAGTCATTTGAAACAGAAAAAGGGGATGCTGTTTCCGGCAAAACATATAAATCGGCAGGAGGTGCTTCTTCAATAATATTTTTTATCCTGAGTAATCTTTCAAAACCACCCTCTCTTTTATTGGTCGGCAGTACATTCGGTTGTATTACTCCTACCGTTCCGTATTCGTCGGTCGATATATCTTTTCGAAGTACTTGCCAGGAATACAACAAGGGAATTCCAAGAAAAGAAATAAACAGAAACAGATAAATCATTCGGTATTTCCTTTTTTCGTTCAAACTTCTAAAAAACAAATATATAAAAATGTTTAAATAAATAACCCATAAAGTAACAAGTGGCAAACCTCCAATAGAGGCGAACTGTACGAGATGAATTAAGCCGCTCTGAGAAAAACCAACCGATCCCCAGGTAAAACCCCAGACCGAGGAAAGGCTTCGAAGGAACTCCAGCCCTGAGAAAACGATCGGGAACAAATACACAATACCTCTTTTATTTGATTTGTTATATAAAAAACCCGAAAGACCGAAAAAAGAAGAAAGATATATCATCAAAACAAAAGACCCGAGAATAACTTGAGGGACAACAGTATTTTCTACATCCGATAAAGGAATCCAGTAGATAAGCGTAGAAAAAAAAGCAAAACCCATTATAAAACCTTTTAAAAAGTTATGTTTACCGTCTCGAAGGGAATAAAACAGAGGGATAAAAGAAATCCAGGCAAGGATGGAAAAATTAAAAGGAGGAAATGAAAGAGTCAAACAAATTCCTCCAAAAACAGGCAGGATATAATTGTAAACAGGATTCTTAAAACACTTGATAAAATTCAACATTGTAAAGAAAAACCCTCAATCGAGGTGAATTTCTTTCTTCTCCTCTGCCGATCTGTAAGCAGCATCTATTATTTTGGCAATTTTGTAAGCGTCTTTCCAGGTATTCTCTTTTAGATGCTTTTCTCGGATAGCCTTCACAAAACAATCTATGAGACCATGGTACGAATCTTTGACCGGGTGCTTGGGAACATTGATGGGAGTAATATCTTTAACCCTTTTGTTCTCCAATTTTTTTATCTTAAGAGGATTTAAAAGTCCTACTCCATCGGTTCCATAAAGATTGAAATAAGTGAAATCTTTTTCAAAAAGCAGAGTCCACCCAACTTCAAGCAAAAGATATTTACCGTCTTTGTAGCGCAAAAACATTATTCCGGAATCCTCAATTTTATCGGTAGTATGAAATCCCGCGACAACCGAGGAAACATTGGCGCCAAAAAGATGAGTAACATAGCCGAGAATTTGCACTCCCAGGGTCATAATAGCTCCCCCTCCCGATTTCAAAGGATCCTTTCTCCACCCATCGAGATGTTCTTCATGCAACGATTTCAACCATCCCGCCTTGGCAAAAGAAAGTTTACCTAATTCTCCGTTGAAAACAAGGTCCTTCAATATCCCAACATCGGGTCTAAACCTCCCGTTGAAAGCGGGCATTAAGATTAAACCGGAAGAATCTACAATTTCTCCCAGGTTTTTCACTTCTTTAGCATCGAGACCGAGAGGCATTTCACACAGAACATTTTTCCCGTATTCGAGCGCGGAAATAGCCATGGGCGTATGCAGATAATTAGGAGTAGCAATGATTACCGTGTCTATCTCCGAATCCTGCAGCATTTTTTCGTAATCTGTGAATATCTTTTCTGTTTTATACATCCTGGAAATAATATCCACTTTTTCACTATTCGATTCACAGACAGCTTCGAGAACGAGATCTTCTCTCTCTACAATTACCGGTAAATAACCAATCTGCGCTACTGCTCCCGCCCCTGCCAGACCTATTTTTAATTTATTATCCATTTTTTTCCTTTATAAATACTTTCCCTTCTTTTATTTTTAATTTGTTTTTGGCAAAAAGATCTATAGCTTCAGAATAAATCCTGTGTTCTTCCCTTAAAATTCTGCTCGATAAAATTTCTTCAGTATCGTCCTGATAAACCGGAACCACAGCCTGTAGAATTATTGGACCTCCATCCACATTTCCTGTAACGAAATGAACGGTGGCTCCGGCGAAACGTACTCCGTAATTCAGCGCCTGCTTCTGAGCGCGAAGACCCTTGAAAGACGGCAAAAGAGAAGGATGAATGTTCATCATTTTCCATTTATATTCTGATATAATTTTTTCTTTTACTACCCTCATAAATCCGGCAAGACAAACAAGGTCCACATTATGTTTTTTTAAAACATTAATATAATTATCTTCGGCTTTACCGATCAACACGGGTTTTGTGTTTTCCGGATCAATATAATGGGCTTCAATCCCCAGTTTTTTCGCTCTCTGGAGCGCATGAGCGTTCGGGTTGTCGGAAAGAACGACAGCCACCTCCGCGTCGATTTCTCCGAATTTACTCTTATCGATAATAGCCTGAAGATTAGAACCTCTGCCGGAAACTAAAACGCCCAATCTACACGGCACTTTTTTCCTCCTCTGTAAGTTTAAAATAAATTTCTTCTAAAGTCAAATAAGTCTCACCCGAACTTTTTTTAAGCTCGGACACCTCACCTGTTTCTATTAAAACCCCGTTATCTATTACCCCCACTCTATCGGATATTTCTTCCGCCAGAGAGAGAGAATGCGTGGACATAAAAACAGAAACCCCGCCGTCAACCTTCTCCCTTAATATTTTTTTTACAGTCCGAGCTGAAACCGGATCCAGACCCACCATGGGTTCATCGATAATAATAACATCAGGATCATGAATCAAAGCCTGTAAGAATACCACTTTCTGTCTCATACCATGTGAATATTCCAAAGAGGGAAAATCAATCCACTCCTTTATACCGAATTCTTCCAACAAATACTCCATTCTTTTCTCAATCTTATTTTTTTCCATACCATAAAGTCTGGAGACAAAAAATATGAATTCTTTACCCGTCAACTCGGGATAAAGAAAAGGTTCATCGGGAATATACGCAATCAAGCTCTTGGCTTTTTCGGGTTCTTTCAACATGCTTATACCCTTTATAAAAATTTCTCCTTCAGTGGGCAATATAAGTCCCGTAATCATTTTGACTGTTGTGGTTTTACCCGCTCCGTTGGGACCTAAAAAAGCAAATAATTCCCCCCCGGTAATTACTAAATTAAGATTGTCGACCGCTTTAACCTTTCCGAATTTCTTGGAAAGATTTTTGATTTCAATCATAATCCAGAACCGAGATTTGAAGTTTGTTTATAACCCTGTAGAGTTTCGCCTGATTCTCGAAACCCCCATATTCTAATTTTATGTGAGTAGGATCGGCTATAAGCTGGGCGAAAGTCGGATCTGTGGATATCCATTTTCCTCCCAGATAAACACCCACCCAGGCATGATAATAAAAAGCTCCGCTCACATAAACGAGTCCCACTTCGACCCTGGAAGGAATTTCCACGGCACGAAGAAGCGCCACCGTGAGAGCGGCATGCTCATTACAATCTCCCTCTCCCGATTTCAAGGCGTCGAGAGCGTTGGGAATTGAAAACGTGGGTTTATCCGTCAACCTTTTATCCACATAGTCAATTATTTTCTCGACGGCTTCGAGTCCTTTGCTGTCTCCTGTAACCTCTTTTGCTATCTTTTTTATCTTTCCATCAGCAGAAGGGATAAAAGCGGTCGCCTGTAAAAATTCCTCCACATCCTTCGGAATCTTACCCGTCTGTCCTGGCTCGACTGTCTTGATTGTCAGGACATTACTTTCCAGTGTTTGCCTGTCATCTTCTATACGAAGTCCTGTTAAATCGACCGAATCGAGGCGGACTTTCAACATGGTTATTTCACGCGGATTTTTTATTCTTTTATCCACTCTAATCGCATAGGAATCGTACAATTTAAACCCGACCGTTTCGATGTCCTCTTTCACAACTTTTTCTTCTTTTTTCATGACCATACCTATGGGAGATTCGGAACGCAAAAGTTCTCCTTTATCCGAAATCCAGAAAACCATCTCCATTCCCGACTGCAGGACGCTGTACTTTGTAACCGGTTCTCCATCCAGAGTGTCTTTACCTAAATTTTTAACCTTTATATCAAATATAGACTGCAGAGTGGGATCAAAAAATTGAAATTCACCCGTTTTCCCGGTTTTAACCAGACCCTCAATTGTCGCGGGTATATAAGAAGATTTAATATCATACACTTCCTTTTTTTGTTGCCCAGCTACATTCATATCCACCGCAAGTTTCCCATTTTGTCTTTCTCCCTGTGCCTCGAAAAAATAATCACCAGAAGTCATCGAAAACTCGAAGCTTTTTAAATTATACGTAAGGTCGGTACTGGCAGCCACTCTGTACGAAACCTCCTTTTCCATTCCCGGAACGGGAGCCAGTTTAAGGTATGTTGTAGAATAGACCCTGTAACCATTCTCGACTGTGTCTATTCTGGACGCCAGATACCCCACTTTATGACCCTGAAGATACACACCAAGATATTCGGTATTCGCGCCTTTTTCAAAGAAATCTTCCGAAAAGACTTCTTTCTGTTTAGAAAAACTTCCAGTGATATAAAATATAACGCTGATTCCTACCAATATTAGCATAACAGGAACCCAGATTTTTATTTTGCTCAATATTACTCCTTTTTCAAAAAAAATAACTTTGTTTATTTTAAAGTCAAGGGCTTTAAAAGAACTTATTTTGAACACCAAAGCCCACAGAGAACACGGAAGAACAATAAAGGATGATTGAAGGTACTGCCCAACACAGATAAAAAACCGTAGCGTTGGGACTCGTCCCCAACGACATTTAGGAATTGTAGTTTTTCCTAACTTTACCAAGCAATAATTAAAATTAAATTCTCACATGGAGAACACAGAGGGCATAGAGTTTTTACAATTCAGTCCCCATATAATTCAGATCAGAATTACTTGTATACCTTAAAGACAGAGCCGGACTTAAATACAGTAAAATCATCGAATATCCACTATTTTAAACCCTGAAGCTTTCATCCTTAGGAACAATATACAAAAGAACAAAGAAGAATTTAAAAGGTTTACCAGACGCCTAATGTCATGGCGTTAAACACCATCCCCCTATAATTATTACTCCCCGTGGCAAATTCCTTTCGGCAACTGCCCCTAATGGTAAAAAACCAATGGCTGGATCCAGGTTCTCCGAATCTGAAGTGCTGTTGACATATTTGTTTCGTTTTGATATATTTACCGTATGGCTTTGCGTTTAATCGAAATGGTTATTCCCGGAGAGAAGAGAGAAGAGGCGGAATCCTCTTTAAAAGAACAGCCTGTTTTGACTTACTGGAACGAGGAAATAACAGTCGAGAGAACACTGATGAAAATTCTTCTTTCTTCAAAAGAAACAGAAGGAGTTCTTGATTTCTTAGAGGAGAAATTTGCTTCCCTCGAAGATGTCAAAATTATTCTTCTGTCGGTTGAAGCTTCGATTCAAAGAGAGGAAGAAGCGGAAAAAGAAGCCTCAAAAGAAAGACCTCAAATAAAAAAATCCGATAAAAAGGATGTGCGGCGTCCGTGTTGCTTATTTGTGGAGTCTCGACCAGAAATTCGTGAATAAGATTATCGAAATGAAAACACACACTTCCATGAACACCAACCTGGTAGGACAGAATATGGCTCTAAAAGCGATGAAAAGCCCGAAATCATACGTAACCAATCAGCTCAAAATATGGAAGAAAGAAAAGATATAATATACGAAGGACTAAAGGAGATGGGTTTAAGTCTCTGGAAGCCGGAAGGAGCCTTTTACGTGCTTCCGAAAGCGTCTCAACCTAAAAAATTCGCGACCAAACTTTATATGGATTATAAAGTAATAGGATATCTGGGCAGCTGGTTCGGCGCTCCTTCGAGAATCCGTCTCAGCTATGCTCTGGATGAAAACGAAATAAGAGAAGGACTGAACAGAATTAAAGATTGTCCGGGGAAAATATAACTTTCTCGCTATTATTTTCCAATGAATGAAGAAATAAAATATTACCAGTTAACCGCGGAAAAAGCCATGGAAAATCTGGGTACCTCTAAAAAAGGTCTCCCCAGAGATAAATCAAAGGAACGCTTAAAAAAATACGGGAAGAACGAACTTCAGGGCAAAGGCGGTGTTCCCAAGTGGCTTCTATTCATCTCTCAGTTCAGAGATGTAATGGTTATTCTCCTGATAGTCGCTGGCGGAATATCTTATTTTATAGGGAATTTTCGCGACGGAACCGTAATGTTCATTATAGTTATTATAAATGCAATAATAGGTTTTATTCAGGAATTTAAAGCCGGAAAAATACTGGACAAACTAAAAGACCTTATTAAATCTCCGGCTTCGGTAATAATAGACGGAAAATTGAGCGAAATTCCTCAGGACGAGCTCGTTCCCGGCGATATAATAAAAATCGAAACAGGAGACAAGATACCCGCGGATATTAGAGTAATCGAGTCTTTTAATCTTGAAACAAATGATTTTTCTCTTACCGGTGAATCCATGCCCCAGGAAAAACACAGCAACGCAATAAAAGAAAAAGCTATTCTGGCGGACAGAGGTAATATGGTTTACCTGGGAACTACAGTGGCGTCCGGAAACGCTCTCGGAGTCGTGGTGGCGACCGGCATGAACACGGAAATGGGTAAAATCGCGGCAATGACCGAGGAAACAGGCAAAGCGGAGTCTCCCCTGGAAAGAGAATTAAAAGTTCTGGGCTACCGTTTGACCGCGATTGTTTTAGTTCTGAGTGTACTCCTCTTCTTTGTCTCACAGCTTCAGGGGTTTAGTTTTTTTACCAGCATGATGTACGCTCTGGGAGTCGCTGTAGCGGCTGTGCCGCAGGCGCTTCCGGCTCAGGTTACAGTAGCGCTCTCTACCGCAAGCAACCGTCTGGCAAATAAAAAAGCGGTCGTCAAAAATCTTTCCTCGGTAGAAACACTCGGTTCGACAACAGTTATAGCAACGGATAAAACCGGAACCCTGACCAAAAATGAAATGACTGTAACCACTGTATGGTTCGACGGAAAAGAGTACGAGGTAACCGGCGTAGGCTATAAACCTGAGGGAAAAATCAGAGAAAAAGACGGAGAACCTCTCACAAATGAAGAAATCGAAGAAATGGAGGTTATGCTGGACGCCGCGACGATGGCATCCAACGCGGAAATACACGAACCGGACGAGAACCACGGTTCATGGTATCCAATAGGCGACCCCACGGAAGCGGCATTAATAACTCTTTCCACAAAATTAGGAACCCGGTCCCCGAAAGAAGATGAAGAAAATCCCGAATTACACGAATTCTCATTCGACTCGGAGAGAAAACGCATGAGTTCCGTCAGACAATTCGAAGACCGCCAGGTCCTGACAATGAAGGGGGGGACCGACAGCGTTCTCTCAATAAGCAAATACATATATAGAAACGGGAAAAAGGAAACTATAACAGAGAAGGATAAAGAGAATATAAGAAAATTAAATGAACAATATTCAAGCCGCGCCCTGAGAGTTCTTGCCATAGCGTACCGCCCTCTGGAAACCGATGGCAGTGATTACGTAATGGAAGAGATAGAAAAAGACGTTATTTTCCTGGGACTGATGGGAATGATAGATCCGCCAAAAGAAGGAGTAAAGGAAGCAATCAGGGATTGTCACTCGGCAAGAATAAGGACCTATATAGTGACAGGCGACCACGCCATAACCGCCAAAGCCGTCGGCAAGGAGATAGAGCTTTCGGGAGAAGAGGAACCGCTGGTAGTAACCGGAGAAGAACTCGAAGACATGAACGATAAAGAGTTGTCGAAGATATTAAAAAAGAGTGAATCGATTATTTTCTCGAGAGTGAATCCGGAAGATAAACTGAGAGTTGTAAAGCTGCTGGAAGAGGACAAACAGATTGTTGCCGTAACCGGTGACGGTGTAAACGACGCGCCAGCCTTAAAAAGCGCGCACATCGGAGTGGCTATGGGGAAAACAGGCACGGATGTGGCAAAGGAGGCGGCACAACTGGTACTCCTCGACGACAGCTTCCCCACTCTGGTCTCCGCGGTAAAAGAAGGAAGAACCATATACGCTAATCTTAGGAAAACCGTTCTCGCATCCATGACCACCAACGGCGCGGAACTGGCGATCGTCATTCTGGGACTCGCCGCCGTAGCTCTGAAAAATTGGGCTATCCCAATTCTCGCCATACAAATACTGGCAATCGACCTCTTAGCGGAAATAATGCCGCTTACGTTTCTTACCTACGACCCGCCTCCCGAGGGAATAATGAATTCCGAACCCAGAAATCAGGAAGATTACATAATTAACCGGTTCACGGCTCTCGAGGTCGGACTTCTGGGGATTATAATAGGGGCGCTGGCATTTACCAACTTCGCTCTTTTTATGTTCAGAAACGAAATAACTTTGAATGTAGGCATGGAGAAAACACTTCTTTACGCGAAAGCCACCACCATCAGTTATTTAACCATAGCATACTGTCAGTTCGCGAATATTCTTTCCCGAAGATTCGAGCAGGATTCGATATTCAGTAAGAATTTCTGGACAAATAAAATACTTCTGTGGTCCATAGTCGGTTCTACCGGTATGGTCTTTTTGGGAGTATACGGACCGGTTTTCCATAAATTCCTTTCGTTCGCGAGCATCTCATTCTTAGACTGGATTTATGTTCTTGGAGCAGCCGCCGTATACCTCGGCATATTCGAATTAATGAAGCTATTAAAAAGAAGAAATATATTATCCTCGGCAGGACCTGTAGAAAAAGCATCCAACTAATTCTTTAGAAAAACAGAATGAAAAAAATATCCTGGGGAGTATTAGGTACGGCAAAAATCGGTGTCGAAAAAGTAATACCCGCGATGCAAAAGGGAAAATATTCACAAATCAGCGCTGTTTCATCTCGCAATATCGAAAAGGCTGAAAATGTCGCGCGCCGACTCCGGATTCCCAGAGCTTACGGCTCGTACGAAAAATTACTCGAAGACCCCGAAATTGAAGCTGTATACATACCGCTTCCAAATCATCTCCATGCGAAATGGACGCTTAAATCATTAGAAATGGGTAAACACGTTTTATGCGAAAAACCAATTTCAATGAATTTCAAGCAGGCTGAAGGTCTTAAGCAAAAAGCGGAGAAATTTTCAGATTTAAAGGTAATGGAAGCATGCATGTATCGTTTTCACCCCCAATGGCAGACGGCAAAAAAATTGTTAGACGAGGGAAAAATTGGCGAGTTAAAAAATATTCATTCAATCTTTTCATATTATAATGATAATCCGAAAGATATACGCAATCAGCTCGAAACCGGAGGAGGAGGCTTATTAGATATAGGCTGCTACTGCATATCTTCATCTCGATTCCTTTTTGGGAGCGAACCTGTTCGTGTTTGCGCTGCCATTAAATACGATCCCAAAATGAAGATAGATCGTCTGGTATCCGCCGTATTGGAATTCGAAGGGGGCACTTCCACATTCACATGCTCGACTCAAATGACAGCGCATAGCCGCGTTGATATATTGGGGGCGGACGTTAAAATAGAAATGCCGATGCCATTTGTTCCTTTACCTGATAACAAAAGCAAGATTATGCATCAGGTAGGTACGAAAACTAAAGAAATTATTTTTGAAGCGTGCAATCAATATACAATCCAGGGAGATTCATTTTCCAAGGCAATATTGGACGAGTCAAAGGTTCCGACTCCGATCGAAGACGCAGTCGCCAATATGAAAGTTATAGATAAAATCATCGAAAGCCATAAAAAAGGAACCTGGATTAAGATATAAAATTCATTGTCCCCACCAGATGATTCGCGGGGGATAAACCCCGCGCTACACGCTTCCACGCTCTCAGTAGCGTTGGGGCTCGTCCCCAACATACGATTTGCGGGGGATAAACCCCCGCGCTACGAACTTCCATGATCTCAGTAGCGTTGGGGCTCGTCCCTACCATGCGATTTACGGAGGATAAACCCCCGCGCTACGGATTAAAAATTGACTTTTTAATTTTCAACAATTGAAAGCCTTAGTGTCTTGGTGACTTTGTGGCAAAAATTCCCCCTTGACAAAAGTATAAACTTGTTTATAATATAAACTAAACTACAAAACAAACAAAGGGAGAGATTATGGATGCATTAAGTAACGAAAAAATCGAAACTTTAAAAAACAGGGTAAAGGCGTCGTGGTTGGAGGACGGAATCTGGGAAATTCTCTGGGGTATATGGTTTTTACTGGTAAGCGGTGGCGCTTTTTTGATATATATCTATAAAGAAAATCCGGTTTTGAAGATAGCCGGCGCAGCAATGATAATTGTCGGTTCCGTTACCCCTCTGTTGCTCTGGAAATATTTTAGGTCTAAATATTCATGGACTAAAGGGGGTTATGCTGTTTTACGGCATAAGTATTCCGTACCTTCGGGCATTACGATAACATTGGGTTTGCTTGCTTTTTTCGGCTACCTTTTTGTCGGGGTACATTTTAAAGGTTTCCTCCTGGGAATTTTTATCTTTTCCATTCTTTTATCTATATATTTCTCTTCCGGATTAAGAAGATTCGTTATTATTTCTGCAATTCCGCTGATGGTCGGTATAATTTCGATTTTCTTTAAAAATCCAAACGAAATAATCCTAAATTTTATCGTCTTTTGCCCCACAGGTATCGCGATTCTTATATCAGGCTTAAAAGCGTTCAGAGCTTTTAGAAGTAGGTATGATGAGCAGCTTAAATGAAAAAAAATCGGAAAATATGAAAGATTTGGAAAATGAAGTTGTGCGATACGGGTATCAAGACGGGGTGGCTGAAATTAGTATCGGTATAGCCTATTTGTTGCTCGGCTTAATGCTGTTTTTTTATAAGCCAGGACCCATTGAACCTATATACGCGGTTTTTTTTGCTTTGACGTGTCTGGGTATATTGTTTTTTGCAGGCACATGGCTTATTCGAAAACTTAAAGGAAAATTTGTCTGGGAGAAAACCGGATATTATGTAGCAAAAGGATCTTACTCTAAATTAGTATGGGTTTTTCTAACTTTATCTCTTTTGTCTGTAGCTTTCGCGGCATTCAGCGTTCGTCTTTTCCCCTCTGAAATCGCTATTGCTTCATTTGGGGCCTGTTTCTTCTTTGGTCTTATTTCGCAGTTTCTTCAAACAGGTAGGTTAAAAAGGTTTTTATACGTATCCTTTCTCCCTCTTTTTATATCAGGTGTATGTATCTTCCTAGATATATCCTGGAAACAAAGTATAGTTTTTATGTTTCTTGCTACCGGTTTCGCTTTTCTTGTTTCAGGAATCATTGTGTATAAAAAATTCAGGGGGGAATATGATGGATAACGCAAAAGAAAGAAAGGAAGAAAATATAGAAGATTTAAAAAAGAAGGTACATCAGTCCTGGTACGAGGATGGTTTGTTTGAAATCAGCTTTGGTATATGTTATTTGATAGTTGGCTTGATGTTTGTTTCGCCGATTATGAGATTTTTACATGGTTCCCGTATAAGCATAGTTTTTCTAAGGCTGATTGTGGTTTTGGCTATAGTGGGGGGAAGCTTTTTGCTAATTCGTAAGCTTAAAGAAAAAGTTGTGTGGAATAGGACGGGTTACTCTGCCAGAAGAGATTATAATCCTAAAATGGTTTTAATTCTTGCATTCGTAACTTTTTTGTTTTTTGGTTTTTATATACTCGATCTAAGTTTTCTGTCATCTGGGATTTCAACTCTTTTACTCGGGCTTATTATGTTTTTCGTTTTTATCACGCAATATGTCCAGGCTGGAAAGCCAATAAGATTTTTGATTCTTTCTCCGATACCTCTTTTAGTTGCCGGAATAAATTATATTCTGGGTTTAACCCCGGATGACGGTCTGTTTTTAATGATATATATATTAGGTTGTACTTTTTTAATTTCCGGTGTTATAGTCTATATGAATTTCAGAAGGAAATTGACTGAATGAAAAACAAAAAAATAATTAAGGACATAATGGCTCTGGAGAAATTAATTCACGAGCCGAGCAGGCTGGCTATATTCACCATTCTTTCGGGAGTTAAAGAGGCGGATTTCAAATTTCTGCTGCGTATGAGTGAACTTACGCGAGGGAATCTATCAGTTCATCTTTCAAAGCTGGAAGAAGCAGGATACATAAGCGTAAATAAAAGATTTATCAACAAAGTTCCGAATACAGTATATAAACTTACAAAAGTAGGCAGAAAAGCCTTCAACAATTATCTTAAGAATATGGAAACGATTATAAACCGTAAAAAGACGGAGTCATGAGTCATCGGGGTATGTTGCCGAAATGTCTTTGAGATTACTTCGCGTAAATAGAACAAGACGCAAAACTCGCAATGACAAATTTTTTAGTGTATTTTTTATATCAAAATTTATGGGCGGTGAGGTTTAGTGTATTTAGTGTGTTTCGTGGTTTAAAAGATGGTAGGGTGTGGGCGCTTACTTGACTTATATTTGAATATTTTTATTATAATTGAGTAATATTTGTAAAAAGGAGGAAGAATGAGCAATCTGATAAACATAATAATCGAACCGGTTAAAACTTTTCAGCACATAAAAGAAAAAGACGACTGGTGGATACCTTTTATTCTCGTTGTTTTAATAGGATGGGTATTTACGGCTGTTACTGCTCCGGCAATAGCTCGTCTTACCGCACAACAAATGGCAGAAATGGGTGTAGCCAAAGAATTGCCAAAATTTATGGGACTAATTGCATATATTGGTGTTCCATTCGGGACCATGGTATCATGGTTGATTTCTTCCTTGATTATCTGGTTCCTGGGTAATGCTTTTGGCGCAGACTGGAACTTTACTAAAGCCCTCGACCTTTTTGCTTATTCGTCTGTTGTGCAGGCTATACGAAGTGTACTTAGTATAATTATTCTCTGGCTTCGGGGTATTCCAAATATAATGACCTTTAGAGATTTGAACGTCGCTACCGGTTTTAATTTACTATTCAGCCCTGAAAATCCGAAGCTTTACGCCCTGACCTCGGGCATAGAAGTCTTTACTATCTGGCAGTATATTTTGATAGCCTACGGTATTTCGGAAATCACCGGTGTATCAAAAAAGAAAGCCGCGTGGGTCAGCGTAATAACCTATCTAATAGTACTCGGATTTGGAGTGATTTTTGCCAGACCGGAGGCAATGTGATTTTATTTGTTTTATTGGCAATCAACCTTTCTCTGGAAGAAGCAATCGAGCTGGGTTTAAAGGAAAGCCCCACTTACCTGCAGGCGAAGAAGGAATTTTTAATAAGACAGAAAACAAACGCTTCCTCCTATTCATCTCTCTTACCTTACGCCTCAGCCGGTTATGTAGAAGCCCGGACCCGCTCGAGAGTCGATGATATAGAAATTTACGATTCCTCCGACAGTTATTACAACGTTAAAATGGAATGGGATTTTACTCCGGGAGATTTATTGAACGCCTTTTCAGCTCACTACGGAAACAATTCAGCTTATTTCTCTTTTGTGGAGATGAGAAATCAAACGCTATATGAAATAGTATCCCAATACCTCAATTCTCTCAAGCTCGAAAAATTATATGAGAGCAGAGAAACGGCGGTTAAACGAACAGAAAACAACTTAAAACTCATAGAAGAAAAAAAACGCCTGGGGTCCGCTTCTAAAGCGGAAGTTCTGCAGGGCAAAGTAAACAATTTGCAAGCGCAGTTAGATTTTATGGAAACGAAAAAAAATCGGATGCTCTATCTTCTACGACTGAGGAAAATTATAGGTCTTGAAGCCGGAGATTCTGTTTCGCTGGAAGAACCTAAAATCGACTCAACAATACCCTCGAAAGATTCTATTCTGGTTCTTGCTATGGAAAAGGATCCTCTTGTAAACGAATATCGTTCGGAATTAAAAAAAGCCAGATTTGATTTTACAAATACCTCGATTAACAATCTTTTCACTTTCTCCCTGGGAGCGGTGTATCAATACCAGGATGAAATGACTCCCGGTCCGTCGGTTCTGCGAGAAAATTACGATTATTCCATAGGCTTTTCTATTTCCATACCTTTGTTTACCGGTTTTTCCAGAATAAATGAAGCGCTGATAGCACAATTACAGGTTGATTTGGCAGAATTAAAGTTAAAAGAAAGAGAAAAAGAATTAAGCATAGCTGTCGAAGAAGATTATTTACTGTACGAAGAAGCCAGACAGAAATTTCAGCTGGCTGAAACCACTTTAAGTTTTGCCGAAGAAAGTCATAAGGCGGCAAGTGAACGTTACCGCCTGGGAGAGTCCTCGATGATCGAGTTATTGGGGGCAGAGGAAGATTTGCTGAGAGCTCAGTACTCCCTGACTGAAGCCCGATTCGACTGGTATCTTTCTCTGTACAGATTAAAAAGGCTTATGGGGAGGTTATATGAAAAATAAGAAAAAAATGATTATCGCGGCTGCGGCAATCGTAATCCTCGGCATCATAATAATAGTAAATGTGAAAAAATCAGGGGGGGTAAAAGTAGAAGTTTCGAGAGTGGAAAGAGGCGAAATAGAAAAAATAGTGTCCGCCCCGGGAGAAATCCGGTCAAAAGAGGAAAGGAAGATTAATGCTGAAGTTACCGCGGAAGTGGTTAAATTGTTTGTTGAGGAGGGTGATTGGGTAAAAAAAGGACAAATTCTTGTGAAATTAGATTCTACAGAGCAATTCGCCTCATATAAGAGAGCTTTAGCCAATGTAGGGGCTCAAAGAGCTGATCTCGAGTTTAAAAGGGAACAACTAAAAAGGAAAAAAGAACTTTATGAAAAAGGTTTAATCTCCAGGGAAAATTTTGAAAATATCGCCACAGAGGTGGAGCTTGCGTCGAGTATTCTTGAAAACGCCAGGACAGAGTTAAGCAGAGCCAGAAGGAGCCTCGATAGGACAACTATCCGTTCTCCAATTCAGGGCACGGTGATGGATATAAATAAAGAAGAAGGAGAGGTTGTAGTTGCCGGGACCATAAACAATCCCGGTTCTATCATTTTAACGGTCTCGGACCTGGAAGAAATGGAAATGGTTGCGGACGTAAACGAGAGTCAAATACCTCTAATATCTATCAAAAATACAGCCAGAATAACGGTAGATGCTTTTACGGATACCGCCTTCATTGGAACTGTTTATTATAAAGCGAGTATGCCAAAAGAAGCGGGGTCATCAGCGGCAGTTGAATTTGAAGTAAAAATATCAATTCCCCATCATACGGGGATGCTGCCGGGCATGAGCGCAAATTGTGAAATAATTACTGCGAAGAAAGATAGCGTACTGCGTATTCCACTTCAAGCACTGGTTACGAAAGAGAAAAAGAGCGGAGTTTATAAGATAGAAGAGGGTAAAACAAAATTCGTAGAAGTCGCAACAGGAATCACTGAAGGAATGAGGGTCGAAATAATTGAAGGGTTGGAAGAGAACGACCTTATTGTTTCCGGACCTATAAGAACTTTAATAAAACTTACTGATAATCAGAAAGCAATATGGAAAGAAAAAGACGAAGGAGAAGAAGAAACTGCTGAGGGTGAAGGAATTTTAGAGGAAAAATGAAAATGTTCAGCGGTTTTTTAATTGAGATATTGCGTTCAGCAATTGAGTCAATAAAGGCAAATAAACTTCGAGCTCTTCTCACCACTCTCGGCATTGTGATAGGAGTTATGACTGTTATCGGTGTGATGTCTGTTATTTCGGGTTTCAGGAAGTACATTGCTACCAGTTTTTCTCAACTTGGTGCAAACGTTATATACGTGAGCAAACATCCCTGGTTCGCCAATGTAAGCAGGAAAGAATGGCTTGAAATTTTAAAGAGAAAAGATATAGGAATAAAGGAATTCCAGGCTCTAAAAGAATACGGGACTTCTTTTAAATACATATCTCCTCTTGACAGAATAAATTTGGAGATAGGGAGGGGAGAGAAAGAAGCGTCTGACGTTGTAGTGCACGGCGTCTATGAAGATTTTTCCAAAATACTTAATCAAGACGTAAATCTTGGGCGTTTTTTGTCAAAAGATGATGTAAAATATAAAAGACACGTTTGTGTTCTGGGTCAGGATGTTGTAGAATCGCTGTTTTCCGAAGAAAGTCCCATAGGTAAAAAGGTTAAAATTCAGGGACGACAGTTTCAAGTAATCGGGATTCTTGAAGAGCGTGGAGAAATGATGGGTAACAGTATGGATAATGTTGTAATGATTCCTTATACAACAATGGCTGAATTTACGGGGAGAAACAAAACTATTAATGTAGTTGTATATGCGGAAGAAAAAGAAAAATCAAGGGAGGAAATAAGATGGATTTTACGGGGAGTTCGAGACTTAAAGCCCGGAGAAGAAGACGATTTTTCCCTTAATTCTTCTGAAGCGTTGATAAGTCAATTTAATCAGATGACCAGTACTTTTTTAATGATTTCAATCGCGATTGCCGCTATTTCTCTGGTGGTAGGTGGAATAGGAATAATGAATATAATGCTTGTTTCCGTTTCGGAGCGGACAAGAGAGATAGGAGTTAGAAAAGCGATAGGAGCGAAATCCAGCGAGATTCTTGGCCAATTTCTTATGGAATCCGTGGTTATTTGTTTATTCGGTGGATTGTTAGGTATTATACTGGGAGCTTCAATTACAAAATTAATATCCATTATGAGCAATGGAAACGTACCATTTCATATTCCTGTCTGGTCCATTGTTCTCGGTTTTGGTTTTTGCTTTACAATAGGAGTTTTCTTCGGTTTTTATCCGGCAAGGAAAGCATCTAAATTAAGCCCTGTGGAGGCGCTTCGTTATGAGTGAACTGATTAAAATGAAAAATGTAACAAAAGTCTATCCTCTCGGGGAAACCGAAGTTCCCGCGCTAAGGGGTATCGATATTAATATAAAAAAAGGTGAATTTATCTCGATAATTGGACCTTCCGGTTCTGGTAAATCCACGCTAATGCATATAATCGGATGTTTAGATGTGGCGACTTCGGGTTCTTATTTCCTGCAGGGCAAAGACGTAAACAAAATGAATGAGAATCAACTTGCCGATATAAGGAAAGAGTTTATAGGTTTCATATTCCAGGATTTTTATCTCCTGCCTGACGTCCCGGCGTGGTACAATGTTTCTTTACCAATGATATATGATAGGATCCCTCCCCACGAAAGAAAAGAGAAAGCTATAAGCATTCTTGAGAGTGTGGGGCTCGGTGATAGGTTAAATCATCTGCCAAACCAGCTTTCCGGTGGAGAACGTCAGAGGGTGGCAATCGCAAGATCTCTTGCCAATGAACCGGAAATAATAATAGCGGATGAGCCCACAGGAAATCTTGATTCCGTAAGGGGCGAAGAAATATTAGGAATACTATCAGATCTGCACAAAAACGGGAAAACGATTATAATCGTTTCTCATGAAAAATACGTAGCAGAGAAAGGAAAAAGAAAAATATATCTTAAGGACGGTCGTGTTGAGGCAAAGGGCTAAAAAAAAGCCTAATATACTAATTATAAACTGGCAGGATTGGACTAATCCATTGTCCGGAGGAGCCGAGGTTCACCTCCATGAAATATTTGGCAGGCTTAGAAAAGATTTTAATATATCTCTTATCTGTACACATTTTAAGAATGCTCCGGAGACCGAAACCTTAGACGGGATAAAAATTTACAGAGTCGGTTCGAGAAACACTTTCAATTTCCACGTTCCTAAAGCATACAGAAAAATAAGAAAAAGTGAAAAATTCGATCTGGTCATAGAAGACCTCAATAAAATTCCATTCTTCGGCGGAAATTTTATCCGGGAAAAGAGAACAGCTCTGATTCATCATCTCTTCGGGGAAACCATATTTACAGAGACCGACCCTCTCTCCGCTTCTTATGTTTATTTTTCGGAGAAATTGATACCAAAACATTATAAAAACATTCCTATAGTCGCCGTATCTAAAAGTTCGAAAAACGAGATTGTGGGAATGGGAATCCCAGAAGAGAACGTAAAAATAGTGTACAACGGAGTCGATTTAAAATCTTATAAATCTAAAAAAAGCAAGCGTAAAGAACCAACGATTATCTGTCTCGCCAGAATAAAAAAATACAAGAGGATAGATATTCTGCTTGAATCTGTTTCGGACATTATAAAAAAAGTCGAGGGACTAAAAGTTGTCTTAGTTGGCGACGGCGATGATCTGCCAAGACTTAAAGAGATTTCCCGTCAGAATAAAATAGATGATGCGATTTTCTTTACCGGTTTTGTACCCACCGGTAAAAAAATAGATTTGCTTTCTTCTTCCTGGGTTTCGGTTAACACTTCTCCAAAAGAAGGATGGGGCTTGACGTCGATAGAAGCTCAGGCATGCGGAACTCCTTCTGTTGTGCCGGATTCACCGGGATTGAGAGAAACAGTAAAGGACGGAGTTAGCGGATACATTTATCCTTTTGGCGATACTAAAAGATTATCCGAAATTCTTGTAAACATGTTGAGTGATAGAAAAAAAGTCATCGAAATGGGAAAAAAAGCAAAAAAATGGGCAACGAATTTCTCCTGGGATAAGTCTGCAAAAAAGATGAAGGAAAAGATAATATCGGAAATTAAAAACACAATTCTTGAAAAGAGCTGATAATAGGGTATTCAGTGCTTTTAGGAGTTCAATAAAGTCTTTTTCTTAATTATCATTGTTATTGCGGACTATCCTTCTTCAGGCACAATCGCGGCAGCTACCAATGAAGCGAGCAAAATCTTGACGATTTCTCCCGGAACAAAGGGGAAAAGTCCCATTGTAAGAAGTGACATTACCCCCGGAAATGTTCCTTTAATCATATAAAAGTAAAAGCCTAATTGAACCAGCCCGGGTATATATATTAAAAAGAAACATGTAAAACCCATCAGGAGGAAAAAAGAAGAAAAATTTCTTATCTTGAAGTATTTATCCGTTGCGTATCCGAGAAAAAAAGCGGCTAAAACAAAACCGATTAAATAGCCTCCGGTTGGTCCAAATATAAGTTCGTAACCTCCTATTCCGCCGCTAAACCACTGAACACCTAATATACCCGCACCCACATATAATGCCTGACTTATACCGCCCCAATTCCTTCCGAGAATAACTCCGGCGAGAAGGACAAAAAACGTTTGCATTGTAATGGGAACAGGCGTGAAAGGAAGAGAAAACCTGATTTGAGCCGACAATCCTGTTAAACACGCCAATCCCGAGGCGAAAATAACTTTCTGTGCAACCGTTAAACTACGAGACCAGAAAAAAACCGAACATAAAGTTTTTCTGAAATTATTTATTTCCTTTACTTTATACAATTCCACCTCCCTTCTTTTATTCACCGACAACAAGCCTTACGTTGTCTCCGAAAGCTACTTCGACACTCGGTGCCGGAAACTGCTGAATTACTACATCGGTTTCTCCCGGCGTTCTTTTTACATCTGTCAACTCAAGTTCATACCTCAATATTTCTTTCTGCGCTTCTTCCAGCATCATCCCAATGAGATTCGGCATCAAAAAAACCTTTCTTTTCTCTACTCCGATAAAAATCGTAATCATACCTCCCAAAGCTATACTGTCTTCAATCGCCGGTTTTGTTTTAACAACCTTACCGTCTAAATTTTTTTCCTTTACCGGATAATTTATAAAAACTCTGTTTGTTATTCCGTAATTATCGAGTGAATCCACGGCAGCTTTTCTTGCAAGTCCCACGATATCGGGTATAGCAACCTTTTTCGCCCCCCTGCTTACAACAAGTTTTATAACGCTGCCCACTTTTGCATCTTCCTTCGCCGGAGGTTCACTGTTTACGATAAATCCCTCAGCCACTTCACTTGAATATACGCTATCCGAAACCACATACTTTAAATCAAGTGTGGAAAGAAAACTTTTTGCTTTCTCCAGACTCATATTTTTAAGATAAGGCACTTCTATCGTCTTACTGTGCTTAACAATGACAGGCATCAAAAAGTAAAAAGATGTAAACCCCAGTAAAAAAGAAATAACCACAATCAACACATAGGTAATAACTTTTTTCATCAACGCGCCTCGCGATTCACAGTTATATCGACTTTAGAACCTCTTTCGATTGTTGCTCCGGCTTCCGGACTCTGCCTTATAACAATATCAAAAGCGTGCTCTCCGCTTGTAACATAATTTTTTCTTCCCAGTTCGAGCCCGTTTTCTTCCAACAATAATCTTACCCTATACTCACTTTTTCCTCTAAGATCCGGGACGGTAACTTTTCCCCTACCGGAAGAAACAATTAATTTTACGGGAACAGATTCCGTTACTTTCTGCCCGGGTTCAGGTATCACTTCCAAAACGACATCTTTGTCTTCTTCGGATTCCCTCTTCTCAACCATACCGACACTAAGCCCCTTCTCAGCCAGATAAACTTTAGCCTGATTAACATCGAAACCGATAACAGAAGGAACCACTATTTCTGTCCCTTCTTCTACAGTTTCCTGCGGACCTTTACTCAAAACAATTCTAACGGTTGAACCTTTCTCGGCGGTTTGCCCCGCGGCGGGTTTCTGATAAATGACTCTGTCTTTCTTGGTGGTTGGATGAAATTTTTCATCTTCCACGATTAAATTCAGTCCTCTTTCATCTAAAATCATCTCCGCTTTCTGTAAGTCCAAATTTTCTACGTCCGGGATTTCTATGGTCATCGATTTTTCCGATAAAAAATCGGGCCCAAAATACACAAAAGAAAAACTAACCAGACCAGACACAATCAGTGAAGTTAAAAAAGCTACCCAAAAAACTCTGGCGGAACTCTGCTGATAATACATAATATCACCTCCTTAAAAGTACTGCGCTAAATCCTCCGTCATAAAAAGGCTGTCCCGGAAGATTTAAAACCGCGCGTTCTATGATAAAATCCTGATTTTTACTCAAAAACCATTCTATCTGTTTCTCATTCTCTTCAGGAAAGATGGAACATGTGGAATATACAAGAACTCCACCCTTACCCAGATTCTCTGCTGATGAACTTAACATTTCCCTCTGTAAATTTACGAGTCGTCCCAGGGATTCAGACGTTACATTCCACCTGAGATCACCACGCTTTCCCATAACCCCCGTGCCGGAACACGGCACATCCAAAAGTATTCTGTCGGCTCTTTTAACATGAAAATTCCTCACGTCCGCTCTGACAGGATAAACGCTCTTTATACCCAATCTCTCTGCGTCTCGTACCACCTGATATAGTTTTTTTCTGTCCACAGACAGTATAATCCCATCATCTCCCATAATTTCCGCTATAGCCGTACTTTTCGTGCCGGGTGCGGAACATAAATCGAGGATGATTTCTCCTCTCTGCGGCGAGAGCATCTCCGCGTTCATGGTTTGGGTAACACCCTGAATTTGGAAATTTCCTTTTTTAAAGCAATCGCTATAAACGACACCACTTTCAGTTAAAAGATTATACTCTCTCGTTTCTATTTTTTCCGCTTTAAAACCCTCTTTTTTTAAATCTTCGAGAACCCGCTCCGGCGTTGCCTTTAATCTGTTGACTCTGATAGTTGTAACCGGAGAAATGTTACTATCTCTTAATATATCCTCGGCCTTTTCCCCGTACGCTTCTATTAACCTGCTTACTAAAAACTCGGGGAAAGAATAAAATGTCGATAAGTATTTTACCCTTTCTTCAGGATAGGTTACAGGATGAAGATTTCGCAAAATAGCGTTAACAAGCGCTGCTGTACCGTTGTGTCCGAATTTCTTTGCGAGATTTACGGATTCATTTACCACGGCATGATCGGGATCCTGACTGAAGAGGAGTCCGTAAACTCCTTCTCTAAGAACGTTCCTTATCGGTAAAGGTAAATTTTTGAGTTTTTTCTTTTTTAAATGCTTTTCAAGGACGTAATCGAGTCTTTTCATCATCTTAACCGTCCCGTAAAAATAATCATAGGCTTTTTGTATATCTTTATCCGCTTTTTCTCCTTTTCTTGCTTCAGTCATATTCTTCAAGGTTTTTCCGCTGTTTTCAAACTCGATTAAAGCTTTCAAAGCCCACTCTCTGCCATTCATTTTAATCTCCAGATACTTCCTTCAGAACTGTCCTGTATCAATATTCCGCCTTTTTCGAGAACAGACCTAATCCTGTCCGCCATATCATAATTCCCTTCATCTCTTAAATCATTACGCAACTTCACTATTTCTTCGACAGCCGGACTTAGTTCTCTTTCTTCTTTTCCAAAACTAAAACCAAGCGTATTCAAAAGAAAAACAAGGGTTTTTCTATAAGAGCCCATATCTTTTTTATCCGCTTGAAAACCTCTGTTAACCACGTCAAACATCACGGCCACCGCTCCGGGGGTTCCGAGATCGTCATTCATTTTATCCTCAAAATCCTCGATTACTTCAAAAAACAATTCCCCTCTTTGCCCTTTAGAAATATTTAAAAAATTAATTATTTTTTTCCATCCCGAAGCAGCCTGATTAAGTATATCGTTGTCATAGTCGACAGGACTTCTATAATGCGCCTGCAGTAAATATAATCTAATAACATTCGGATCGAATTCCTCCAGAAGGTCTTTTATGGGTATAAAATTAAGCAGGGACTTAGACATCTTTTCACCCTTTATTTTAAGCATCTCGTTATGCACCCAGAAATTCGCGAATTTTTTTCCGGTCGCGGTTTCGGATTGAGCGATTTCATTTTCATGATGAGGGAAAATAAGATCGCTTCCGCCTCCATGAATGTCAATTGTTTCCCCAAGATAATAAGTCGCCATGGCGGAACACTCTATGTGCCAGCCGGGCCTTCCCATACCCCAGGGAGAAAACCAGGAAGGTTCCGAGGTTTTTGCTTTCTTCCATAAAACAAAATCCAGGGGGTCTTCCTTGTTTTCATTTACTTTAATACGGGCTCCGGACATTAAATCTTCTATCTTCTTACCGGAAAGTTTTCCGTAATCTTTAAATTTGCGAACACTGAAAAAAACATCTCCGTTTTTTTCATAAGCGTATCCTTTATCCTCCAATTTTTTTACAAGATTTATTATTTCTTCTATGTGCTGTGTTGCTCGCGGACAAAAGTAAGGGGGTAAAATGTTAAGGCGACCCGTTACCTCTCTATACTCATCCTCAAAATAAGCGGCTATTTCTCTATAATTTTTTTCTTCCTCTTCCGCCTTGATAATAATTTTATCGTCTATATCCGTAAAGTTAACTATCAACTTAACGTTATATCCGAGATATTTCAAAAAGCGGTGCAGAATATCAGAAGTTAGAGCCGCTCTGATATGCCCTATGTGAGGAGATTCCTGCAGGGTCATGCCGCAAAAATATATTGAAACCTCTTTTTCTTTAAGAGGTTTAAAGTGTTCTTTTTTTCTGCTTAAAGTATTATATAATTCCATTAAAAGTTAAATCCCATTTCTACTTCATTTTCTTTTATTTCCACGGAAACTTTCTTCCCGAAAAAATAAGTAGTGAAAAGACTAACCACCCTGTTGGCAACAGCAAGTCCAACCATATTGGTAGCCCTCTGTTTCAAACTTCTCTTTTCTCGTCTCATATCTCTGTATTGATTTTCTATCTCTAAAGACCTCCAGTTCCAGGCATCGGAACCGGTATAAGAATTTTCTGCTATATACTTTTTTCTGGACTCGATTTTCTCTTCCAGGTCCAGAGTGTCCGGATACCTCCTTCTCGCTTCTTCTTTCACATACTCATTATAATCGATATTCGTCAGGAAATCTTCCATAGCTTCGAAATAGTTTTCGTCCTGATTACCGGGATTTGCCGAAGCGTAATACGCGGCAAAGTTGCGCGATATTTCATCTTTTTTTTCTACTTGTGTTTTACTGTTAAAATAGGTTAACCATATCGCAGCTTCCGCTACCATAAAACATATTCCCCTGCTTTTGTCTCCAACCAACCAATCTCCGGAACCCGGGAGAACAAAAGAAGAAAATGCCGCTTTCGCAGGTGTTATCGAAAAAAGAATAGCAAGAAACAGCATTAATAACCCTCCTTTTTTAAAACCTGTTCAGTAAACCAAATTTAAATTTGTCAAAAATCCTATTATCGACGTCGATAGTGGCAAAGTAAATACCGTTGGCTTCACCGGAAAGATCCTGATCTACTCTGAGGTCATTTGGACCAAATAAGCCTTTAACTCTCTTTTCGGTTATCAATCTGCCCGAAAGAGAATATATTCTTACTGTGGCATTCTCTGCTGAAGAGCTCAAGCTAAATCTTATAAAAGCCTGCTCCCCTCCTCGAACCGGAGAAGGATAAATATAAAATTCTTCGATAGCCAGCTTACCTTCCTTTTTATAACTCTCCGGCAAAAGAGTATCCGGGAAGACCGATTGATGGTCATTGTTAAAATAAATCCTGTTCCATCCGTCATCTCTGTAATACCCCACGGTTTCCCAACCATACAACCATCCATCACGAGAACCGACGAATAACTCCGAGCGTCCATCTCCGTTCATATCGAAAACCAGAGGAGTGGAATAAGATCTCTCTCCCGTGGCAAAAGGAAATTCGACAACTTTTTCTCCCTGCCCGTTATAAGCATAAACACCTCCATCGGGTGAACCGAATACTATATCCAGCAATGAATCTCCGCTCACATCCGCTAAAATTATAGAAGACTGAGTTTGCTGAGATAAGTGTATCTTTACAGGAAAATTATCCAGTAAAAAACCGTTTCTGTTTAAGGCGAAAATATTGGCGCTGTCCGCTAAAACCACGTCGAGATAACCATCGTTGTCGATATCGCCAAGCGCGGGGGTTGAGAAATAAGTCTTTGCCGGGAGATCTTTTTTCCATTCGATTTTTCCTGCTGTATCGACAGCGAAAACCGCTTTCGAACCCACCGAACACAGAATTTCAATAACTTTATCCCTGTCTATATCACCGGCTACAGGAGAGGAAAGGCTGTATGAAACGTTTTCTTCACCCCTCTTCCATATTATTTTGCCCGCAGCAGAAATTTTCCAAAGCTTACCGTCGGCAGGCAAAACATATATCGAGTTACCTATAACCAGAGGGGTTGCAACAAGCCAGTCTCCCACGTACAATGGAAAACCATCCGCTTCCACCAAATTATCACCATCCCATCTGAGCACATGTAATTCCGAAGCGGAAGTTCCGAACAGAACTTCCTTGGTTTCATCCCCGTCGATATCAGCCGCGGAAGCGTTCCCGTATATATTCCCGGTTACAGAAAGAGAATCCATAAGAGAATCAGAAGAAAGCGAATAAAGAAAAACCTTCCCATTGATCGTCATATCAAAAATCTCATAATTCCCGTCTCCGGTAATATCCGTTATAAGAGGAGAAGTCCAGGTCGAATCCATATATAATGAATCCTCCAACTCAACCATTCTAAATAACGTATCGTCTGGATTTACTGTATAAACACCCCCCCACATGTCACCCATATAGATTGTGTTATCAACGTTTTGTGGAGAAATCACATCCATCTTCCCCTCGAATTTTTTAGGAAAGTTAGCGAGACTTCTGTAAAAAGAAACATCGAAATACATAAGTGTATCCGGAGAAGAAATATTCGAAATCGTTATACCTGTCCAGTTACCGAAATTATCGTGCGTGGTGGGATCCGATGTCGGCGTAAAAACCGAATTAAATCCCTCTTCACTAAAAACATCCAGAGGGGAACCATAATAAGCGGCATCCCAATCCTGAACCTTATAAACATTTTTCTCGAAATCCTGAATACCGTCGGCTTCTTCAAGATCGATCCCCTTCGGAAAGCCGACGTTTACCATATTAAGCGCTTCTGTCTCGGCAATTTTTCTCTTGTCTATATGCCAGATTGCGAGTCCTCCGCTATTTATATCCGGAGGAAGCGAAGATTCAAAATCGTCGACATTAACAAGCACGTTATCTTTCCACACGCGATAACCGTTCGAATCGACATCCGTTGTACAGGGAAGAACATGACGAACGGTATCAGGATTAACATAAGCAAACTTGTTTTCGATTAGAAAATATTCGTCGGTATTAATTGGAATTTTGTAAATCCGGGGAACATCCTGATCCATACTGCCGGTCCACTTTATAGGGAGAGAAACGGAAGCGCTATCGATCAAATGGGGATTATCAAAACCAAGTTTAATTCTATTATAGGAACTCAACCGCGGAGGGACGAGACCGGCAGAATTCCAATTACCTGTACCCATGAGGGCCCAGGCTCCCATGCCCATGGTTTCACCGGATACATCGTAAAAATCTAACAATCCCAAAGCGTGTCCGAACTCATGACATAACCCTCCCTGCAAATAGGAAGAATAACCATCCTGAAAGCTTGTTTCGGGCATCATAACACCCGCGTCGATCGTATCTCCGTCGACGACAAGGTACGAACTGAAAACCTCATGCATACCGGATCCGTACGCCATCACTATATCATAGGGAGAATTTTCTGAAACATCAGACTGCCATGCCGAACCCGCGTGAAATATAATAATTTCATCGAAATTAGAAAAATTTGCCGTATAATCGGCAACCTCAACGGCATCCCGTAACAACTTGAAAAAACCAAGAACGAAATTGTCCGGGTTTCCGTAATATCGCATCTCATGGGGCAGAGAGTATCCCGAATCACCTGCAGGTGGAAAGATCTTCCACTCAATCCACAATTGATTGTAGGAAACTTTCCAGTAATAGTTGTGCAAAAACTCCATTAATCTATTAAAATATGTTAAATCGTGAGGAGGATCATAACTCAGGCTTCTCTCTATTAAAGTATCCACTAGAGTATCTTTATCTACCACAGTGGTATCATAAGTCGTATCGCAAAGAGACCTAAAACCTTCAAGATTGAACCGGCCATTACCCGTGGTAAGAGACGTGGTATCTTCTATAAACTCGACTCGAATAGCAGCCACCCGTATCGTGTCTACCCCACCCGCTCTTAAGCGCCGGTAGGTCTGCAAAGATTCCTGATATTTGGATGTCTCCGAACCAGTCTCACGTCTGGGACCAAAATATTTGAGATGATCGGGATGAATCTGATAAACCTGTATTTGTTTTTGTATAAGAGAAGGAACAATAATTTTGTTCAGGGAATCGAGAAGATTTTCATTGGTCAAAGGGTCCTGTATAGCTATAGATAAAATCAATAAAATCAAAATTTTCTCCTTTTATTTTTTACTTCGGAGGGAGAGGGATTTGAACCCCCGTTCCACTTTCGCGGAAACACGATTTCGAATCGTGCGCTTTCAGCCACTCAGCCATCCCTCCTCTCTTTGAAGAATTTTTTCAGCAACTTCGCCGATTCTTCCTTTAAAACACCCGAAGTGACTTCAAATTTCGAGTTCCATTCATTGTTTCTAATATCTATCACCGACCCTAAAGCTCCGAATTTATCATCTCTTGCTCCATACACAACTCTGCTGATTCTTGACTGAATCACAGCCCCCGCACACATAAGACATGGTTCGAGCGTAGAATAGAGTATACATCCATCCAATCTCCAGTCGCCTATAGAATTTGCTGCGGCTGTAATAGCGATAATTTCGGCATGAGCGGTAGGGTCTTTTAAAGCCTCTTTCCTGTTGCAACCTCTGCCAATTATTGTGCCGTTTTTAACTATAACCGCTCCAACAGGAACCTCTCCTTTTTCAAAGGATTTTCCCGCTTCCTTAAGAGCTTCCCGCATCCATTTCTCATCGTCGACTTTCAAAATGAATTTTTTCCTCAATAAGTACGCCTGAGAGGATTCGAACCTCCAACCTGCGGATCCGTAGTCCGCCGCTCTTTCCAGTTGAGCTACAGGCGTAATATCCTTTAAAATATATAATAAACCTTTTTACTGTCAAGACTAATACGAAGAGCCTTTTGTTCCTTATTTTTTTGCCACAAAGGCAGTAGAATAGAAAGAAAAAACGTCCACCACCATAACAGATATACCAAACCGCGCTTTCTCAAATTTAAATGTAAAACCAAAGGGGTGTTTTTAATCTTTACGTTTTTCACCACTATCTATCTTGAATTCGCAATCTGTCAGTTATTTTCTTATAAAATTTTTGACTTGAATACCCCTGTTCTGTCCCTGCATGGGATGAACAAATCCGCCTCCTCCTAAAACCAAGGTTTTAAAACCATATTTATTCTGTAAATCCATAATAAGATTTGAGACGAAGTCATAACTATTCCTGGCTAATTTCATGTTAGAGATAGCGCATTCTTTTGAACCATCTACTCCCGTCTGCAGTATTAAAACTTCAGGGGTGAAACCCCGGATTAAGACGGATAACTGTTTTACATTGGAAATAAATTCTTCATCGTCGCGAAATTGGGAATATGTATCCGGATTTGCAGTCAAATTTCCTAATAAATTCATCTTCTTGAATTCCGCCAGAGCTTTTTCGTACCGGTCTCCTCTCATGGGATGACTATAACCAAAGTCCAGTTTTTTGAAATCCTGGCTGTCAATTAATACCGCATTATCCATTGGGCGGTTTTCCCGGACATAACTTAAGGTTCTTTATTTTTTATTATTTCTTTGCAACTGCACCTGCAGGCTAACAAAAAAAACATATCCGATAATCTATTTAAATAAATTAGAATATTTTTGGTACTTTGCTCCCCGAACACGCTTTTGCTTACCAGAGTTACCACTCTACGTTCTAACCGTCTGGTTATAGTGCGGACAATATGTAAAACTGAAGACGTTAAATCATCACCAGTCAACACAAAATTTTCTACTCTCAGATTCTTTTCCAATTCATTTATTCTTTTCTCTAAGTATTGAATATGCTTAATACCGATCTTTTCTTCTGATTTCTTTGGAATTCCTCCGGGAACCTGAACTCCTAAAACCAGTAAATCTTTTTGAATTCTTTTTAAAATATCTTTAAGTTTTTGATCCTTAAGCAGGCTTTTAGATAAACCTATAAAAGAACTGAGTTCATCTATTGTTCCTACCACTTCGAGACTTATATCGTCTTTTCTCAACTTCTTTTCGGTTCGAGTGTAAGTATAACCCGCATCTCCTTTGCCGGTAACAATACTTTTTTTCTTTTTAGACTTATCTGACATAAAACTTTTCTTCTACTTTCCTCCAGATTTCTTTTATACTATCCGTTAAAGGGCTGTCAGTATATTCGATCACAGACAACTTTCTCATCTGAGCTTCGGTAACTTCTTTACTATAAGGAATTGTTCCCAAAAATTCTGAATCGTATTTTTCTACCATTTTTTTTATTTTTTCTGTAATATCTTTATTCAAATCATACTTGTTTACCACAACACCGGATTTAACGCCAAAATGTTTAATTACTTGCAATACTCTGCCCAGGTCATGAATTCCGGATACTGTGGGTTCGGTTACCGCGAGAGCGTAATGAGCTCCCGAAATGGAAGATATCACAGGGCATCCGGTACCGGGTGCTCCGTCCATTATAGCATTTGATTTTCCATTTTTCGAGGAAATCAGAGTAGCTTTATCTCTTACCAGTGTTACCAATCTTCCTGAGTTTTCCTGCGCCACACCCAACCTTGCGTGACTCATCTGTCCGAAGCGTGTATCGGAAATAAACCATTCGCCGTTTACCGCTTTTTTGCTCTTTATGGCATCATCTTTACAGACTAATTCACACACCCCGCAACCTTCACAGGCAAGAGGGTCCACTTCATATCTTTTTTGCCCGTTCTTTTCGATTACTTTTATGGCGGAAAATCTACAGGCTTTTTCACATTCGCCGCACTGAGTGCATTTATCCTGGTCTATTTTTACTTCCACTCCACCGCTGAATAAACCGCTTTCTTTTGTTTTTGGAGATAAAATTAAATGAAGATCCGCAGCGTCCACGTCGCAATCAGCAATTATAGTAGATTCAGCAAGAGCGGTGAAACTCGCGGTGAGTGAAGTTTTTCCCGTTCCTCCTTTACCACTGATCACAACTAATTCTTTAAGTTTTTTAGCAGGAAATGCGTCGTATCTTTTAGCTGTTTCAGGAACCCTATTATCTGATATTTTTACTTTGCCAGATTTTTCTTTGACCTTTCTCTCTTTTGCTACCAGGGTTAGCATTCTGTCGGCAATATTTTCGAATAAATTTTTTATTTCCGGGAATTCTTCTACTGCCAATTCACCACGGGAGTAACTCTCCGCAATTTTTCGTTCATCAGGAATTTCTCCGATAATATCCAGCTGTTCTTTTTCACAGTATTTTCTTAAAGAGTCATCCAGGTGTACTGCACGGTTGACTATTACCACCGGTTCTATTCCTATTTCCCGGGTCATGTCGACAGAGAGTTTTAAATCGTTTATACCGAAAGGGGTTGGATCGGTAACCAAAACACACAAATCTGAATCTTTAACCGTTTCAACGACCGGACAGCTTGTTCCCGGAGATGAATCTAAAATATTAATCCCTTCATCGGCATACTCTTTTACTTTTTTTACCAAACGTGGGGACATTCCACCTTCGGCAGTTTCTAAAAGAGCGTAATATATGTCGATATTTCCGCTTTTTCCCGCTTTTACAATACCAATTTTTCTTTCTTTTTCTATAATGGCATCGACAGGACAGACGATTGTGCAGCCGCCACATACATGACACAATTCTTTAAATATTAAAACTTTATTTTTGATCACTGCTATGGCATTATAATGACATACATCGGCACACAAACCGCATAAAGTACATTTATCCTGATCTACTTCCACGGGTGAAAGCAGGTTAACGTCTTCCTGTTTTGTTATAACGGGGTTTAAAAACAAATGTCCGTTTGGTTCTTCGACATCGCAATCCAGGTAACGAACTTTGTTGCGTTTTCCTGATAAAACTTTTGCCAGGTTGGTGGCTATAAAAGTTTTCCCCGTTCCCCCCTTTCCGCTGGAAACAGCAATGCTTATCCTGCTTTTTACCACCTTCTGCCTCTTCCGTTACGCAGACCTCTTCCCATACCTCTACCCATACCTCTACCCAAACCTCTTCCCATACCTCTTCTTATACCAACTCCGAAACCAGGAGGAAGGAAACTTTGACTTCGACCCGGGTAAAAACTTTGTCGAGATTCTTCATTGTAATCCGCATCAGAATAAATCGCGCCTGTCGGACAGGCTGAAACGCATACTCCGCAATTCGTGCACTTTCCTTTGTCGATTTGGGCTTTGCCGTCGATCATCGAAATCGCTTTAACAGGACATGCATTCAAGCAAATTTCACATCCGATGCATCTATCTTTTTCTACTTCAAACATTTGATATCTCCTGTGGGGCATTCTTCAACGTATATTCCACAACCGGTACATTTATCACCATCTATCCAAAGCGTTCTATTCTCCTTTTATAAAATTCAACACACAACCCTCTTCAAAAGAATTATCATGCAATAGTCTGCCCACAATCTTTTGATTAAGGGAAAAGCCGGCATTTTCAATCTCCTTGCTAATCTCTTCGACACTGATATCAGCCAGTTCTCCCGAAGGGAGATTTCCCTTACAGTGTTTCGGATACACAGAGAAAATAGCGTTTTCTCTTAAAACTCTCCGAACATTATTATAAGTAACTTTCCTATTAGAAAGTTTCATGTAATGAAGAACATCATAACACAATACTATATCTACCGAATCTTTCTTAAGGGGAGCATCTTTTATATCGCTTATCAATTCAACGTTTTTTATACACTTTTCCGTTATTGTCTTTTCTAAATCACTCAAAGCTGATTTGTTATTATCGAGAGCGTAAACTATACCTATGCTACCGACTAACTTTGACGCAGGTAAAGTATAATGACCTCTCCCACAGCCGAAATCCAATACCGTATAACCTATTTTTATTCCGATTTTACTTAAAAAATCCAACCCCCCCTTTTCATACCACTTTCCCAGGTCGCTTTTCATCGCTTAAATCTTTTTGTTCACCCTTTAGCTGAACAGGCAATTACTTTTTAGTATCCGCTTTCAGTTCTTTTATCTTTTTCTTAACGGCTTCCAATTCGTTTTCTAAAGCTTTAGCTTGTTCAGACAGCATAGTGATTTCTTGTTGGGGTGAGATTTTTTCGGAGTAAGCCGGATACGGAGCAGCATAACCATAATGGGCTCCATAAGGATAGCCTGCCCCCCAACCAAAGCCTCGCCCCCATCCAAAACCTTTTCCCCAACCGCGGCCAAAGCCTCTACCCGGAACTGGGTTCATGTACCCGGGCCCAGAATACCCGGCGCAATAACCAGCGGCTCTTCCAGTCATCGGACCCAATCCTGCCGGGCCTGTCCTATCTCCCAATGGCATAATTTCCTCCTTTTTACTTTAAAAAACAGTCAAATTTTAATGTCCCATTTTCAAAACAATTAATGAAAAGATTTACCCGTGCCTCTCTCTTATTGAAAATGGTTTTCATTATCAATGATAACGAAAAAGTTTTTTTTGTCAAGGGTTGAGAAAAGTCAAAGACTTCCATGTTTTTTCTAATAAATTTTTATTTGAACAGCCTCTTGCAAAAATTCAGAAATCTGTTATATTATTATAGGGGAAAAAGCAAATTTGAAATATAATGAATATTAAAAATAAGGGAAAAGCTTTTAAGCAAACTCAAGGAGTAGGTAAGAAGCTAAGAAAGTTCAGAAAGAATAGAGGTTGGACCCTCAAGGAAATGGGTGGCAAATTAGGATTACATTGGACGACCATACAGGCATGGGAAAAGGGTAAGTATGGCATTCCGTCCACCAAAGTAGGAAGAGTATGTGAGTTGCTTGGTATTTCACCCAGTCTTCTATTCGAGGAAAAACCTGACAAAATATTCTATCCGTATCTTGAAGGTATTGGTCCAAGCACCTCTGTTTTGGCTCCCGAGAATATCAGTAAAAACATCAATATAAAAGAAATCTTACCGGCTGGTGCGGACTTTGCTCTTTTAAGAGTGGAAAGCGACAGCATGAAAAACGCTGGCATTCTAAAAGGCGATTGGGTATTAATAGATATTTCAGCGGTTGATATTCACATAAAAAACATTTATGCTATCGCGATCTTTCATGGCATGGGGAAAAAGGGAGAGATAACTCTTAAAAAAATCGAGATGGTAGGGAGCACTGTTATTTTAATACCTTCAAATATTGAATATGATATTCAGGTTTATCACAAATCAGAAATACAGGTCTTAGGTAGAGTGGTAAGAGTTTTAAGGGTACTTTAGCTTTTCAACATTTTCTTTAATTACATCCGTAAAATTCAAAATTTTTAATGTCAAAATGCCGCCTATAATGACAACCAGATGATAAGTAATAAAACGCCATAAAACTGTCAACATTCCTATAAGATAACGAGGAACTGAAGAATAGAATAAAACCGAAAAACCTCCTTCTATTATACCCTCTGCGCCGGGAGTCGGGAAAAAGAATGCTGCAAACAGAAGAAAAACCTGACGGAAAATTGTTTCCGCGTAAGATGCATCAATGCCGAGACCTTTGAGTATCATGTACACTATCGAATAATTCGGTATATATACGATGACCGTAGTAATAATAATAGCCAAAGCATACAATTTTTTATTCCGCATAAAATCCAATAAATTTTCCCTGCTCATTTTTATCTCGTTTAAGACACGAAACATTATTCTTGTCGCCCCCGTGGTTTTGCCTTTTCTGAAAGTCATAGAATAAATAAATTTCTTGAAAAATCTGGGCATGTAAAGGACTAAAAACAAAATCCCGAAAAGAAAAAGATAGGTGAATACGGAATATCGGGATAAGATTTGCATCGATCTTCCCGAATACTGAATTCGAAAAAAGGGTAATATAAACGGCAAAAATAATAGCAACCCGATAAGATAAAAAAGCCCCCGAAATAAGAGCAAAAGCAAGGCAGTGCCCCATTCTAAGCCAGCCCTATTGAGAACATAAGCCTGCAGGGGAGCGCCGCCTGCCTGAAAAGGAGTAACGGCAGAAAGAAAAGCTCCACAGAAAATCACCTGAGAACACCGTCCGAAGGGAATCCACTTTCCGGAAAGTGCCCTGGCAATAAGTCTTATCCTGAAAGATTCAAAGACAATATATAAAGAAAGCAAACCGAAAATCAAAGGAATATAAAAAGCATCCGTTTCTTTAAATACGTACCATGTATTTTTCGTCGCAGTGAAAACCAAAAGTGCTGTGTACGTTATTACAGAAAAGGCTATAAATACTTTCAGTCCTTTTACTATCGAAGTTCTGGAGAGCTTACTTTTTTTAAAGTAAGATTGATGAGTCTTTTTCGAGCGCATTTCCAACTACTACTATATCCGCGCCTGCGTTATGTTTGCGTTCAACTCCTTCTTTGTTTTTAATCCCGCCTCCGACCACCAGAGGAATATCTATGTTTTTGCTAATCTCCCTTATAAGTTCATCTTTAACCGGATACCTGGCGCCGCTGCCGCATTCCAGATACACCAGTTTCATACCGAGAAGTTGAGCCGCATACGCCGTATTTTTTACTTTTTCAATATCATCCTGAGACATAGGTTCCGTCTCTGAAACAAGTTCGACAGTGGTCTTTCTTCCCCCATTGATCAATATATAACCGGTAGATATTACCTCTATGTCCAAATTTTTTAAAAGAGGCGCCGCTTTTGTTTGTTCTTCTATTAGGTATCGAGGGTTTTTTCCGCTTATGAGAGAAAGAAATAAGATAGCGTCAGCTGCAGATGAAATTTGTTCGGCCGAACCCGGAAAAATAATAACCTTTTTTGAAGCCAGAGATTTTACTTTTCCCACAAACTTCTCGAAATTATAATTCCATGTTGTGCTTCCACCAACCAGAAAAAAATCGACTTTGCTCTTTTCTATTAACTTGATCTTTTTCTCAAGAGCAATCAAATCTTCCGAATCGGGATCGAGAAGAGCTGCAAGCATCTTCTCTCCTTTTCCTTTTTTTGAAAGAATTTTTTGATAAATTGTCATCTAAGCGCTTCCTTTACTATGTCGGGAAACGCTTTGAGCATTTCCGGAATTTTCTTTACTTCACTACCACCGCCTTCCGCCCTTTCTCTGTCACCTCCACCGCCGCCATTAACTATTCTGCAAACTTTTCTGATTAATTCACCAGCATTTAATTTTTCTTTTATTTTTTCTCCTACAAATAAAACAACAAAAACCGAAGATCCCAAATCGCTTACCAGAAGCCCTATTCCCTCCGGCATGTTTTGTTTTAACTGCCCTGCGAGTTTTCTTAAAGATTCTTTACTGCCTTCGACTTTAGTTGCCAGAAAATCGTACCCCTCGAGCTTTGTAAATTTGTCAAGCAATTCTTTAACTTTCGCCCCAGCAGCCTGACTTTCCATTTTCTCTATACGCTTTTTCTGCTCTTTCATCAGAGCCGTCGCCTTTTCAATTCTCTTGGGAAGACTTTTTCTATCGGTTTCCAGCAGAAACTCAATTTCCTGAAGCAAATCTTCCGTTTCCCTTATCCATCTGTATGTAGAAAAACCTGTAACTCCTTCTATTCTTCTAACACCCGACGCTATACCTGTCTCGGAAGTTATTTTAAAAACACCTGCTTCTATAGTGTTGTTAAGGTGTGTTCCTCCGCACAGCTCTCTCGAGAAATTATCTATAGAAACCATGCGTACGATCTGCCCATATTCTTCGGTAAAAAGAGCCACTGCTCCTTTCTTTACTGCTTCATCAAAAGGGAGCACTTCCGTTTTGACTTTCATTCCTTTAACAATTGCCTTGTTAACTTCTTGCTCTACCAATTTTATTTCTTCTTCTTCAAGAGGTTTTGGATGGGTAAAATCGAACCTAAAATGATCGGGAGCAACAAAAGAACCTTCCTGTTTAACCCAATCTCCGAGTACTGTTTTTAGAACCTTATGAAGAAGATGCGTGGTGGTATGGTTTTTTCTTATAGCGCTACGTCTTCCCACATCTATTTCCGCGGTGACTCTTGAAATCTTAAATTTTCCTGTGAGTTTTCCTTTATGAACATTTCCCAATTTTGAAGGAAAAGTGTCTTTAACTATCAGCTTCCAGCCTTCACCGCCGATTACTCCGGTATCCCCTACCTGTCCTCCTTTTTCTGCATAAAATGGGGTCTTTTTTAATACGAGTTCAAAATCTCCGTTGGTCTTTCTATAGGCTAAGATTTCGCTCGTGCACTTTTCTCTATCATACCCGACAAATTCCGATTTAGCCTCTTCCACAATTTTCCACTCAATGTTATCTTCAGTTTCGAATTCGTTCTTTTGTCGTGCTCTTTCTTTTTGCTTTTCCATCTCCCTTTTAAATTCCTCTTCATCCACCAAAAGACCTTCTTCTTCGGCTATTTCTTTTGTCAAAGTGAGAGGAAAGCCATAAGTATCGTATAGCTTAAAAGCATCTTTCCCGCATATTTTTAAATCTTTTTTGTTTTTAGCCTCGTCCACAATTTCATTTAAAATTGAGATCCCGGAAGCGAGCGTTTCTATAAATCTTTTTTCTTCTGATTTTATTATAAGAGCAACCTGCTCGATTTTTTCCTTGAGATATGGATAACGATTTTTCATTATTGAAATAGCCGATGGCACGAGTTCGTTTAATATCGGTTTTTCAACACCGATTTTTCTTGCCGAAGTCAAAGCACGTCGTACCAATCTTCTTAATACATAACCTCTACCTGCATTCCCGGGATATGCGCCCTCGCTTATCGCGAAAACCAGCGCTCGCGTATGATCCGCGATAATATTGAAAATTCTTTCGTTATCTTTGTATTTCGCTTCCGTTAAATTTTCAGCCGCCTGAATAATGGGGAAAAACAAATCTGTTTCGAAAATGGAGGTCTTGTTTTGCATAATCATTGCGAGCCGCTCCAAACCCATACCCGTATCCACACCCTTATTTTTAAGCGGATACCTGCCGTCTTCTCTCTGGTTATACTGAGGAAAAACATGATTCCATAACTCAATATATCTGTCGCATTCTCCGTCAAACCCACAATCTCCGAATTCTTTTCCCATATCATAAAAAACCTCGGAATCAGGTCCGCAGGGACCTTTTCCTCCGGCGGGACCCCAGAAATTATCGTCTCTTCTAATTATTCTATCTTCGGGAACTTTAATCTTTTCTTTCCAGATATTATAAGCCTCGTCATCTTCAGTATAAACAGAAATAAAAAGTTTTTCTTCCGGGATTCCTAAAACTTCTGTTAAAAATTCCCATCCCCAGATAATTGTTTCTTCTTTAAAATAATCTCCAAAGGAGAAATTACCAAGCATTTCGAAAAAAGTATCGTGCCAGAAAGTTTTACCAACTTCGGTTAAATCCGAAAGCCTCAGGCACTTTTGAACCGTGGTTGCTCTGCTGAACTCGACAGGTATTTCACCCGACCATAAAGGTTTAAACTGAACCATACCCGCGGATGTAAACAGCAGTGTTTTGTCGTCTGGTATCAGTGGCGAAGAATCAACTATTTTGTGCCCTTTCTCTTTGAAAAAATTAAGAAACTCTTCTGCTAATTTATCGGAACTGCACATAGCTCATAATAATAAAGTCTATTTTATTGTCAAGAACCTATTCTACCACCCGATTCGAACCACAGATCACACAGATTTTCACAAGAAAGATTATAATGAGTAAATCTGACCATCTTATACCCCAGTGCCAGATAAAAATTTTTTCTCCCTCTCTTATATATTCATAATATTTACCCGAAAACATTTAAAATGTCAAGATTAAAACCAAATAAAAAAGGAAATCTTTGTGGTTCAAAACTTTCAAAGGTTTATCACTTGACGTCTGAGTATTTTTTTGTATATTGCAACATTAATTTATTTATACGAGGGGGCGATAAAAAAAATGAAAAAGAAGCACTACTTAAGCAAAGAAATAAAGCACATCGATATTAAAAAATTCGATTCTACTCCCATAATCGAGCAGTTTGAAAAAACCGCTTTTCAGTCAAGAAATCTGGCTCGAGCGGCGAAGATTTTCGATAGAATGCTATCAGACGAGAATTGCTCTATAATCCTTTGCCTTGCTGGTTCTCTCTTCAGTGCGGGGCTTAAAAAAATCGTATACGACATGATCGAAAACAATATGATAGATGTTATCGTATCCACAGGGGCTATAATTGTCGACCAGGATTTTTTAGAAGCTCTCGGATTTAAACATTTTCAGGGAACACCACAGATTGACGATAACGAACTGATGAAATTAATGATTGACAGAATATACGACACGTACATCGATGAAAAACAATTGAGAATATGCGATATGACTATATCGGAAATAGCGGATAATCTCGAAGCCGTTCCCTACTCATCCCGAGAATTTATTAAATTTATGGGAAAGTATTTAAAAGAAAGGAACACAGGTAAAAATTCGGTGGTTCGGATAGCTTATGAAAAAAACCTTCCGATTTTCGTACCCGCTTTTTCAGACTCGAGTGCAGGCTTCGGATTAATTTATCATCAATGGAAACGAAAAAACGAAGCAAAAGTTTCTATAGACTCAGTGAAAGATTTTCTGGAGCTTACTAAAGTCAAGGTTAACTCTAGGGAAACCGGACTGGTAATGATTGGAGGGGGAGTCCCCAAAAATTTCGCTCAGGATGTAACCGTTGCCGCCGACATCCTGGGGGAAAACGCGCATATGCACAAATACGCTATACAGATAACCGTCGCCGACGAAAGAGACGGAGGGCTGTCCGGTTCGACTCTGAAAGAAGCTCATTCATGGGGGAAAGTCGATGAGGGGTCGGAGCAAATGGTTTTTTCCGAAGCAACGATCGCTTTACCTCTTCTTGTGAGTTACGTTTACCACAGGGGAAGTTGGAAAAAAAGAAATGGAAAAGAATTCAACAAGATGTTAGATAAATAAGGGGGTTAAAAAAATGATACCAAAAAAAGTTTTTTTTACCAAGGGGGTCGGCGTACACAAAGACAATCTCGCTTCCTTCGAGCTGGCGCTGCGAAACGCCGGAATAGAAAAATGCAACCTGGTTAACGTTTCCAGTATTCTACCGCCTCACTGTAAAGAAATCACAAAAGAAAAAGGACTTGCTCAATTAAAACCGGGAGGAATCACTTTTGTCGTTATGGCAAGAAATTCTTCAAACGAACCCAACAGGCTCGTGTCTGCTGCTATCGGAGTCGCAGTACCCTCGGCAAAAAACAATTACGGATACTTATCGGAACACCACGCTTTCGGAGAAACCGCTAAAAAGAGCGGAGAATACGCTGAAGATCTCGCGGCTACCATGCTTGCCTCTACTCTCGGTATACCTTTCGATCCCGACCAGGCATGGGATGCAAGAAAACAGGTATATAAAGCAAGCGAACATATATTTAAAACGAGAAATATATGTCAATCGGCAAGAGGGAATAAAGACGGTCTCTGGACAACCGTTCTTGCTGCCGCCGTTTTTATATTATAATATTATGGCTGTATCGATTCCTTATAATTTTGGAAACCTTCCCGAAGAATATATGAATTACAAAGATTCAAAGATAGCCATTTTACCGGTTCCTTTTGATAAAACAAGTTCATGGCTTAAAGGTTCGAACAAGGGACCGAGAGCGATAATTGAAGCCTCAATGAATATGGAACTCTATGACCTTGAAACGGATTATGAGGTATATAAAAAAGGGATATTCACTTCAGAAGAAATTTTATCGAACAGTTCCGAAGAAATGATAGAGTGTGTCTATAACAGGGTTACTGATTTTATAAAGGACGGTAAATTCGTGATTACTCTCGGGGGAGAACACACTATTGCTCTTCCTTCCATAAAAGCTCATTACGAAAATTATGACGATATTTCAATCCTTCATCTCGACGCGCATTCCGATATGAGAGACTCTTACTTAGGCAATAAATACAGCCACGCCTGCGTCATGGCGAGAGCAAAAGAAATAACGGAAAATATCATCTCGATTGGAATAAGAAGCATGGATTCATCCGAGTTAGATAATATTAAAAAAGATAACGTGTTTTTTGCGGCGGATATTTATAATTCCAAAGAATGGATAGAAAAAGCGGTAGATAAACTTAACAAAAATGTTTATATTTCTCTGGACCTCGATGTCTTCGACCCCTCGGTTGTTCCATCCACCGGAACCCCGGAACCGGGAGGTTTAGAGTGGTACACGACGATAAAGTTTATTAAAGAAGTCTGCAGAAACAGGAATTTAATCGGGTTCGACGTGGTGGAACTCTGTCCCACCGAAAACAAAGCGCCTGATTTTCTCGCGGCGAAGTTAATATATAAATTACTGAGCTATAAATTCTGTATTTAAACTGTGTTATTTTATTCTATTGATCTTAGGCAACCCGGGCACTTGACACTTTTACAAAAAAGCTTATAAATAAAGAAACAAAAATACTCATAAAAAAAGATTGTAAATGCATCAAGATGCTTTACACCTAAAAAAAAGGAGGCTAAAATTAATACTAAACAATACTTCAAATTTGGGATTGTTTCTCTTTCTTTTATGTTCTTTACACTTTCTGTGACAGCCGTAAGCCCTAATCTCAGAATTCAGGATGACACTGTAAAAACCCCGGATGTGGCGGAAAATACACCAACTATAAATGGAGATAGCACAGACGCGTGCTGGGCTGAAGTTGACTGGCAAACCATAGATCAAGTCTGGATTCCCTGGGGTGGTTCGGTGGGAGCGGATGATTATACAGGCAAGTATAAAATAATATGGTCATCATCAGAAAATCTCTTATACTTTTTGGTTGAAATTACGGATGATGTTTTCGTCGACGGCTATGAGTTTGGTCCCGGTGATTATTATAACTATGATATTGTGGAGGTTTTTATAGATGAAGATAAGTCCGGAGGTGTTCATAATTATGAAGATACAGAAAACGCGTTTGCCTATCATATTGTGGTCGATGCTCCCGAAGAAGGCGAAGTTAACAATGATTTTGTAGTATGCGATATGACCGGGCCGGTGACTACAGTGAACTACGCTTCTCATTTTCCGGATTTAGCGATGAAGAAAACCGGAAATCAGTACACCTGGGAATTTTCCCTTGCGGTTTACGATGACACCTATGATAACAGCAATCCGGAAGCATCCAGGGTGGACCTATCCGAAGGCAAAATTTCAGGGCTCTCCCTGGCATACTGCGACAACGACGATCCTGAGGAAGAACCTAAAACACGTGACAACTTTTTCGGTTCTGTCTGGGTTCCTGAAGAAGAATACAACAACCACTGGATTAACGCCGACGGGTTTGGTACCATCGAGTTAACAAGCGGCGCGGGCATTGAGGAAAACTCGACTATTCCGGGAATATCTTTTCTCAGTTACCCGAATCCATTCTCAGATAAAACCTTTATTGAATTCGACCTTCCAAAAGCTTCAAGAGTTACAATCGACGTGTTAAACATCCTTGGGCAACCGGTGGATATCATAGTCGAAGCAAAGTTCCAACGGGGGAGACATACGGTGCAGTGGACGCCCAAAGATATTCCTTCCGGTATCTATCTCTGTCGAATGCAAACCGCTTCGTTCACGGGGACTAAAAAACTTCTGATTATCAGATAAAGATATATGATTCAGTGTATTTTATTTAACTAAAATCATTTTCTTTGTCTTTGAAAAATCGTTTGCTTCTATTTTATAGAAATAGATGCCGCTTGCGAGACTTTTTGCGTTAAAATCGACAAATTGATATCCGGCTTCCTGTTGCTCATCGACGAGAACCTTGACTCTCTGACCCGATACATTATAGAGACCTATGCGAACATGAGCCGCTCTCGGCAAGCCGTACTTAATGCGCGTAGCCGGGCTGAATGGATTCGGGTAATTCTGTGCCAGGAAATAATCTGATGGGATTTTAGTGAGGCCCTCCAATCCTCCTGATGGGCTTCTGATTTCCAGAGCGCTTAATTTCGCGTTGTCCGTTACGTTTATAAGTCCGATATTAAGTGCTCCGTCGGTTATATCTACGGGCATAACAACATCGTATGCGGTAAACCGGTCGGTACGAAAAATGAGGTCTAAGTTTCTAATAATCCTTTCTCCTTCCATATCTACATGAAATACGCGGGCGCCCTGAGCGTCCTGATATATTTCGGCAAATTTAAATACCACTTCATAAGATCCGTTATCCAGAGGTATCGAATAGCTGAAATTGCCGTAGCGTTCAGTCTGATAGAGTTCGTCGTCTTCGGTGCCTCCGATAGCATTTGTTGTGGAATAAGTCGAACCGCCGGAAAGCCATCCTGTGGATTCATCGTCTATATATTCTATTCCACTTGTCGATGATATATAAGTATCTCCTCCGGCGTTGAGAGCGTATAATACTTCGCCGTTTCCTCCTTCATTTGTGGTGGCATTTATTTCGTTACCCGGATCGGAGATGTTTTCAATGTTATATGAACGAACCCGGTAGGTGTAAGAGGTCGATTCTAATAAGCCGGTTTCCAGATAAAATGTATCGGTTGTTGCCGTTAGAGTTTTAAAGCCTCCGCCCATATCGATTTCAACATAATACCCGAGTATATCTCCTTCCACAGAATTCCATGTTAAAAGGATTTGGCTGGAATTTAAAACTTCTGCTTCTAAATTTTCGGGCGGATCGGGAATGCCCGGACCGGGTTTAGCTTCACCCTCTATTTGGATGGTAATCCCGGCGGTTGTAACCGTTCCCGACCAGTCCAGTTTAAGCTGAGCCAGGTCTCCGCTTCCCTCACGCATATAGTCTGTTTCTAAACCCTCTACCCTTACAAAGTCTATCGCGTTCAATGAATCGGCATATAAATCCCAGACGTATATAGCGGAAACGTCGACCGTTTGGTCAGGCGTGAAAACGATTTCCTGATTTTGATAAGAATCACCATAGGCATCGTAACTTATGGTAGCGTAGCCTTCCGGAGTAATCACGAGGGCATCCTGCAGTTGATGGTTCAAAGAATCGAAAAGCATCGGTTCGAGCCACAGTTCCTCTGAGTATTTGTTGTAGTGATAACCGATAATATTGTAATAGTTGCGCCAGAGAACAGGAATGCTTATGTACTGGTCGTCCCCGCTGGTGCTTGTGGCTATCCATGTTGGGGAAGAAACCTCCCGGGGTATACCGAGTTGTTGATTAAATACAAGATTTCTGTTGAGATAATTCCTGTCGTACATATCCTTTTGCAGAGCCCACCACATGTTGTCTTTGCTGGTTTGCAGGGAATAACCTCCCAGATGTCCCACAAGATAGGGCTGCCATTCCGAATAAGATCCTCCGGGCAGACCCATACCTTGATTTAAAGGGTCATAATAATTTACAATAGTACTATAAAGATAAGTTAGTTTTTGTTTCTCCCAGAAGGGACCCATCTTAAGAAAATTGGCAATCCATGGCCCACCCAGAACGCTTTCACAATAACTGCCCGTGGGATAGGTGTTGTCCAGCCATCTGCTTTCAAAATTAGTTACAACAGTATCCAGGGCGGTTTGATAGAGGTTTCTAACATCCGGTTCACTCATAATTTCCGCCAGATGAATCATAATCTGATACACCACGACAGATAATCCCGTATTGTAAGCCTGTGAATTACCGCCCGCGTCGTATGTGCTCAGCGAATTCGCAAAAGTATAGGGATATTCCGAGCTACCATACAATTCAACCTGATCGAGAATACGCTGTCCCGTTTTCTTTACGTAATCCCAGAAGTATGTAAGCTCGTTAATGTCCGCTGTGGCTATAAATACTTCATAAACAGAAATAATAAAACCGCAGTTTAGATCAACCCACTCGTATATTGGGCGGTAATCTTCATGTTCCGTGTCGTCCCAGCTCACATAGTTAAAATACGTTCCGAAATCGTGATGGATTTGACCTTCATAGCTGACCACATGCTGTGTCCGAGCCCACCATTCCAGTTCACGCCAGGCAAGTTCGGGATTTATCATTGTATAAATTTGTCTCGCGTGCCACATCTGATCCATGGTTCCCTCCGGATGCCACATGCCTTCCGTGTGGCAGTAACGTCCGTCCTGAAAATATACGCTATTATTTACAAGGTTGGCGAGCGAATTAAGAGTCTGATTGACCAGCCAATCCGGAAGATTGGAATTACGCATGCGGTTTACTAAATCTTCATCGATATCCTTAAAAGCGTTAAAATTGACGAGAGCAGAAATACCTGCCTCTTTGGCATTCTCCCAATAGTTGGTGTATCGGTAATGTTCCTCTTCATCCGGTTGATACCAGGAAAGAATAAAACGCGCCCTTTTTATTTCGGAAGCAGCCATTTGGATTCTTAAAGATAGGCGGTTTGTGTTGCCTGAAAGATTGTTATCGCATAATCCGTCCGTAAAGAATCCGTTATCGTTTCCGTAACTAAGAACGCCTTCGCTTTCCGGAAAATCGCCAATCAGACAAAGTTCCAGAGACGCGTCGTTTGCCGTAAAACCGGTATCGGGTATAGCCGCCGGAACAGCAGGCGTTTCAATTTTAAAAGCTAAGGCGACGGTTACCGAGTCACTTTCTAAATTTTCGACTTCGAATTCAAACATCGCGCAGGGATGCAGCATCATGGGGACAGAATCGGGATAGTACGGCATGTAAGCCGTCATCTCCACGGAGACGTCGTTTAGTTCCCCGAAATTTACCCGATGCAGGGGAAAAATCGCGTTGTCATCCACCCTCCCGCCGGTTTGATAAGCTTCCAATAAATCATCCGTTAATATTGAATCTCCTCTCTGTATAAAAACCTGAAACTGTGTTTCAGATAAAGGATCATAATCGCCGTCTCTTGTGGGAGTGCGGAAATTCGCGGCAAAAGTCCCGCTTGAAGCGGCATACTTTACCGCGCCCGTACCGATGCCGCCGAGAGGAAGCCCCGTGGTCCCGTCGGTTTTTGCTATTAAACTTATACTACAAACTAAAGACACTATTAAAAAACGTTTTAACATATTCATTTTACTTCCTTTTATTTAAAATAAGGTTTCTTTAATTATAAGTCAATAGATTGAAAGTATTCTATAACTTAAAGTTTTTTTTGTATAACTTTAAAATTTCGTCTGCCTGGTTCAAATATCCCAGCGCTTTCTGAAATTGTAAGTCGCCTTTTAAAGAAACTATCATTTCTTCTCTTTTTCCCCAATAAATACCGGCGATTTCAGTCTTTATAAGATTTTTTATAATCCGTTCTTCTTTTTTTATCTCTTCGACGTTCAAGCCTTCCTCATCAGCTTTACCAAGAAATTCTTCAAAGTTTTCCTCATTTACGATAAAATCGCTGGCATAATTATCGACTTTTTTATAATTTTTCAATCTTGCTCTTTTATCGGTTACAAATTCAACGCTGTATTTAAATATCAAGTTTTTAAGCTCTCCGGATTCCAGGATATTAGTTGTGTCCTTCCGCATAATAATATCAGGGGTAATTCCCCCTTTGCCGAAAACTTTGCGACCTCCTTTAGTTTTGAAAATGAATGCGCTATCCAGTTTTGTTGTATCCGGAGCTTTTATTTCGGCTAAATATTCCCTCAAACTCTTCCCTTCGTAATCACGCTGGATAATCCTACCGCTCGGAGTGTAATATCTGGCAATTGTCATCAGGATAGCTCCGCCGAAATCCAATAAGAAATCGTTCTGTACAAGTCCTTTGCCAAAACTGTTTTCTCCTACAATCAAAGCTCTGTCGTAGTCCTGAAGGCAACCCGACACCAATTCCGAGGCGCTGGCAGAACCCCGGTTTATTATAATAATGACAGGATAAACTGGTTCTTTTGTTCTATCGGTGGCACGTATAGTTCTGTTCGAAACCTCTTTTCTTCCCTTAATTTCGACAATGATTTCATCTTCAGGGATAAATAAATCGCTTACGCCTACAGCGCTTTCAAGCAATCCTCCGGGATTATCTCTTAAATCCAGAATCAGATTCTCCATTCCTTTTTTTCTTAAATCTTTTAGAGCTGTTAAAATTTCTTCCGGCGTTTTTTTTGAGAATCTGTCTACTTTAATATAACCGATGCCTGAACCTGCGATGAAATAATAATCGACACTTCGAATCGGCACTTCTCCTCTTTTAATTTCAACTATAAAATCACCGTGCATAGATGGCTTTTTAAAAGTCAGGTCGACTTTCGACCCTTTTTCGCCCGCAAGTAGTAATTGTAGCTCGGGTTCTGTTTTGTCTGTGACGTATCTATCGTCGACTTTTATAAGAACATCACCTGTCTGTATGGCATTGTTATCTGCCGGGCCTCCTCTTATAATCGAAATAACAGTCGGCAATCCGTCTATTATGGCAAATTCTATCCCCACTCCACAGCTCTTGCCCTCAGAAATTTCAAGTAATTTATTATATTGATAAGAATTAAGATAAATTGTGTGAGGGTCGAGAGAGGTCAAAACGCCGTACACAGCCGCTCCTATAAGTTTCGAAGGTTCTACTTCTTCAACATAATTTGCTCTTATATGATTCAAAACATTGGAAAAAAACATCATTTCCTGATACAAACCATCATCCTGTGCGTAAACCCGGCTATTTGCAGAAGAAACAATCAGGGACACTAAACATATTAATATCTTTTTTTTCATAAAAAACCTCATTTTTTAGTTTTTTTGTAAAGGTTATTATTCTTCTAACGAATCTATTTTCATTTGTGCTTTTTCTATAAATTCAATCAGGCTTTCAGGGGCTTTATCGATAAAAATTCGATAGTTTTTAATCGCTTCTTCTTCATTCTCAAATGATTCAGAAACGACAGCAAGAGTATAGTAAGGTTTGGGGTAGTAAGGGTTTATGGATATGGACTTTTTGTACTCCTGTATAGCTTCCCAATCTCTTCTCATTGTATTCAAACATACTCCTTTAGAAAAATGAAAAATCGCATCGTTTGGATTACCGATTATTGCCGCATCTAATTCTTTTAATGCACCCGCGTAATCTCCTCTCATTTTACAAATATTTGAAATCTGATAATGTGCCATATAAAAACCCATATTTTCCATGATGACTTTTTTAAACATTTCCTCAGCTTCATCAATACTACCTTGTTTTATATATGCGAAAGCGATCAGGTAATACAATTCAGCGGGATTTAGATAAATGGGCAGAACCTTTTCTTTATTATATTCCTCTAATTTATCTATTAAAAACCGGAAATCTTCGATAGCTTCTTCATAATTTTGCAGCTGTGCTTGAGCCATTCCTCTAAAAAGATAAGCCTGTCTGAATTCCGGTGCTTTTTCAATTAAATAGTCAAACTTTTTCACTGCTTTTTCATAATTGCCAAGTCTGAATTGAACAAGACCTTCATAAATTCTATCTATAAGCATTTGTGTAAAGGGATTATCACTTATAGGTCTTCTTTCCAGAAGTAGAGTAGAAAGTTTCCAGTCGAAAAAGGGATCATATAATATAGCGTATTCGAAATAACTTCGGATTTCGTCGATTTTCTTTTGAATTTCAGGTTCGAGTTCTTCTTCGAATGATTTCGCGTATAGTTTCTTGTCTCTGGCAAACTCGACACAGTAAATCGCGAAATAGGCGTCGGAAAAATGAGGCTCTCTCTCTAAAGCCTTATGAAAATAATCCAGAGCATTTTCATATTGCTGCTCGGCTGTATATCCAATGCCCAGATTGTAGTAGGCTACAGCATTATTGGTGTCTGCCCGCAGCGCTTCCTGTAATTCCTCGATGCTTTTATCGATTTTAATATAAGGTCCGGTCGGGCAATTAACGATAAAGATAAGAATTATCAATATAAAAATACATTTTAAAAAGCGAAACATAAAATTACCCCCTTTTTTTAAAAGCGATAAAATGCAATATAAAAATATCGCTTCCATATTATAATTAAATACAACGGAAATGTCAAATGATTATAAGGAGTAGTAAGTAGAGAGTAGTTAGTAGTAAAAACTCGCTCTCAGCTTACAGCTGAGGTTGTGCCAAAATCCCAGTTTTTCATTGTAGGGCAAACCTTTAGGTTTGCAAAATAAATGATTGCCAATATCTTAGCACGGCTAAAGCCGTGCCCTACGAGCGAAATTGATAATTTTGGCACAGTCTCTGTTAACAGCAACAAAAAACAAAAAAGAAGTCTTGTGTAATCTGTGGTTACGAGGTTGACAAATAAAATTAAAATCCGATAATTACAGTACGGGATATGTGTTAATCTGTATCTAATATAGGGGGAAGATATGGAACTAATTAAAACTAAAGATTTAAGTAAGATTTATATTTCCGGAGAAACTGAAACAAAAGCCCTGCGAGGAGTTACCCTTTCAATAGAAAACGGAGAATTCTCGGTGATTACGGGGCCTTCCGGCAGCGGGAAGACCACTCTTTTTAATCTGATAGGAGCTCTGGATTCCCCTACCTCCGGGATGATAACTTTCGACGGTGACGATCTGAGTAAATTAAACAGAAAAGAACGGACTCTTTTCAGAAGAGAAAAAATCGGATTCGTATTCCAGACTTTTAATTTGATTCCCGTTCTTACGGCTTTCGAAAACGTCGCTTTCCCTCTAAATTTACTTGGTATTTCCGAAAAAGAAATAAAGAAAAAGGTTTATAGTCTTTTAGAAAAGGTTGGGCTTAAGGGAATGGAAGAGCGAAGACCGGCGGCGCTCTCCGGAGGTCAGCAGCAGAGAGTGGCTGTCGCCCGGGCTCTTATCAAAGACCCCGTACTCGTATTGGCAGATGAACCTACCGCTAATCTCGATTCCGCTACGGGGGGAGAAATTATGAAGCTTATGAGAAAACTTAATAAGGAAGATAAGATAACTTTTCTTTTTGCCACCCACGATCCCATGGTGATGGAATACTCGAGGCGGCGAATAAAACTTAGAGACGGAAAGATTACCGAATGAAATTCCTTTTTAAATTAGGTTTTAAAAATCTTCTCAGGTATAAAGAAAGAACCTTTCTTACCTGCCTTTCTCTCGCTATCGGGGTCTGTATCCTTTTGTTCTTTAACGGAATGCTGGAATGGGCTGACGACGCATCTATTCGAAATCTTAAAAAATACGAAACAGCTTCAATGAAAATAGGTAACTCTGAATTTTTCGAAGAAGAAAACTACATCCCGGTAGATGAAGTTATCAGGGGGAGGAAAAAGATAGAAAAAATTTTAGAAGAAAAGGGTCTGGAATATACTCCCGAAATTAAATTTAAGGCAAGTTTGATAAATGAAGTTACCGGAGATTCTTATCCTTTTTTCGGTATGGGCATAGAAGCAGAATCTCACAGGAAAGTCTATGACCTGTATGAGATGGTATATGAAGGGAGTCTTCCCGAAAATGGAAACGAGATATTGATAAGCAAGAACACAGCCGAGTTGCTTGACGTTGGAATTGGAGATTATCTTATTGTAGAAACGGATACAAAAACAGGAGCTCATAACGCGGACGCTTTTAAAATTACAGCTTTGTTCGAGACTCCGAATCCCGAAGTGAACAAAAACTTTTTCTATATTTCGATCGATGCCGCGAATACTTTGCTTGCCATGGGCGGAGATATTACTTTGATAAGTATCAAGACAGAAGAAAAAGCAGAAACGCTCAGCCGGGAAATAAAAAAAGAAATCGGAGACATAGAAGGGGTGACTGTTAAAACCTGGGGAGAGCTGGCTCAGGACTACATGGATATCAGAGAGGGGAAAAGAGGCGGCACTTCTATGATGCTTATGATGACATTTATTATAATAGCAGTCGGAATCGCGAACACGATGAACATGGCGGTTTTTGAAAGAACGGGAGAAACAGGCATGATGCGGGCGATGGGAATGACCAACAGAGAGATTATTTTAAATTTTATATTTGAATCAGGGGGTCTGGGGCTAATGGGAGGTATTATGGGGCTCGTACTGGGCGCGATCGTCACATGGTATCTGATTCAATACGGATGGGATATGTCGAATTATGTGGGAGATATAAGTTACGGATATCGGGTTTCCGCTGTTTTTCGCTCAAAATGGGATTTCGGCATGATGATAACCGCGGTGATATTTACGACCGTATCGGCGAGCTTTATATCTATATTCCCTGCCAGAAGGGCTTTGAAAAGAAGTATTGCCGAGACATTAAAAAGCGCGGGTAAATTCGGATGAAAAAAATAATAGAACTCGGTTTTAAAAATATATTTCGTAATAAAAGGAGGACTTTTCTAACCATTACGGCTGTCTTTTTTGCCACATTTCTGGTGGTTATTTTTAAATCATTTATAGGTGGTCTCTGGGATAACGCCTTAAATAACGCGATAATGCTGGAAACCGGTCATGTGAAAATAGCGCATAAGAAATATCTGGAAAAAGAAAAAATCCAGCCTCTGGAATATTACGTGTACGAGGTCGACAAACAAATTGAAAATCTGGAAAATCTGGAAAACGTCGATTTTGCCACACCCCGTATTAAAGCTCCGGTAATGCTGAATCTTAACGATAAAAATTATTACACCCAGCTTATGGGTATAGATCCTGAAAAAGAAAAAAGATTTAATGTAATCCATGAAAAAATAGTGGAAGGAGAATATCTTTCTTCCGATTCTAAAGGTATTTTGGTCGGTTCGGGATTTGCCGAAAAATTCGACCTGCATACCGGGCAGAAGATAACTTTATTATCTCAAACCATTTACAACTCCATTTCGGTCGAATCTTTCAAAATAAAAGGAATATTTACCTACGGGATAAAAGCTCTTGATGAAAGACTCCTCATCGCTCCGATCGTGAGAGTTCAGGATTTGGTGAAGATGGGAGATGGAACGACCGAGTTGCTGCTTTTGCTCGATGATAGAGAAAAAAGTCAGGCGGTTGAGGATAAAGCAAACTCTATCCTGCCCGGAGAGTATATAGCTAAGTCGTGGAAAGAGCAGGGTAATTACTATAATATGATCCGGATTGCGAGTCAAATTTACAATGTTGTTTATTTCTTCTTTCTGCTTCTCGCGAGTTTTGTTATAATAAATACTATTTTGATATCAGTTTACGAAAGAGAACGGGAGATAGGCGCTTTGACCGCGCTGGGTATGAGTCAGGGAGAAGTTCTTGGTCTTTTTGTAACAGAAGCGGGCATATTGAGTTTTATAGGCAGTTTGCTGGGTTCGCTCTCCGGTGGTTTAGTTTCTTATATTTTGTCCAGAGTCGGCATTAATACACTGGCGCTCTTCGGCGATACTATGTCGGAAATGAATATTTCCAATGTTATTTATCTAAGGGCAGAGTGGCAAACGGTAATATTCGCTTTTATATTTGGTTTCCTGGTTACTATAATTTTTGCTTCCATACCCGCTTTCAAAGCGGTTAAAGTCGATCCCATAAAAGCGCTTAGGGCGACCTGAAAGGAGGTTTAATATGAAAAAATATATTTTATTCTTCTTTTGTCTTTTTTGTTTTATCCCGACCGTAGCCGCCGAGCTTACAGGTTTAGAAATACTGAAAAAGATGGAGGATAATTCCTACGCGGAAACGATGGTTTATACGGGTGAGTTCGTCATCAATAAAGGAGACAGAACATTCGTGAAAACTTTTAAAGGCAGTTCGGTCGGCGATGAAAAGGCTTTTGTAGAATTTACAAACAGAGAAGATTTCGGTGTAAAATATCTGAAAATCGAAGACGAGCTCTGGATTGCCGAAGATGAGGATGTGATAAAAATATCGGGACATTTGCTTAAAAGAAGTATTATGGGTTCCGATTTCAGTTTTGAAGATATGATGGAGAGTCAAAAATTGAGCGAAATGTATGAAGCGACTATCGCGGGAGAGGAAAAAATCGGAGAGGAGATGTGCTATATTCTTGATTTAGAATCCGATAAAGAAGACGCCCCCTATGCCAGGCAAAAAATATGGGTGGGGAAAGAAAATTTTGTACCGTATAAATATGAGTTTTACGCGCTGTCCGGACGACTGATGAAAAGCGCTGAAGTTCTGGAAACAAGAAAGATAAAAGGGAAAGACTTTCCTGTTAAAATAAAAATGACAGATGAGCTGCGGAAGGGGTCTTCCACTGTTTTTGAGCTAAAAGATTTAGAGCTAAACGTTAAAATACCTGAAGGAACTTTTTCCAGGCAAAATCTTTTGAAATGAAAAAAGAATTATTTGTTTTTATATGCTTTCTGCTGATTCCGTTTTTTGCTTATACCCAGATAAACACATACGGGACGTATTATAATAATTTAGCGATCATGCGTATAAGAGGAGATTGGCAGTACTATGATCTCAACCTTTTTTATTTAAAAATGCTCAAACCCTCTAATGACGATTTTGAATTGGAGACAAATCTTTCATTTTCTTTAATTACCCAGCCCGGTACGGAAATACAGGAGGAGTTCGATATCCAGAGACTGAACTTTGAGACGAGTCTGTTCGATATACATTTAACTTTGGGAAGATTTTTACCGCAGTATCATTATACAAATTTTTTCCAACCGTTGAATGTTTTTCTCGGACCGCAGTTTTTTAAAGAAAGTGTTATTTATAAAGGTATAGACGGTTTGCGCTTAAGAAAATTTCTCACACCCATGACTTCACTGGAGTACGTATGCAGACCTGAAACAGTAGTCGATTCTTCCTCACATCTTTTGAATTTAACCTCTCATGTAGGTTCCTTCGACTACAGTATTATCGGTATGTACGAGGGAAAGAGAGAAACTTTTCTGACCGGATTCGGTTTTAAAGGAGATTTAGTAATATCTTTGTTTAACGAAACTTTATTCGAGATTGCGCGGAGTGACAGCATTAACGTAACCAGCGCGACCGGTTTCGACTACAGTTTCGGCAATTTTATGACTATGTTTGAGTATCTTTACAACGGAGGAGAAAGGTATCAATCGCCCAGAGAAGGTTTATCTCTTATGGGTACTCATTACCTTTTTTTTAATGCCTTTCATTTTGTTCCTATGGGAAGAAGTATCGGTTGTTCCGCCATTTTCAATCTCGAAGATGAAAGCGGTCTTATTTCCGCATATTATCAGAATGAAGTCATGCACGGAGTGGATTTTTTAACCGGTATTTACTTTCCTGTTTCGGGAGAAGAAACAGATGAATTCTCATCTGAGAGTGTGGGTTCTTTTATATTGAACTGCTATCTCAAGGCAAAATTTTAAAGAAACTCCTTGCTTTACACGGAGTCACGAAACACACACAATACACTAATCAGTAAAAAAATCCTTCTCTTCTTCTTTCACTTTTTCCTTTTCTCGGAGTAGAGGCGTTTTAAATATCGTAACAGAATACTTTTTAATTGATATCTTATTTAAATCTATGATAACATTCTCTTCTGTAATATCCACCTCAGGTTTTTTGCCGGGTTCATTATATGCGGCCGGGTTAGGATGATGTATCTCCCACTTTATTGCTTGCGATCTGTTACCGACCTCCGGAAATTCTATATTTAAGTTTTTTTCACTTCCGGTGGGATTGACAACCGAAATGGTTATTGAATCCTCATTTTTTGTTAAAGCCGCAAAAACATCCAATGCACCCGCATTACCTGATATTTCGACAGGGATAGAGCCGAAATTGTTGCGGTATAATTTCAAAGTCATACCGGTTGCGGCAAAAGTTGAAGTTGTATCGTTTGTTTTTATGGCGCCTATGACATTCACGGTTTGAGCGTAGTTAGCCATAAATATTATATCGCTATTTCTATAGTATTCGTGAAAAGCTCTGGCGACACCGAGAGCGTCTCTCATATAGTAGCGAACTCCCAGCTCACCGTAAATATAATCACCGTACCAGTAATTCCATTCATCCATTGCTATATCTATGTCTTTCCGGGCAAGTCCTTTTATTTCTTTCCTGTATTGCCTGTGCGCATCCGCTTTCCCCCGTATGGCGTCCGCCAACTGAGCCGTATGTTCGGGTATATCTACTCTTTCTTTCACGTATATGTGTTCACTGATAAGGTTCATATAATCGGAACTATTTTCAAGCATTTCCCTGCTCCATTCTCCCACCTCTCCCACAGCGATGGGCTTGATGCTGCTGTCCACTTTCCACATAGCTTTTACCGCTTCATTGTGTTTTTCCGTGTATTTCTCGATTGGCATATGCCCTAACTGCCAGCTCCCGTACATCTCATTACCAACCGCCCACCATTTAACATTATAGGGCTCAGGATGTCCGTTTTTCGACCGAAGTTTTCCCATGGGAGTTTCTTTAGAACCATTGCAATACTCAACTTCTTCCGCGACTTCTTCTATTGTGCCCAGACCGGTATTTACGGCAACAAAAGGTTCCGCGTCTATCATTTCCATTAATTCCATATACTCATATATGCCCACATCATTGGATTCTACACCCTGCCAGGCGGGATTTTTTCGAGGAGGGCGTTTTTCGCGATTCTCCCCGATACCGTCTCTCCAGTTGTATCCGCTGACAAAATTTCCCCCCGGCCAGCGATAAACGGGCGCATCCAGTTCTTTTAATAAACCGACCACGTCTTTTTTCCATCCTTTGATGTTATCCGCGGGCATCAATGAAATAGCCCCTATTTTAAATTTTCCCTCGTTTTGAATGAATATTTCCAAATCAACATCTCCGCAAGATCCGGGAGAAACAAATTCCAGAGGATATTCTTTATACTCCGAAGTTACATTTTTAATCTTCTGAGATAATGTTTTACCGTTTTTAAGAACAAGCTGTACTGTTACAGGCGCGGCTTTTTTATCTCCTGCGAGAATTATTTTCCCTGTGTATTTCTTACCTTTCTTCAAAGTAAGCCATGATTGTTTAATTCCTGTTTTTTGCTTATTTTTATTACCATGGATAACCGGAGAATGTTTCCCGGTGTAGGGATCATCAGAATCCATTGTTACAGTCCCTCCAGGGCCCATTACCTGCCAGGGCGAAGCGTTTAAAAATTTATAATAGTCTGTATCCCAGTAGGGTTCATTCCTGTAAGCCCATGGATCGAATTTGTCTTTAATCTCGTAATAAAATTTTCGATCCAAAAGCATTTCAGCCCATAAACCACCGTATATACAATTCCCCAGATGTTCGATGAATTGACCGTAGATGTATTTAGAAATAGGTTTTCCTCTTTTTTCTGTATTTATTTTAATTGAGTTATCCGCAGATGAAAATAACGGCAACAAAAAGACGATCAGAGTACAAACGAGAAAAAAAGATTTCTTATACATATTAACTCCTCTTTTGATATCCTTATCTTATCGAAAAAGTAATAAATCAGGTTTTATTGTCAAGACCCAGAGCTTTTATTTTTGTTTTAACCTGCTAACCTCACATTAAAGAATTAACATAATTTATTAATTCTTTAATATTCTCTCTCTTTGTAAAGTCGACGGGGTGTTCATAAGCAGCCAGCATTTCTTTTTCATCAGGCGTTTTATTTCTGATTGATTGCAATTTCCACTTGAATAAAGTCATTATAATTTTATTTGTAAGGTTTAATTTGTTAAAATCAAAACCACCCCTGAAATAATATAATTTGATATTTTTGCGTTCTCTCTCTTTGAAGTTTTTCCCCCTTATTTCATCGATAAGTCCCTCTTTAAAAGGGGATGCTCCGGTTACGAAAACTATTATGTTTTTATCCTTCAATTGTACGAGGTTCTTTTTTATAATATTAACCCCTGTAATTCCTGCCGCGTGTAAGCATCCACCATAAATAACAGTATCATATTCAAACAATTTATCCACACTTACTTCTTCCCGTTTAAAAATATCCGCGTTCAATTCTTCTGTAATCCACTCGGCATATTTTCTTGTAAATCCTGTAATGGATTTATACACTACAACTATTTTCATTTTTAACCCTCCATATTTTTTATTCTCCGATTATCTTAATCAAAACTCTTTTTTTTCTTTTTCCGTCGAATTCCCCGTAGAATATCTGTTCCCAGGGGCCGAAGTCGAGCTGTCCGTCTGTTACCGCTGCAACTACTTCTCTGCCCATTAGCTGACGTTTGATATGCGCGTCGGCATTGTCTTCATAGGTGTTGTGTTTATATCTCGGCGGATCGTAGGGGACTTTTTCTTCCAGCCATTTTTTATAGTCTTCATGCAGTCCCGACTCGTCGTCGTTTATAAAAACGCTGGCTGTAATGTGCATTGGGTTAACCAGACATAAACCTTCTTTAATTCCGCTTTCTTTTAAGGTTTCTTCTACCTGTGGTGTGATATTTACAAATTCTACTCTGTTTTTCGTGTTGAACCATAATTCTTTCTTATAACTTTTCATCTTGTACCTCCTCTATTCGTAATGCGGATGTGATTATTACAAATATTCTTTTTTAATCATAAAATACAATCCCAGAGCAAGAAAAAGGATGTCAGGGATCAACGTTGAAAGAAAAGGCGGTAAATTTCCTTTGATTCCCAGTTCTTTAAAAAGCTGTATTATTCCCCAGAAAGTAAACGAGGCAAGTATTCCGAGTCCGAATCCGAAAAGCAGTCCTCTTCTTTTTACTTCCAGGGCGAGAGGGCAACCAAAAAGAAGAATAATAGTACTGACGAAAGGATACGAAATTCTTTCGAATAATTCTATCCTTTCCACGTTCGATTTTTGACCGCTTCTATCCAGTTTCGAGATGTATTTTAGAAGATCCAAAAGAGAAAGATTTACAGGATCGTGTTTGCTTTTAGCTAATTCGTCCGGAGAAGCCTTGAAACTTTCGATTGTTTTTTCATTTTCGGTTTCAAGTTTTATTATGTCGCCGTCGAATTTTCTAATATAAACTCCAGAAAACACCCAGACGGAATCCTTCCACTCTCCTTTTCCCGCATCTATTCTGGCAACCAGTTTTCCGTTTTCGTAGTCTAAAATAAATACATCATAGATAAAATTACCTTTCAGTCTGCTTATGCCTACGATTTTCCCCTCCTCCGTCAGGTAATTTATGTCCCTGGCGTAGCTGGTTGCGAAAGCCTCTAATTTATCTATTTTTTTTCTTTTAAACTCCCTCAGAAGTTCTTTGGACCTTGGAACCAAAGAGAGATTAAAAGCTAAAACCAATACCGAAACCGAAAACCCGTAAAAAAAAATAGGTTTATATATTCTGAAAGGGGGGATTCCTAAACCCCTTATAGCCAGTACCTCGTTGTGTTTTGTTATTAATCCCAGAGAAAAGTAAATCCCCATTAAAGTGGCAAGGGGCATCAAAAGGACGATAATTTTCGGCGTGAACAGGAAGTAATATTGGGAAACAGTAAAAATAGATGCTTTTCTGTCTACGAAGTACCCTATGTTTTCAAACAGATTCGTGATTATATATATAAAAACAAATCCCACCAAGGAAAGCACTAATGCTAAGATGAATTTTTTTATTATATAATTATCTAAGATTCTATTTTTCATAGATTATTTTGTAAAAAAGATATATTCCGATAATTCCTATAATGATATTGGGAAACCACATGGCAAGAGAGGGATAAAGAGTTCCTCTTTCACATAATTCTTCTCCTCCCACCAATATTATGTAGTAAAGCATAAAAAGGAAAAAGCTCAAAGTTATTCCGTTCCCCAGCCCTCCTTTCTTTGTTTGTATTCCCAGAGGAGCTCCAATAAGAACAAAAACCAGGCAGGCAAAAGGGATAGAGAATTTTTTCTGTGCTTCTAAAAGATAACGCCATTTCCTTCGTTTAACATTTACTCTTCTGGCGTTTTCCAGAAGCTGTTTTAAATTCATTTCTCTATAACTTCTGCTTACACTTCTTGCTGTTTTCTCTTCCAGCGGTACTGAAATAACATAATTGTTAAAATTTATTATTCTGTATTCGGTCGGTTTTTTACGATCGTATATATGGGTTTCGCCGCTATTGAGCGAAAAAGTTATACTGTCACCTAAAACTTTCATCTTCCCTTCTTCGGCATATATAATTTCTGTGGGGTCCCCGTGCCTATCCTTCTTGAGCATGATCTCAGTCAGCTCTGAGGTCGAATGATCTATTGTCCTTGCCCATAGTGTATAACCATCGCTAATCTCATTGAATTTTTCAGGCAGAAGGTGTAAAGTTGGTCTGGCTCTCGAGACTTCCGAGTAAAGTCGTTTCAGCCGGAAATTGGATTCAGGCAATACATAAATATTGAAAAAAGTCATACCTATCGTTATTCCGAAAGCCATGAGAAAAAAACCTCTGGTTAAACTTATGGGATTTATTCCCAGGGAACGCATGGCGAGAATTTCAAAATCCGCACTCATCCTTCCGTAAGTGGCAATCGCGGAAACCAGAACCCCCATCGGGATAGTCAGAGCCATTATAAAAGGCAAACTGTACACAAAAATACCAATAACCGCTATTAAAGGTACACTTTTGCCTATTAGAAAGTCGAACAGTTGGAAAGCTCTGTCCATAAGAAGAATAAAACTAAAAAGAGAAAATCCCGCTATGAAAGGTATCAGCGACTGCTTTATTAGATACTTATTAAGACGAGATATCTTACATCTTCTTGAACGGAAGAAAAAGTCTTTCGTATTCATATTGAGCGAAACGGTCTGTCATTCCCGCTATATAATCACATGTTACTCTTTCTTTGCCGAATTCCGATATCATTTTTTGAAATTGAGGCGGAAGTTGATTGGTTTCTTTTAAATAAATCGAGAAAAGAGCCTCGATTATTCTTTTGGATTTTTCCTGCATCTTTATAACTTTGTAGTGCTGGTACAGATTTTCCATTAAGAATTTTTTTAATTCGCGGTTTAGTTTTATCAATTTATCCGAAAATTTAACGAGAGGAAGGTTCGAGTAAACATCTTTTACTGAATTTATCCTGTTTTTTACTATATTGTTCAGTGAGGTTTCTATTATATCTTTTACTTCGATTTTGATAAAATTCCTTATAGCCATATATATTCTTTCCTGTGAATCGAGTTCCGGATTGGTTTTCTCGTAAATTTCGTTCCAGAGAGTAACGTCTTTTAATTGATCCAATTTTATATAATTTGACTTTAAGCCGTCATCGAGATCATGCGCATTGTAAGCTATTTCATCCGCGACACTGGTAATTTGTCCTTCCAGAGAAGCTGAGGAGTCCGGATCAAAATCATCGTTTACCTGAGAAGGCGAATCATAGTCGGTTTCATGCTTTATTATCCCTTCTCTCGTTTCGTAACACAGGTTCAATCCTCTAAAGTCGCTGTATCTATGCTCGAGAATATCTACCACTCTTAAACCCTGGACATTGTGCTCAAATCCCCCCTGGTCTTTCATGAGTTCATTTAATTTGGCTTCTCCGGCGTGACCGAAAGGGGTGTGTCCAATGTCGTGAGCCAGGCTTATCGCTTCTGTAAGAGATTCGTTTAAGCCGAGAGCTTTCGCGATAGTCCTCGCTATTTGCTGAACTTCGAGAGCGTGCGTCAATCTTGTTCTGTAATAATCCCCCTCATGGTTTACGAAAACCTGCGTTTTATATTCTAATCGTCTGAAAGCGGTAGAATGAATGATTCTGTCTCTGTCCCGCATAAAATGAGTTCGGTATGTCGGGGCGGGTTCTTCATAAACTCTTCCTTTGCTTTTACCTGAAAAAACCGCGTATGAAGCAAGAGTTTTTTCTTCAACTTTTTCAAGGTTCTTTCTTAAATTTCTCATATAAAGATGATTTTGTTAAAATCTCTGACCCGTTTTCGGATATCAATACTGTGTGTTCGAAATGAGCTGATAGGCCTTTGTCTTCTGTAACCACTGTCCAGCCGTCTTTTAGAACTTTAACTTTATGGGTGCCGGTATTTATCATGGGTTCTATAGCGATTGTCATACCGTTTTTCAACCTCAATCCCACCCCTTTCTGCCCGAAATTAGGTACAGCCGGATCTTCATGCAGATTTTTCCCCACTCCATGACCGACAAAATCTTTCACCACATTATATCCGGTATCTTCGGCTGTTTTTTGAATCGTATTCGATATGTCTCCTATTCTACTGTTTATCTTTATTTCTTGAATCGCATTGTAGAGCGCAGTTTTTGTGACTCTGATTAGTTTTTTCGCCTCCTCTTTTAAATTGCCTATTCCGAAGGTGTAGGCGGCGTCGCTGTAAAAACCTTTATATTTTACTCCCACATCCACACCAACAACATCCCCTTCTTCTATCGATTTTTCACCGGGAATCCCGTGAATTACGACTTCGTTTATCGATATACAGGAAGCAGCCGGGAAACCTCTATAACCTTTGAAAGCCGGAACAGCTTTGTTTTTTACTATGAATTCATCTATCCTTCTATCCAGGTTTTTTGTTTTCATTCCCGCTTTAATAATTTCGTCTATGAATTCGAAGGTTTCAGCAAGAATCTTTGAAGCCTCCCTGATTCCTTCGATTTCTTTTGAACTTTTGATTATTACCATACTGAGATAATAAATGGCTGTTCTCTTTCTGTCAAGGTAAAAGAGGTTATTGCCTACCTCCCATTTTTTTTAATAATGCCCTGGATAAAAAATCAGAGGGGTTGCTGGAAAGGTTTGCGTCTCGGAGGGCTCGCCCCATGGAATAGCTTCTCAAGCGTGAAGCTCTTCTATTCCATGGGGCAGGCGGGCATGGTCTCTTGAAATTCTTGTATTTCAAGAGGAGTTCATCCCGTAGAATAGCTTGTCCTGCAAGTAGTCTCTCTATTCCACGGGACAAGCCCGAGAGCCGAGTGGCAATTTCCTCGCCCGGTGAAATAGAAGACGCTACTTGCTGAACAGCTATTTCATCGGGCGAGCAGGGGAAATTGACCGCGTCTTTATCGAACAGCAATTCCTCTGATTTTGCGAATGTTCGAGAATAGTTTTCCCCAGCATATAATTTCTCATATACGTTGCAATAACTAACTTTATGCGTATTGACGTAAAAATTTTGGGGGGTAGGCAAGTATTTATAGATAGATTCAAAAAATCTTATGTGCCGGGCAATAAAGTTTAAATTCTGGTCAAGAAAACGCAACGGGGGGGGATATAATGTTCCTTGCAATGCGAAAGGGTTCTCTTCGGGTGTTTATTTCTGCAGGTTTAGCGCTGGTGAAATTTCTTCAGGAAGGAAGAATTTGTCTCTTTTATATGCGTTATCCCTCAATACAATATTTTACAATACTTTTACAGTGTATCGCGGTTGTATTTAAAAATGGGATACCGTATTTACTTTCAGTCAAAATTAAAGGTAATTCGGTACAGCCTAAAATCAAAGAATCTATTTTTTCCTCATCGATTATTCTTTTAACGATTCCAAGCAGTTCATCTCTTGTGGAATCTTTAAAAATACCTAATTCGATTTCCGAAAACAGCCTTTCCTGAATCAATTCGCGTTCGCCTTCGGTTGGTATAACTACGGATATCCCGTTATTTTTCAGATGCTCCTTATAAAAATCTGATTCCATAGTTAGCCTGGTTCCCAAGAGACCGATTCTTTTCGCTTGTTGCCTCACGGCTTCTTTACATGTTTCCTCCACTATACTCAGAAGGGGTATCGGAGATTTTTTCTTAACTTCTTCAAAAACAATATGGGGTGTATTAGAAGCAATAGCAGCGAATTCGGCGCCCGCACGGTAAACGGATTTTACTTTTTCTCCTAACCATTCGGCGAATTCCGACCATTTTTTTGAGTTTACGAATTCCAGCAGCTTGTTAATGTTAGCGCTATATATAACCATTTCAGGGTATGCCAGATCTTTATATCGGGTATTAAACGCTGAAATTATCTCTTTGTAATAATCGACTGTCGACTCCGGACCCAGTCCGGCAACAATACCTATTTTTTTCATTTTTACCTCTCTTTCTTTATTTGACCATTAAACAATTTAACCAATTCTCTGATCCGCAGGATCTATTATATCCATTTAACCAGAGGATCTTTTTTAGGAGCGCGCTCCGGCAAGTTTTCTCGGGGGTGCCCAAGAAGAATCGGACCGTACACTTTCTCCTCTTTTCTAATCTCGAGTTTTTCTCTGACTCCAGGATCGTCCAGTACCAATTGTCCGAAGTAAACCCGGCAGCTGCCGATACCCACAGATTTTGCGGCAATCATCATATTTTCACACATCGTCAGGCCATCCAAACCCGATGTTATTCCGCCGCCTATAACGAAAACAATCGCGGGCGCGGAATAGTATACAGGGTCTTCTACTTCCGAATCTATATTTTCTCGTACGGCTTTCATTTGATCTCTCGGAATTTTTTTATCCGTATAGAAAAGAACCGACCTTCCTTCTACAATGGTATCGATTACAGCGTTCATTTAAAATCTCCTTTGTTTATATATGATTCAATTTATGAAACTAAATTACAGTGTCAAGTTAAGACTCACAAAATTTCGATACTCATGAATTTTTTCTTGCGTAATTCTCCTTTTCGGGTTTCTTATAAATAAAGTCTTTTTTTTATAATAAAAAAATTTTTATTTATAAGAGGAGGTAAGATGAGGAGAATATTAATATTTTTTCTATTGTTTTTATTCGTTTCTTCTGCGGTATATTCACTCGAAAACGATTTACTTAATTTGAATGTTCCGACTCAGATGGAAAGAAATGAACTGGCTTTTATAATAAGGCATAGATTTTATGGCGACATTACGGATGATCCCATTGGGAATCATCTGGGTATAGATTACGGAGCCAATGTAGGTTTAAGCGTAAGATATCTTATGTGGAACAAATTAGAATTTAAAGGCGGATATCAAGTCGGGCATAAAGAATACACCCTTGGAAGCAGTTATGCCGTGGAATTTGATTCCCTATATTTACGGAGCCAGATAGATATAGAATATTTCGATTATACCGATTTCATAATTGATGAAGACGTAAGAAATCTTTTTTACCTTTTGTCTATACAGAGTGACCCTTTGCCGAAATTAATAAGTCTGGCATTAAACGTAGGTTATGATGCCGAGAATTCTAAAATCGGATTGGGATTTGGAATAGATATCGGATTTGATTTTGATTTTAACTATATACAGAGGATTCATCTTATAGCGGAATATTTTCCTTTGCTGGAAGAGGAGGAAAATCTGTTGAACACTTTTGCCTTTGGTATTAAGGCGGAAACTTTCGGACATCTTTTTATGTTTTCGGTAGGGAATAACACAGAAATCGGAAGCAGAAGATCTATGCTGGGTACTTCTTCTAACATTCTTCATTTCGGGTTTAATATTTACAGGTTTATAAATATTTAAAGGAGGGAAAAACGGGTATGTTCAGAAGCGCCATAATGATATTATCGATTAAATTACGGAGATAAGCATGATAAACAAGTTAGAGATCGGAAAAAGTTATAAAATTTTACTTGCTCACGGCCTGGACGGAGCGGATGATTTCACCCCTCATCATGAAGAGAGGGCTTCACTAACAATTAAATTATAAAAAAGGAGGTAAGAATGTTTTTTCGGAGAAAATTATTGTTAATTCTTCTGGCTTTTCTTTTATTGAGTATTAATTCATCTTATGCCGCAAGTCATGAAGTAAGCATGATAGAGAATGTCTTTGTTCCGGAAACTCTTTCTGTTGTAACAGGTGATACTGTTATTTGGGTTAATAACGGTTCTGTAGCTCACACAGCCACAAGCGGGACGAGTTGCAATCCTGACGGTTTCTGGGATTCGGGTTTGATAAATCCGGGGAATTCCTTTTCTTTTGCTTTCGATTCTGTAGCCGAGTACCCTTACTTTTGTATTCCTCACTGCAATTTAGGTATGATAGGACTAATAATTGTGGGAGAAACAGGCATTAAGATAGATGGAAACGATTCTTCTTCAGACTTTAAATTTAAGAATACTACCCTGAATATATTCGCAGAAGAGATTAAAATTACATATGAAATAAAAGCACGGGAGTATATTAATATGTCGGTATATAGCACCGACGGACAACTAACCAGAACTCTTTTCAATGGTATTCAGGATAGTGGAATACACTCTGTCATCTGGAATAGAAGGAATAGTGATGGGAGTGAGGTCCCGGATGGAATATACTTTTGCATAGCAAAAGTTGAAGGGAAAGGTTATCTTAATAAGATTATAAAGTTAAGATAATACAAATCCAAAATACATCAGACACAAAGAAATCCACGTCTTTTTGAATTTAGGCGTAAAACGATGGGGTTATTTTCTTTTTAATTCTTCGATTACCATTTTATATTTTTCATGAATCATTCTTTTATCGAATTCCCGGAATTCGTTGAGCATATTCTGCAGTTCATCCTCGTTGAAATATTTTTCCGAATTAATAAAGAAATTTTTATCTTCTTTTTCTATATGTTTGGGGTAAAAATCGGCCAATATATCAAGTTTTTCTAAGATTATATCCAAAGTTTTTTTACCTTTAATGTAATCTTCTTTCGCAGCAACGAGTTCACCAACGATTTTCCTGCCGAATCTGTGTTCTTCTATTAATTCATTCATAACTTTTTTGTCGGCTTTCGACATTTTTTTCTTAGCGCATTGTCTAAACAAAATATCTTCTTCTTTTCCGTGATGTGTTTTATCGGCGTAAATTCGTATAAAATCGACTGTTGTATCTATAAATAATGGATCAATGTTTCCGGTTTTTCTTATTTTTGATGACTCTTTTTTGATAAGCTCGATTATTTCTTCTATAAGACGATGTTCTATCATTAATGGTCCCCGTGGTTTCATTTTTCCTCCTTTAATTTTGTGGTTTTAAAAGAAAGAGATTTAAACACTATAATATGAAAAGCGAAACCATTTATGTCAAGTGCACCGCACAAAAATATCTTGACAAAAAATAAATTTGGCTTGTGCTGGATATATGTATTCAATCATCTGGCGCAAAATTTTTACAATCTCTTAAACAAAGGGGGTTTATTATGAAGAGGGGTGTGTTATTTTTGGTTTGTTTTTCAGTGCTGTCTTTTATCTTGTTTGTAAAAGATGCCATAGGAAAAGAGCCTGTTTTATCCTCGATAATATGGGATGGCGATATTCGAATCGGCGCCAGGGATTCCGTAAATGCCGTGATTCTGGATGTCGATTATTCAAACGGTAATCTGTTCGCCGCTCTTAAAAATACTGAAGGCGGAAATAATTATTGGACCGTATATGTGTCTTCTGACACCGGCAGAACATGGACTGAGAAAACCGGCGGTTTAGTGGGTCCTGGTATTATCGATATTGATGCGGCTATTCTTAACGACTATTTTTATGTTGCTTACGCAATCGGCAATGCGGCACTTATAAGAAGATTCGATACCGGTAGTGGCAGCTGGGATGATACTTACGGTACGGACACGGTGTTTTCCTCGGGAGTGAATGTGAAAGAAATAGCTCTTGTATCCGAACAGGATGCTTCGTCTCCCGCAAGATTATACTGTTTTGCCATTCTGAACAATAATTCACTTAGATATTTCAATTCCAAAGAAACGGTGACGTCCTGGGGAACCTTCGATCTTGGTGTCACAAACGCGGATAGAGGGCTCGATGCGTGCTATAACGAAGGATACGGAAACAGGTTTGCGTGGTGTTCTTATTTAGGAACCAATGATAGTGTTTATATAGAAGCGGTAGGTATTGTTATGAGCTACAACTATGGTCCGTTAACCGATGTTTTATATACCCTATCCGGTTTTTCAATAACTTCTATAGGAGCGTACGGAGATACTGTTATGGTTTTATATCCGTATTGGCAGGCGGAATTCGATTATTCTGTTAAAAGCTATGTTTCTTATGACGGAGGAACCAGTTGGGATTATGAAGGTTCTTTATTTGGTGAGATTAGCGCGGGATTTCGGCGCGCGAGTGCTATTACGGCAAGGAAGGGAGACGAATTCGGAGCGGTTATAATGGCTACCTTTAATGGTCTTTACAGACACAGGAGCTATCCTGCCGGGGCATGGAGCGCTGCTGTTAATTTTACCGATTATTCGTTAGAGCCCCGGGTTAAACCCGCGATTGAACGCATAGCGACAAACAGTTACGGAATAATATATGTGGATCATCCCACTCGGGCAGCACGGTTCGATATAAGCCAGTGGCCGGGGAGCGGCATCGAAGAACAAACCCTGGAAGAGATTTTTTTAAATGTCAATCCATTACTGTTCAACAGACAGATTTCCATAGAATATACTCTCGGGGGAAAACAGAATATATCAATTGATATTTATAATATTCTGGGAAGACGGGTTAAAAATCTCGTAAGCGGAGAGGTGTCGGCAGGCAGTCATTCTGCCAGCTGGGATGGAAAAGACGCTTCCGGAAATCCTGTTGCCAGTGGTGTATACTTCTGCGTTTTAAAAACAGAAAGGGAACAGAGTACAAGTAAAAGATTAATGCTTATTAGATAGTAAGAGAAAGAGTATTGCCTGAAAAAAGGCAGGGTTTCAACCCTGCCTTTTTTTATTCTTTTTTGAAGTCAAGCGACAGGGAATTTATGCAGAATCTTTTTCCCGTGGGAGGAGGACCGTCGTCGAATACATGTCCCAGGTGCCCTCCGCATCTCGCGCAGAGAACTTCCGTTCTTATCATCCCTCCTGTAGAGTCAGGTTTTGTCTCTATTTTCCCCTTTTCTATAGCCTCATAAAAACTCGGCCATCCGGTTCCCGATTCAAATTTAGCGTCCGAACTGAAAAGCTCGTTACCGCACGCGGCGCAGACATAGACGCCTTTTTCTTTATAATTGTAGTATTTCCCTGAAAAAGGTCTTTCCGTGCCCTTATCTATCATAATATAATAAACATCTGGGGTAAGTTCTTTTTTCCATTCTTCTTTCGTTTTTTGAATTTTATCCATTTTTACCTCTTTTTCGTCCGCATAAATTGTCTGTTTAGACTTTGAACAGGATATAATAAAAAATAAGGTTAATATAATAAAAAACCATCCTTTCATCTTTTAAGCCTCCATATATTTTTTTACTAACATACAGACGTGTGAAAACTGAAGCGGTTCCATATTTACGTATCACATTATCTTCTATATTCTCTGTGGTGAAAAGTTGGGAGGATGGAAAGCTATTTATTCCCTTGACTTTTCAATTAACCATTATATGTTTTTTTATGAGGATAAGATGAATTTTCATTGCTCGAAATTAAGTTACAGGCAAAAGATCTGGATTCAGGACATATCAAGTTTTCTGATTCTTTACGACCTGCGTTTTTGTTTTATACTGGTATTAAAAGGTTGGCAGTTGAGGTAGAACATTTTATGTTAATACTTCAGACACGATAAAATACTATGAGTATTAAGCGAACTACTGACTTGCATCCGGAATTCAAGGTTTTCCGCACCGATATCCAAGATTCCTATATCTGTATTACCGCTTTAGTAACTAATCCTGATGCGGATTCTGTCCGCGTCGCAGGAGTTATTTACGACCAGGTTGCCGAAATTTTAGCCGAATCCGGAGCACAAATTATCCATGAACGGATATTCGGTAAGATTGAAATCCATAAAAATATCCTCGGAGCACGGAATCGGAAAATTCGATGTCTATTTCCCGAAGACCCGGGGATGGTAACCTATGTAGAAGGGAAATCATGTTACGGTAATCCGCTCGCCGGGGTTCAGCTTCGCGCATTTCGTCCTTCCCGGGAAGAGGAAAAAGTGAAAACCATACTTGAAGGAAATATACCTCGCGGACGGAAGTGGAGCCGAAAAGGCGCTATCTTTTTACAGTTTCAGAACCTTTACGGTGAGAGTTCGTCGGAGAAGCGAAACCGTCGAGAGCAAACGGAAGAGATGTTTCATAAAGCTGAAACACTTTTAACGACAGAAGGCGCTTCTTTTCGGGATGTTGCCCGGACATGGATTTATGTGGATAATATACTGGATTGGTATAAAGAATTCAATTCGGCAAGAAATAGGTGTTACACCGATTTTGGATTGTTATATAATGGGGATGTCAACCACGCGGAAAATATCTTTTTACCTGCCAGTACAGGAATCGCAGGAAAAAATTCTGAAGGAGCCTCTGCTGTCATGGATCTCTTAGCAGTAACCAAAAGTTCCAATAGTGATATACAAATTGAACCTCTTTATGGAATTCGTCAGCGTTCTCCATATCGATATGGGTCCGCATTTTCCCGAGCCATGAGAATTTCAGAACCGGATCAAAAGTGGATTTTCGTTTCAGGTACCGCTTCTATTAATGAGGATGGTAAAACCATTCACATCGGCGATTTCTCCGCTCAGGTAGAGCACACCGTAGAGGTAATAAATTCGCTTATCCAACCTGAAGGAGTTTCTTTTTCTGATTTTTGCGAAGCTACTGTTTTTCTAAAGCGAAAAGAAGATTTCTCCCGGTATCAAGAAATTGCGGAATCTCTTGGTATTTCAAATATTCCCGCGGTTTACCTGGTGGCGGATGTGTGTTGGAATGAACTTTTGTTTGAATTAGACGCTTCGTTTACGGTTTCGATACCCCATAATAGATAAAACAACCCATATTCCCGCAATCCAGAAAAACAACAAAGGGAAATGCCCTTTTCTTTCCCCGCCGTATGCGTGCATTCCTGAGAAGAGTCGGTTTACACCGAAATACGTCATGAGCAAAGCTCCGAAGGCAAATAACGCCCAGACATTAAGCCAATATGCCCAATGTGAACGTATAACAAAGCGAAGATTCAAAACTACTGCATAAGAAAGAATTAATATCAACGTCCATGATTCTTTTGGATCCCATCCCCAGTATCTACCCCAGGTTTCATTTGCCCATATAGATCCCAGTATACCCCCTATAGTGATTAGAAAAAGCCCGGTCCAGAGCGCCTGTTCCGTGATTTTGCTCCATCTTTGCACATCTCCGGGTAAACGATTTTTCCCGTGGGAAACAGGGAGAGCCATTACCAAAAGGTTAAACAAGGCCAGCAAAGATCCTACCGCGAAAAAACCGTAACCAGTCATTGCGATAGATACGTGAATAATCATTAATTTGGATTTTAAAACGGGCGGCAGAGGAGAAATCGAAGCGTCTATAGTAGGCATATGAGCCATAAGCAGCACAATTCCTGCCAGCAAACTACCGCATATCAGGGGCATACGAGAATGACGGCTCATCGCAATCCCGGCTAAAAGGCTGGTCCAGGCGGCAAGGACCATGGATTCGTACTGATTGCTAAGCGGGGCGTGACCAGATAGGATCCATCTCATTCCTAATCCCGCGGTGAAAACTAAAAATCCAATCCACGTTGCCCAGGGGAAGATACTTTCCAGAATAGAAAATATTTTTCGGAATCTTTTTTTAAATGCGAATCGACCGATAACTATCAGTAAAAAAAATCCGGTAACGGATAGGAACCATTTCCCGATCCGCTCGAAAATTCGAAAATTGTAATATAATTCTTCGATTTTCAAATGAAAAGAAGAACCCATACACAAGAGTACCATAAGAGACAAGAGCAGGAAACCGACGCGGTTTTTTAAATTACTCGTTGTCATTGGGGCTCCCTGAGCTGGGTCTCAAGCTCACGGATTCGACTTTTCGGATAAAAAAAACCGAATGCTATGGTGATTATGAGGAGGAAAAATCCCGTGTAAGCCACAGGGGTTCCGGGGTCGCGGGAAACAAAAAAAACGGATCCTTTTTCATCTTTATCAAAGAAATACTGGTATATTCGATAACCTCGATATTTAAGAATGTGATTCATATATATAGAGTAAGGTTTTTCAATGCCGCTTTTCAAATCTTCTATTAACACATCACTTTTAAATTGAGAAGGCTCTTGTGAATCCTTATATCTTTCAACTCTAAAATCCGCAAGACGAAGGGAAAAAGGCAAATGATAAGGTTTAGGTCCGAATCGAAGTTCGAGTTTTATCCCATTGCTTTGAATAATTTTCGGCTTACCTTCTATCCCTTCTCCGGCAAAAAGCGAAACGGATTGGCGATAAGACCCAATTTCAACAGTTACATCGAGAGCTTCTGAAACTTTATCTTCCGTGTATAGCAAAGCTTCCGAAGAAAAGGCCTGAATTCTGCCCTTAGGGATATACCGTCTGAGCGTAAAAGAAACAGAATCGATAGTGTAAACAAAAGAATTGTCAAACCGGGTTGAAACGAAAGGTTTAAAAATTCCTTTCTTTTCGGAGCCGATCTTTTTTCGGGTTATGTGCCGGTTAGAAAAAACCCTTATTTCTCGGTTCCGCCGTTCTAATTGTATCCAGGGGACATTTCCTTTAATATCGCTTTCGAATCCGAAATAAATAGCGAAACAAGAGTCCGTTTCGCCCTTTTCTAAAAAAACGGATTTAGAAAAATGGGATTTAAAAGCAACGATTTCCACCACAGGTGTTCCTTTGGTATCTTCGACTAAATCTTTAACCGGATTGGTGATGTGACTTTTTACCCTGAGAGAAATAGGAGTTTTATCGATTTTTAATTTTTTTGCAAAAGGTTTTCCCACAGGAGAGAACCCCAATTCGTATTCTTTGTCGACAGAAATATTTTCGTTACTTATCCGAATCCGCAAATAAGGCTGCGTCGAAAAAAAATGCTGAGAGGATTCTCCCTCGCGAAGGTAAAGGAACCCTTTTATGGTAAAATGTTTGGTCAGCATGAAACCCAGTAAAATAGTCGAAAAAGCAAAGGGGAATAAAACCATAACCCATTTTTTTCTCCGCCACAATTTAAAACGAATAAGATTCGCGAAAAGCATGACCGAAAAGCAAATCCATAAGACCTCAAACCACCAGGTATTATATACCAGAGCTGTTGCCGCAGAACTTCCGTATAACCGTTCGAGTAAAGTAGCGATTACAATACTCGCGATAGCTAACATGGTTAGCAGAAGTATGGTAAGAATCGGGAACCTTGTTTTCACTTGATTGTTATTCAGCTATTTTTGTAGCGCCCGATAGAGCATCGATATTGACTGTCGTATCAAATTTTGCCTGTGCAGGTTTTTTATTGGCAGCCTGCACTAAATCCCAGTGATCGGCTCTCACCGGACCATTGATCAATTCCGGTATGTTGTAGTTCATTATATACGTGTCATAAAATGTGGGATTTTCTTGCGGCATTATAAACGCTTTATACACATTCCCCAGTGTATCCATGTAACAAAAATACAACCTTGAGCACAGACCGTCTTTTCTTTTACTTGCAAAAACAAACCACCGGCTATTGCTCGACCACGTATGATAACTTTCGCTGCTCTCGCTGTTTATATTAAGTTTACGGTACTTTTCTGTTCCCATATCTAACATATAAAGGTCACTGGATGAAAAATGTATGGAAAAATATCCGTAATCACTCAAAGTGAATAACAGATATTTACCATCGGGAGAAATTCTTGGGAAAGAGACACTCTTTCCGGTTTCCCGGGCAGTAATAACCGGCTCTACTTCACCCCACTGATTTGTTTCGACATCATAGGAGATACGCATAAGGTCATATTTCATTTCGTGGTATTCTTTATCTCCCCATTCAGGCGCGCTGCAGAAATATAAATACTTACCGTCAGGACTCCACTCGGGTAAATTTTCCAATCGCTCTGTCGAAACTTTCGGAGATGTTGTTATTGTGTTTGTTTCTGTATCGTAAATAACTAAATCGGAAACCTTATCCCATACATGAATGCTTTTATTTTCCCTGGCGTGAAACTGCTGATATATTTTATTGATCGAAAAAGCGATATGCCTCCCGTTGGGATGCCAGGCAGGATAAACGCCGGCAGACATCGTATATTTTGTTGCAGTGTTTACTTTATCCGCATCGTCGTTTTTAACCACCATCGTCCCTCCGTGTTTACCTCTCATGTGAAACATCATGGTTTCAGGATTATTGTTGCAGAAAGAATGGCAATTCATACAATTATGCTCTGTAGTTCTATTATTGAAAATAACAGATTCGTCGAAATTTTCGAGATTGCGTTGATAAATACCCATTTCCCACCACAACACATAACCCGGATTGATTAACCGGTAAGCAACATGGCTGCCGATTTTCTCCTTCGCTATTTTATTCTCTATCGTGCGAAATTTCTTCCATTTTTGATTTTCATCCTTTTGATATATATCGATGTATATCTTTTCTCCAGCACTTTTCGATAAAAGAGCTTTCCATTTCTTTATCGGTATCATTACAATATTCTCACAGGTTTTTATTTTGATATGATCGCCTTCTTCTTTGTCCACGTAAATATCGATATAAAATTCCATTCCTTCTTCATTGATCTTAAAATTTAAAGGGGCTATATTCGGAGGAATAACGATGTTCGCATAGTCCGGGTCTATAATTGGTGTACGGTCCATTTCGATATAATCCTCGGGAACCGGATTGGCGCAATTTTGTAATCCGCAGGTAATGAAAAAGACTCCAATAAATGCTGCCTTTGCGTATTTATAAAATATCATCATTGATTATTCTCCTTTTTAACTCACGTTTCGTAACCTTAGGATTAAGAAAGCGAACGTAATACCAATATGTGTCGTAAAAATTTTTTCCAAGAATTTTCTTTGCTTCTGCTTGATTTTCGAATTTAGCAAGAGTTACGCTGAACTGCTTGAACTCTTCAACAATCTTTGGATTAATTCTATATTCTATCTTGATTTTTTCCGATGGAGCTAAAATACTGTATAACAATAACGCTTCTTCTATATGGCGTGGATATTTCTTATAACCGAACTTTTTAAATTTATCAAGATTTCTCGCCACATCTACTAATCTGCCTTCCAGCAAATAATATGCTGTTAGATATTCGAAGGCCATTTTGTTTTTTTTGTTTAACAGGCCAACTAAATCATTATTGGGGTTTACATTATCAATAAAAAAATCGGATTCCGGCCGCTGTCTGCGCTTTAATTGAATTAGACTATCAGATTTTATCAACAACTTATCAGAGAGATAGTTTTCATAATGTTTAACCCATTTTTTATGTAAAATACTTTTGTCGAGGAGATCTAAGAATTTTCTCGCGATAACATATTTCCCGTCTATAATATTGGTTATAGCAAGTCTTTTCAAAATTCTCGGATTGTATTTGAACTTTGTTTGCCCCTCATATGCCATAACTCGCGAAGCCTGAACATGTCCTAAGTCAAAATATAAATCGCTGGCTGGAATTGCAAACTGACTGGCAATGATTTTTGTGATAAATAAACCATCAGTTCCCAGAAGTTGAGGATAACTGAACAGATTGTCGAGCATTTGTCCTGTATGATATAGAGCTCTATTCACATTAAAATTGACCAATCTATCATATTCTTCCATTTTATTGATTGAAAACAGGAGTTCCTGCCATCTGCCCTGTTCTGCGAAATAATCAATTCTAATTTCCTGTTTTGCGTTTCGGTCAAAAGAAATTGCCAGTGTAAGGGCTCCTGCAACTACAATAAAAATTAATTGTGCCAATATATGATTGTATCTCAATAACGATTCCCCCCCTTTTTTAATCCTGTTATTAAAACATTTTAAATACACGAAAAGACCTATTTGCAATACAGGGAAAGAAAGAAAAGTTAAGTAAAAAGATAATCCGGGACTGAACAAAAAAGGCTCATAATAAATTTCATAAGAGACGATGTAAAGGTATGCTTCCTTAAGGGAAATCGTAAATAAATAATGCGCCGAGATGTAAGGGTATATGAAATAAAGCAGAACATTAAACCCCGCATAAATATATTTTTTTGAACCATTCCGGAAAAGTAATTCGTATAACGAACAAAGCGCAATAAAAAATAAATACGTCCATCCGCCCAAAATGTAATAAATTAAAAAGAATAGAAAAATAAAAAATATTTTGAACCGATCGGGAACTTTTGTATATCCAAGGAAAAATATTAATGCCAGTAAATATTTTACAGTTATTGCCAGGGGAAAATTATATTGATTTTGTATAATCAGCAGTAAACCGACAGGCAGAAAAGCAAGAATTAAGGAGTATTTAAAATTTCCGATTTTTTTAATAAGCTTATAAGTAACAATAAAGATAGACACTAAAAGAGCCGAAATTATTAAAGAACCAAGCAGATTAAAATAGAAGAATTGAAGAAGAAATTGGGTAATGCACTCTGCCGGTCCTCCGGGATATAAGAAAAATTCTTTTATGTAAATTTTATCGAAGAGAAATAAGGGTTGGTGATAATGATGATACAAGGACGAATCAAAAAATAAAAGATAATAGAAAAACAAGAATAGCAAGAAAGACAGGAAATAAAAATTTTGGTTTTGTGTTAGTTCTTTTAATCTCATCTTTTTCTTTTTATTCATACCAATTAATTTATGCTATCCATCTATTCTGTCAAGAACTTCAAATTTACAGGATTTAAACCGATATACAAAAGATTTCAGAACTTTTATAACATAAAATGCGTCTGTAAGCTGAGAAATTACGCGGGGATGTAAAGGATATATAAGGGGAATAACGGGGTTGACAACAACTTTTTGATAATTAAATTTGTACCGTTCCCCAACAACAATCAGTAATTGGAAGGAGGTAAAATGAGTATAGATTTACAGAACCTTAACGCTGAAGCGAAAGATAAAAGCGCTATAATAGAAAATCTTTTAGCCGAAATAGGGAAATCTATTATAGGGCAAAGGGAAATAATCGAAAAAACCATAATCGGACTTCTTACAAGGGGTCATATACTAATAGAAGGAGTCCCCGGTCTCGCAAAAACATACATAATAAAAACACTGGCAGCGACTGTAAACGCGAGTTTCAGAAGAATTCAGTTTACACCGGATCTTCTCCCTGCCGATATCACGGGAACACAGATATACAATCAGAAAACCGGTGATTTTACACCAAAGAAAGGTCCCCTGTTCGCGAACTTTATTCTATCCGATGAGATAAACAGAGCTCCCCCAAAAGTCCAGAGTGCTCTACTCGAAGCGATGCAGGAAAGACAGGTAACCATAGGTGATGAGACATATCCATTACCCGAGCCATTTATGGTTCTGGCTACTCAGAATCCCATAGAGCAGGAAGGAACTTATCCTCTCCCCGAAGCACAGGTGGATAGATTTAAACAGAAGTTAATAATTTCTTATCCTAATAAAGACGAAGAAAAAAGGATAATGAAACAGCAAACAGCGGAGAAACTTCCCGAAACCAAACCCGTAGTAGACATAAAAGAACTTAATGCGCTTAGAGATTTCATCTATAAAATTCACGCCGATGAGAAAATTCGTGATTATATAATAGATATAGTGTTCGCGACCAGAAAGCCTTCCGACTACGGAATCGAAAAACTCGACGTTTATATTAGATACGGCGCATCTCCCAGAGCTTCCATATACCTCTTCGAAGCCGCGCGGGCTCACGCCTTTTTACAGAGACGCGGCTTTGTCATTCCCGAAGATGTAAAGGCTGCTGTTTACGACATCTTGCGGCACAGGATAATACTATCTTACGAAGCGGAAGCGGAGGGGATAAAAGAAGAAGATATAATAAGAGATATATTGGAAGCGATTGAAATCCCGTGATTAAACCACGAAATACACGAAAAATACGAAAGATTTTCTTTTAGGTAATTATGGAAGAGAGAATTAGAGATATACTGAGTGAAGTAAGACAGATCGAAATAGAATCGAAAAAAGTGATTAACACTCTTTTCGGAGGAGAATACAAAAGTTCCTTCAAAGGAAAAGGGATGGAATTCCACGAAGTACGTGACTACTTCATCGGAGATGATATAAGGAATATCGACTGGAATGTTACCGCCAGAATGAATCATCCTTTCGTCAAACGCTTTGTGGAAGAAAGAGAGTTGACTGTTTTCATAATAGCGGACTGCAGCGGATCGGGAGAATTCGGGACAAGGAAAGAGAAGAAAAAAGACCTTATAGCCAGAATTGCCGCTCTTTTCGCTTTTTCCGCGGAAAAAAATAACGACAAGGCGGGACTCTTAATGTTCTCCGATAAAGTTGAGCATTATCTGCCGGCGGCTAAAGGAAGAAGACACACTCTCCATATAATCCGGGATATTTTGCTCTTCGAAGGAGAAAGCAAAAAAACCGACCCGGTACCCGCTATGGAATTCTCTCAAGAAGTTCTACGCCATGGAGCGATCGTTCTTTTTATATCCGACTTTTTGGGAGAAAACTTCAGCACCGATCACATCAAGATGCCGCTTTCTCTCATGGCTAAAAAATTCGATCTCATCCCGATTTTAGTTCGAGATCCACTGGAAAAGGAGTTTGAATTAAACGGAAAAATAAACTTCCTCGACGCTGAGACCGGGAAAATCAGAATGTTCGACGGTAAAGAATTGTCCGAAAAACTAAAAAAAATCAGAAAAGAGCGCGACGAAGAATTGAATCGGTTATTTAATATCAATGGACTGGACAGAATTGAAATAACGACCGGAGAAGATTATGTCGGTTCCATTCATCGTCTCTTCCAGAAGAGACTGCCTTGATTTTACCTTATCTTTTCTCGGCTTTAATTCTGACAATAAACCCGGATTCTTTAACCGTGGGGGACACGATAACCGCAACCGTAAAAGGGAAATTACCCGGGACACTCTCGGTTATTATGCCGGATTCTTTTCCCGACATAGCAATCCTTGATTCACTAACAAGACTCACAGATACTACGGCAATGGTCAAGTTTACTTCGTTCTCGACCGGCAGCCAGGATTTTAAGCTAAAAGTTAATAACGATACGTTAAAGGCGAATTATCTCGTCGGTTCGGTCCTGGAACCTGAAAACAAAGGTATCTCTCCTGTATGGGGACCCTTTGGATTTTTCAACTGGCATTACCTTTTATATCTGTTTGTTATTCCAATCGGTTTAATAGCCTATCTTTTATTTAAAAAATTAAAAAAGAGTGAAATCGCTCTGATAGAAGAGGAAAAGCTGGAACCGGAGGAAGAAGCTCTCAGGAATCTAAAAATCCTGGAAGGAAAAACAAAAGAATGGGATTGGAACAAACTTTATACTTCTCTTTCTTACATTTGCAGAAGGTACATAGAGAGAAAAAAGAGTATTCCCGCTGTTGAGGCTACGACATCCGAACTGATTCCTTTAATAAAGAAAAAAGGTTTTTCTTTGCTTTTTCCTTTAACCAGACAATTCCCCGAATGGGATTTGATAAAATTCGCCGACCATGAATCGACACCGGAACAATTCGATAAGGACATCGCTCTGGTTCGTACAGTAATAGACAGGGTGGAAGAAGAGGAGAAGCAATCCGATGCTGCACTTTAATAATCCCTATTATCTTCTCGGGCTTGTCTTACTGCCTCTTTTCTTTTTTTTAAACAGGAAAAGAAAACAAAGCTCTATACTTTATTCAGATACTTCTTCGGTCGGTATTAAACCCGCGGGTGAATTATACACCAATCTCAGAGAGTATTTAATATTAGTAATTATGGCATTTACCCTTTTAGGTCTTGCCCGACCTCAAAAGGGGTACGAAACCCAAATAATACACAAAAAGGGAATAGATATTGTTTTGTCCATGGATATTTCCGGATCCATGAAAGCCGCCGATTTCAAACCCAACCGAATGGAAAAGGCGAAAGAACTCGCAGCCGAATTTGTGGATATGAGAAGCGGAGATAGAATAGGTCTGGTAGTGTTCGCGCGGGAAGCATTGATACAGGCTCCCCTGACTCTCGATCATGATTTAGTCAAAGAACAGATCGAGTCTCTCGAATTCGATCTTTTGCCCGACGGCACCGCCATAGGGATGGGGATAACATATGGTAATTTCCTTCTCTCGAATTCTACCAGCAAAAACAAAGTTATCATTCTCTTAACCGACGGCAGAAACAACGCAGGAAATATCGATCCGGAAACAGCCGCAAAAAACGCTCTGGATTCCGGTATTAAGATTTATGCTATCGGAATCGGCGAAAGAGGCGAGGTGCCTTATCCTGTTCGGAACGCTTTTGGAATTACCAGGTATGTAAAAGCTAATTTTGAAATAAACGAAGAAATTCTTACCAAAATCGCGGATGAAACGGGCGGAGAATATTTCCGTGCCACTTCTGGCGAAGCTCTCAAGAATATATACAAAACAATAGACCAGATGGAAAAAACGATTTTTAAAGTAGAAAAATTGGCAAAGTATAAAGAAAAATTAAATTTTGTTTTAATCCCCGCTCTGATTTTATTTATGATTATTTTCATTGAGCCTGTAGCAGGAAGGAGAATACCATGAACTGGGCGCAACCTTTATTTTTGCATTTTCTCTGGTTCGTTTCTATCGCGATAATTCTGGTTTTTTACCGGCGAATCAGAAACAAAAGAATTATGAAAAACGTCGCGGACGCGCCCCTGCGCGAGGTCATCTGGAAAGAAAACAGAAAAATTTCTCTCTGGAAAGAAATTTTACTTATATCTTCACTAACCTTTTTGATTCTGTCTCTTGCCAGACCGAGATGGGGCAAAAGACTTTCGATTACTCAGGCGGAAGGATATAATGTGGTTTTCGCTCTTGACGCGTCTTCAAGCATGCTCGCTCAGGACGTAAAAGGAGGACGTCTTAACAAAGCCAAAGAATCTATTAAAGCGGCACTGGGGCAATTACCGGGAAGCCGTTTCGGTCTGGTGGCTTTTTCGGGAGAAGCTTACAAATTATGTCCTTTAACCACGGACGCAAACGTTTTCAAGTTGTTTGTTGACCTTGTTGAACCTTCTCTAATCCCTTCAGAAGGAACGGACATAGGAGGAGCTATAAGAAAATCCATGGAATTGTTCCCGGAAAAGATCAGCGGTTCGAGAATCATTATACTGGTATCAGACGGAGAAAACACCAGAGGAGATCCGAGAGTGGATGCCTTAAACGCCAGAAAAGAAGGAATAAAAGTTTTCACGATATCCGCGGGAACAAAAGAGGGCGCTCCTATTCCCAGATTTGATTCGACAGGAAAATTTCAGGAATATCTGAAAGACGAAAACGGCAAGCCCCATATTTCCATTGTAAACCAGGATTTGCTAAAATTAGTGGCGCGATCCGGAGATGGAACTTTCTTAGAAGGAGAAGGAGTCGAATTAGGAATTTTAATAAGACTCTTTAGGGGTCTCAGGACCGGAGAATTTTCTTCTGAAAAAGTCGAACACTACCAGGAAAAATTTATCTTTTTCCTGATACCCGCACTTTTATTTCTTATAGCCGCAGCCCTTTTAAAAACGGAGGAAAAATGATTCTTATTTTTTTAATAGCTCTTGATATGTCTCCTTTGGTAAATAAAGCCAATAAACTGTACCGGAAAGAAAAATATGAAGAAGCTTACGAAATATACAAAGATGCCTCGATACTATATCCGGACAAGGAAAAAATTAAATTCAATTTAGCTGACTGTGCGTATATGCTAAAAAGATACAGAGAAGCGGGCGACGAATTTGCGAGATTGACCACATCCAAAAATAAGGAGATAAAACAGAAAAGCTTTTATAATCTTGGCAATGTTTTCATGGAAGCCAGGCAGTACGAACAGGCTATTTCTTCTTATAAACAGGCTCTGTTGCTGAACCCGAAAGATAAACGGGCTAAAAGAAATCTGGAAATAGCCAAAATGATGAAGCAACAGCAGGAGAAAAACCAGGATAAAGAAAAAGAAGATAAACAACAAAAACAGAAACAACAACAGCAACAACAGCCTAAAACCTCCGCTCAGAAGAAAATAAACGAGGCTCTGGAAAACGAACAGAAAGAAACAATGAAAAAAGCCCTTCAGCGTAAAGGAGGGAGACAAGAAGGAGCCGGCAAATGGTGATACTGATACTGCTTTCTCTGACTTTTACCGCTTCGGTGGATCAAACAACGGTTCCTGTTGGAGAATCATTTAACGTCAGCGTAATTGTCGAAGGAGAAGACCTTTCAGGAGTTGAAATTCCTTCCGCTCCGAGCATACCGGGAATAGATGTTCTGGGTACTTCAAGGTCACAATCCACTCAAATCAATTTTGTAAACGGGAAGCTCTCGAAATCCACGAGCTACATATACGACTACCAGATGATTGCCGAAAAGGAAGGCAAATACACGATTCCTCCTTTCACATTGAAATATCAGGGAAAGAAATATTCTACCGAACCCATAACGATTAATGTAAAAAAGGGTACAACCGGCAGAAGCGTTCCGTCCTCTTCCACCTCGCCGAGCAGAATCCATGATTTCAGAGATGAGACAAGAGACTTCCGGTCGACTTTTCTGGAAACGGCAGTATCTAAAAGCTCGGTCTATCCGGGAGAGCCAATCCTTGTATCTCATTATCTTTACGTAAAAACCTCTTTATCCGACGTACAGTTGTCCGGACCTCCGACCTATGAGAACGCCTGGATCGAAAACGTCCAATCCCCGACAAGATTAAACTTTACAGCAGCAACAAAAAACGGAATACGCTACCAGAGAGCGCTTATAAAACAGGACCTTTTGTTCCCTCTCGGAGAAAACGATGTCAAAATCAATCCTTTTTCAGTACAGGTTGTAATAAGAGGAGATATGTTTTCGTTTTTTGGGGAGAGAAAAACTCTTTCGACCGAACCCAGAACAATATCGGTAAAATCTTTCCCTTCAAACAGTCCGGCAGGATTCATAGACGCGGTTGGGGACTTAGATATTTCGGCAGAAATAGATACCTCTAATATCCGGGTCGATTCTCCTTTTTCCTTGAAAATAATTATCAGGGGAAAAGGAAACTTGAATTTGCTTTCTGCTCCGAAATTTCCGGAATCGAGAAAACTTACCGCTTATCCTCCTGAATCTTCGACAAATACTAAAATATCGGACGGGACTTTGAAAGGCGAACGCGTTTTCACCTATCTTATAACTCCAAAAGTTTCCGGAATAATCGAGGTTCCGAAGATAGATTGGGCTTATTTCGGTATTCAAAAGAAAAAATTTGCAAGCAGGAAAATAGGTCCGTGGCAGATTCATGCGAGACCAACGGATGAAATAAGTTCTTCGGGACAGGAAACCACTAAATCGAATAAAGACATTTCCTATATTTTACCCATCAGTGAAAAAAATATTTCTCTGATCCCCAAATTTTTTCCTCTATATTTTATACCATCGATTATATTCATGATATTTGCCGTTTATTATGTAATAGATATCCGAAAGATCCTGGGAGACAGGCGGTACGCGAGTTTAAAAGCTATACCCAGGCAATTGAAAAGCGGTTTCAGAAAATTGGAGAAAGAAATACAGAACAATAATGTTATTCAATTTTATGAAGATTTTACCCTTGTTCTCCTCAAATTCATCAAACTAAAATTTCATTTGAATGTTTTCGGGATAAAAAAGAAAGAACTTCTTTCTAAACTACGTGACAAAAAAGTTCCCGATAAAGTCCTCGACTTAATTGAAGAAATAATGGTGAAAAGCGAAACGGTACGCTTTACATCTTTAAAACCAACAGAAGAAGAGATGTCTGGAGATTTAAAGAATCTCAGAGAGGTTATCAATGCTTTACATTAGCCTTTTATTAATTTTCTCTCAAACTCAAGCCCGAACCGCTGAAGAATATTATAAAGATGGTCAATACGAAAAAGCTCTCGAAGAATACTGTACATTTATTGACAGGGGAATTCGAAACGCCGAATTGTATTTAAATATAGGAAATTGTTACTATCGAATAGGCGATTTCGGCAGGAGTCTTCTATATTACAGAAGGGGATGGTTTCTCAATCCCTCTAATGAAAATATCCTTCAAAATATTTCCCTTTTTAAAAAAGAAGAAGCGAATCCAAATCCATTCATTTCTTTCTTTTCTCAAATCATCGACAGAATTTCTCTTAGAGTTTTTTCCTACCTGTTAATTATATCTTTTACTCTCCTGGGCGTTCTTGTTTCAATCCGCCTTATTCAAACGGTAAAATTTATTAATTTTCCCGCTAACCCATTTCTGATTTTGGCCGGTATGTTTTTTATTTTTTCCCTTCTTGGTTTTTCGATATGGTACGGCAGAGTTAAATCCGGATGGGTGGTTACAACAGCCACCACCATGGCATACAGCGGTCCCAATGAAGAATTCAAAGAGCTTATGCGAGTGGACAAAGCGGAAGAAGGTTCTCTGGTCAGAGAAGACAGCGGATGGTGGCTTGTGCATTTTTGTTCCGGAGAAGGCGGGTGGATAGACTCGACCGCCGCCGCGCTCGTGATACCGAAATAGTCTCACACGGAGACACGGAGGATACAGAGAAAACAACTAAAATTTTGTTTGTTTAAAACCCATCCCAACCTCCAAAAAATCATTTTCACACAAAGAACACAAAGGCACAAAGAAAAATTTTATGTTGTTTTTCCCCAATATTCACTCCCGTCGCGATAAAGGCGTGGAATTCTACTTCAGTTCTTTTATCTCTTCCTCTACTTCCTCCATTCCTTCATCGTAAAAATCCTTCTCATCGGGAGCGAGTTCATGAAGCAATCGCAGGAATTCACCCGCGTGAACCCTTTCTTCATCCGCTATGTCTTTCAACACTTCTATCGCAAGTTTGTTATCGGTGGATTCGGCCAGCTGCATGTAGAGTTGAATTGCTTCGTATTCAGCGGCTATCATGAATCTTATCGCTCTGATTAGTTCTTCGTCGGTAAGTTTTCTGTCATTCGCGAGACCTGAAAATGGTGAACCAAATTCCGGCATATTCCCTCCTTTTTGTTGTATTATAAGTTTTTTTGTGTTTTTGTCAAAGGGATTTTATTCTCACGGAGATACAGAGAAAACAATTAAAATTTTGTTTGTTTTAAAACCCATCCCAACCTCCAAAAAATCATTTTCACACAAAGAGCACAAAGACGCAAAGAAAAATTTTATGTTGTTTTTAACCACCCAAAATATTTAAATGTCGGACATGTAGATGGTATAGTTTTGTTTTAGTTTTTTACTAAGCTCAATATTCAAAATTCTAAATTCTAATATGGACGCAGATTAGTAAAACTTCTTTGTTTAGAAGTACCATCAGTTATTGCTGTCGATCATTGACTTCAGACTATCAACTTAATAAATACATCGATAAGCCTTATTGACTTATAGCAAAGAAATTGATATTATATAAGAAATGGGTATCGCGGTTTTACTTGTTGTCTCTTTTATTTTATGGATTATAGAAACTTTTATATTATATATTTTGTTTTTTTTCTTTTTATGGGAAGGCTTTTACTTTGGAGAAATATTTGAGGACACAAGATTATTCATAATTTTTTTTCTTTGTGTGATACTATTTATATTCGCTTTCTTTGCTAAATTTAAAGGATATGAAGTCGTTTGTTCTCTATGTTTAATTACTATCCCGATTATAATATATCAAAGAAATAGGAGCGACCGAAAATTAGAAGAGGAGAGATTAAAGGAAAGCAGGAAAGAAATTGATGAAGTTAAAAACTATATTGAAAATAATGGAGATAATTCCGGCCTTTTTTTAAGATTAGGCTATTTGTATAAAGAAATAAAAGACTATCAAAATGCTTTGAAAAGTTTTAAAAAAGTACGTGAGTTAACAAAAGAGAACGTTCTTACTACCGTTGAAAGGGAAATTAAAGAAATGGAATATGAAATTAATAAAAAACAGAGTAGGGAAATTATCGGTTTTAAACCGGTCTATTGTTTACTGATAGGTGTTTTTGTCTTTTCAGCTTTTCTTTTTTGGATGTCTTTAAGTTTTGTTTTAAATCTTGTTTTTTACGCTTTAATTTCGTTGAATATTTTAATGTTTGTTAAAAAATCTCTTCAGGGAAAAATCAGGTATAGATAATAGAGATAGACGGGTATAATCGTCTATTGGTTTACCGCTGCCAATATCGCATGTAAAACATTCAGGAATAGTAGTTTTTATTTTGTGTTTCAATTAAATTCCTATCTCTAAATCCAAAATCTTAAGAAACCATTCAATAATTTAACGAATCACCAATCCGAATGATTGATTGTCGGGTCGCGGATAAACTCGGATTTAACAGGATTTATTCTGTTGTTTAAGACCCATCCCACATCACCGAATTAATTCTCACGCAAAACCCACAAAGAAAATTTAAAATGTTCGTCTGTGGGTCGGTTAGTCGATTGAGCTGTTGCTTTTAACCACCAATCGACCCGCGCACCAACCCATTAACAAATTAGTAACAACAAATAACACAAATAGCACGAATATTTATTTTGACTGATGGCAGGCGACAGGTGATTAATGACTCGAAACTTTTTCCTTGACATTTCCCGTTTTTAATTATAATATAACCGGTGAAATCTAAAAAATATTTTAACCTGGGAATTCTCTGCTTTACTGTCCTCATGCTTTTCATCTTTTCAAATTCTCTTTTCGCTGTAACCCCTATCGCCCGATACGATGTTGTTCCATACCAGAGAATTTCTGAGGGTGAAACGTTCAATGCCGGTGTTGTCGCATTCTCAAAAGGAGGTATCGACAGGGTAGAATTTAGTATAAGCGGGCAGGGTTATACCGGTGGATCTAAAGTCGCGGATGAAATGACATACAACCCGAGGACTGGTGTTGTCGAATACTGGGTTCCTCTTTCCGCGTCCGAGTTTACCTCTGACGGTCCTATAGAAATAGAAGCTACAGTTTATGGAAATGATGGGGATACCAGAGATAAAAATTGGATTATCGAGGACTCTTTCGGAGCAACATACGGGATAGATCTCTGGATTGAAAGCGAGGGGAATGAGCACAATTATTTTTGCAGTGTTACAAGCGGCGGGCTTTTTGATGAAAGTATGCTTTACAGCGATATAATATTCTTTCCTCCGGGAGAAGAGTGGTGGAATGGTATCGATGAGAGTATAATAGAGGCGACTTCGAACACCCTGACTTTTAAGTATGGTTCGAGTTGGGGGGCGGATCCGATCGCTTTAGACTATGAACCTGAGGTTGGAGATCATTTTATTATCAGCAGAGGTTTTGGTCTGGATCCTTTAGTTTTGCTGGTAAATCCTCAGGGGACATTACCCCGACCTGTCGCTTATGTGGATGTTTCCGGAGACGACGGGTCCGCTGTGGTTAATAATTCCGACCATCCTTATGCTACAATCGGAGGCGCTATGGTAGGTTTAAAAGACTGGATGAATTCCAACGGATACGGGGAACAGATAAACAGTTGCATAATAAGGCTCAACCCGGGTGAACATACTCAATCGAATGGCGGTTTTTGGGGCAGCATATTAAGTAAAGACGAATGGCTGACCATAACATCCAATCCCGATTTGGGAGGGAATAAGGATAATACTACTATTTATGACGGGAGTTTTATTTCTACAGATTTTGTACGCGTTAAGGATTTAACCCTTGTTTCGGATAACACCTATAATGATGTTTTTTCGGCATCGACGGCTTACACACACAAATTCCATCTATGGGTGGATGACTGCGATCTCATAGGTAATACAAAATTTAACGAGGTTTCCAATCCTGTCTCTTCGCAACATCTATGGTATACGAATTGCTATTTTACGAACATGGGCAAGGTTGTGAACGAGGCGAAACTCGCGAGAAATATCACAATCGAACATGTGGGTGATGATGCTTTTGTCAGAAGTCCTCTTGTTATAAATGCCTATGCTTATGATATCGACCCGAGAGACGGTGTTTGCGAAGGTGGAGGATGCGCTCATGCAGATTGCTGGCAGTGGTGGGGGCGTCCTGTTCCTCACAATATGATAATTTACGGCTTTAACGCAATAAACGCCACATATCAGGGGATTTTCGCGAGGACTCAATCCGCCAACGTTCCGGACGGGTTTGCCAATCCTCCTGTGGAAGGAGCAGCGATTATAAATATGCAGACAAAACTCATCGATCCAAAGGATTTCGCGGATAATGCCTGGTATATTTCCGTGAATCATATGCTCCTGTGGCATAACACTTTTAATGAAGAGTTTAATTTCTGGAATGACGGCGACAATAGCGGTAGTTATCCCCTTAACATTGTGAATTTTGACGTTAGAGGAAATAGTTTCTTCGATGTTGAATTAAATGCTTCGTTAGGCGATGATAATGGGGGGGATCCTGACGCTCCCGGTGTTGAATTGTCATCCTGGGAAAGCAATCATTTTTTACATGAAGCCGGCTGGGAGTTTTATAGCGAGACTCCCGGAACCGACGTGTCGACTGGAGACCCCATGGTGGATTCCATCGGAAGACCATTGGAAGGTTCTCCGCTGATCGATAGAATTTATCCTTTAGTAACACTTGTCGACGCGGATAATAATTATCGAAGCGATACCGCGGATATCGGCGCTTTCGAATTTGGTTCGAGCGGAGGAATCCATGGAAATTCTCCCATAAAGCTTACCATCCATCCTAATGCCCCCAATCCTTTCACAGAAAAAACTGTTATCAGATATGAACTTTCGTCAGACGCTCATGTAATTTTAAAAATATATGACCTGACCGGTAGAGCGGTAAGAACACTCGTCAACGGAGTAAAAAAACCGGGAGTGTACACCACAGAATGGGATGGCAGGGACTCACACGGGAAAAAAGTCCCGAGCGGAGCGTATTTTTATCAGATACAAACGGAAAACGGGAATGCGGGTTCGAAGAAGATGATATTTTTAAAATAGCCGCGAAGGCATAAATAACACAAAGATTTTTGGTGTTGACATAAACAATGGAATTTATTATTTTAATTGAGATAAGGGAGTCGAAAAATTTATGTTAAAGAAAATTAAACAAAAACTAAAAAATATACAGCCTGAGCTCCAAGAAAAATACGGCGTATCAAGGATTGGAGTTTTTGGTTCATTTTCCAGAGGAGAAGAAGCCCGGGATAGCGATATAGATATTTTAGTCGAATTTGATAAGGATATCGACATATTTGAATATATAGACCTTATGGATTTCCTTTCTAAATATCTCTCAAGAAAGGTGGATTTAGTGACCCGGGATGCAATAAAGCCGCTGATGAAAGATAATATAATGAAAGAAATTGTCTATATATGAGGGAAGAATATCTTTACTTAAACGATATACTACAGGCAATAGAAAAGATCTTAAAATTTACAGAGGGTATGGATTTCGAGGATTTCAAGAATGATATTTTAGTTTTTGATGCTGTAGCCAGAAACTTTGAAATAGTCGGAGAAGCTTCGATACAACTTTCAGATAAAATAAAAGCTGATTACGAAGATATACCCTGGCAAAAGATGCGTTCTATGAGAAATATAGTTGCTCATGAGTACTTTGGATTAGATAAAAAAATAATCTGGACCACAATTCAAAAAGCTATTCCCGAGCTTAAAGATAAAATTAGCAATATTTTAAAAGAACTTGAATCGTAAAATTAGGAAAATCTTATTTGTTATCGTTAAATAAGCTTGTTTTCCTGGTATCCGGAACCCGGTGTCTAGGATTAACCACTAAACACACAAAATACACTAAATTTTTTTGTTATTAAACCACAGAAATTCAAAAAACAAACCCCGGCCCCTTTATAGAAGGAGTTTTTCCTTGACAATTCGTTAGAATACTATTATTTTAAACATGAGGTAATGCTTAATGTTTAAATTACGAGTTTACATTGATACTTCGGTAGTGGGGGGTAGTTTAGACAAGGAGTTCCATGAAGCTTTTTAAAGAGATTAAAGAAGGTAAAAAGATAGCGGTTGTATCAGATGTTCTTTTGCTTGAACTTGAAGGGGCTCCTAGAGAAGTTAAAAGGGTTTTAGACGAGGTCCTGCCTGAAAGGATTCAATATGTTTCTCTCGATGAGGAATTCATTTCTCTTGCAAATACTTATCTTAAAGAAGGAGTTATAGCGGAAAGTAGTCTCTCGGATGCTCGTCACATAGCAATTGCGACAGTAAATAGGGTAGATGTTCTTGTAAGCTGGAATTTTAAACATATCGTAAATATAAATCGAATTCATTTATTGAATTCAGTAAACTTGAAATCGGGATATCATATTCTTGAAATAAGAAGCCCGAAGGAGGTACTCAGTGAAGAAGAAGTTTGATGCCGTTGAGATGAAAAGGCGCCTTCAAAAAGAAACTGAAAAAAAAATATCTAAACTTTCAGAAAAAGAACAGCTCGAATTATTGAAAAAAAAATTCGGGCATTTAACAAAAAAAGAAAAAGTTCACTCAACTTAACAAAGATTTTGGGTTTTTTAACAACAAATAATAGCACGAATTGTTTTTAAGTAATTGAACCACAAAGCCCACAAAGACACGAAGAAATCGGCTATCCGCTTACGGCTGCCGGCTCTCGGCAAAGGCATTTTAAAAAATGCGAGAGGAGAAACGTTAGTTTAAAAGCCGTTAGCAGTCGGATGTAAGCCGTGAGCTGTTTTGACTCACGACGCCTGACGCAAGACTAATCCTTTTTGTGTTTTTTCTAAAACCTAAGACCAAAAACCTTTATACCTAAAAAACCCTTGATATTTCTCTCAATTGTTAGTATACTGAAAATATAGGAGGTTGGTATGAAAAAACGAGTTTGTGAAATTGACAGAAGTTAATATAGGTATTTATTTATAGAGCTATGGCTATAGTCTTTGGTATAGTTGGCGTAGTTGCATTAATAATTACAATATATTTTGGTCTTATAGCACCTTCTAAAAAAGACACAAATAAAATCCTTAAGAATCAAGAATTATTAGATAAGAAAATAATGGGACTGGAGAAAAATCTACAAACTTTTCGGGATGGCATCGCAGAACATGTTTCAAAAGATGAATCAATAAGAGCTAAAGTTGAAAAGGCTGATTCTTCTTTCCGCAGAGAAAAATACAAAGAATCATATCGGCTATATAGAGAAGCTTCTAATCTTCCTTCTTCTCAAAAAAATGAACTACTTGGACTTTTGCTTATGGGGCAGGGGATTTCAGTGGGAGCCCAGTGCAATTATTTGAAATCCATTGAGATATTTAAGAAAGCTTTAGAGTATAGCGGATGTATGAAGGATAAGGGGAAAAGTAAGTTGTTCTATAATATAGGTCTTTCTTATCAAAATATTGGTAGTATTGATTTGGCAATAGAGTATTACAGTAAGGCAATAAAGTTAAACTCAGTGGATATTTGGGTTTATAACAATCGAGGGAACGCATATACTACTAAAGGACAACATGAACGAGCAATTGAGGATTACAATAAAGCATTGAAATTGGATCCGGATTTTGTGAGTGCTTACAATAACAGAGGGAATGTATATTATCTTTTATACGATTATGTTCGATCTCTTAAAGATCACAATAAAGCCATAGAGTTAAATCCCGGTTACGATAAGGCATATAATAATCGAGGCCTTACATATGCTGCAAGAGGTGATTATGAACATGCAATCGAAGATTACAATAAAGCATTGTCTTTAAACCAGAAATATACCATGGCTTATAATAATCGTGGGATATCACACTATAAGAGAGGTGAATACGAACTGGCAATTCAGGATTTTAATAAAGCAATAGCACTAGACCCAGAATACAAGAGAGCATATAATGATCGTGGGAATGTTCATCTTATTATGTGTGAGTACGAAAGAGCGATTAAAAACTTTAATAAAGCTTTAGAATTGGACCAAAATTTTACTGAAGCATATTGTAATCGAGGTAATACATATGCAGAGATGGGCGAATATGAGCGAGCTATTGAAGATTATAAAAAAGCCTTGGATTCAGATCCAGAGAGTGCCGAGACTTATTTTAACATGGCCATTACATATGAAGATACAGGTGAAAAAGAAGAGGCAATTGATGCTTATGAGGATTTTATCAAGTACGCCAATCTTAAACATACAGAACAAATACGCAGTGCGAAAAAAAGAATAAAAGAACTTCAGAAAGCGATAGAGCAAAAGAAATAGACAATAAAAAAACGTATTTATGAGATTTTGGAAAAGGCGAAAAAGGGAGATACGGCAAGTCTCGTCTCCGGTTTTTCGGAAGAACTAAGGAAAGGAAAGAAAAAGAAAATAATCTGCCCGGAATGCGGGGAAGAGATTGAGTTGGGATGAATTATAAGATAAAAGAATACGAAAGATTAAATAATTTATAATTGATGAAAATCAGTAAAATTTATTCATAAAAGGAGGAAAGGTGCAAGTAGCATATTTTGTAAATGTTTTTAATAATATAATTGGCATTTTTATCCCTGTATTTGCGGCAATTATTGGTACTATTTGGGGCCTAAGGAGATTATTCGAAGCCAAAAGGAAATTTGTCGATTTATTAGAATCAAATTCTTTTAAATCCAAGACCAAAATGAATGAAGAGTTACTCAAAAACATGCAAACAACATATGCGCCAATTGCGTTTATGAAAATCTGCGGGATTCTTTTCCCTCTCTTTCTAATTCTTTCTATTATTAAAAATATAAGTAACGCTTTCGACGCAATTGCTCTTGCCGGGACAGTAAACTTTACTCTTATGGCTGCTGGATTATCCGAAGCACTGATTTTATATCAAGCTTCACTTATTGCTTTAATTTATACCTGGTTTTTTTACTTTTTCTTAAAACATACATCCCGAAAAATAAGAATAGATATTATGACTTTGTTCAAAACAGAGGTAAAAGATTTAAATATATGAATTTATCAAAAAACAATTAGCCACTTATACACATTAATGTTTTCTGTATAGTTTTGACTCGAGACTCCCGACGCCTGACGCAAGACGCATTTCCCCCTTGATGTTTCTCTCAATTGTGAGTATACTGAAGATATAGGAGGTTGGTATTGAAATAATAGATGGCATAAATCATATTACTTTATCAGTAAAAGACATAGACAAATCTTTTAAATTTTACAAAGATGTTCTCGAATTAAAACCAATTATGAAATCCAAAATAAGCGCGTATTTTCAGGCTGGGACCTTCTGGATAGCACTTGTAAAAGATGAGAATAAGGAAAGTACGAGTGAATACAGCCATATAGCTTTTAACATAGAACCTAAAGACTTTAATAACTTAAAGAATAAAATAAAAAATTATGGCGCAAAAGAATGGCAGGGAAACAAAACGGAAGGAGATTCGTTTTATTTCTTCGACCCAAGCGGCAATAAATTAGAGATACATTCAACATCGTTAGATGATAGAATCAAACATGGCAAACAAAATTGGAACAAGGATATTGAATGGTTTATGTAAATTTGTAATGAAGGGATACAAAATGAAAAAATTTCCGGTATTAGAAACAGAACGGTTGATATTAAGAGAATTCAATGATAAAGACGCAAAAAATCTTTTCGCGAATTTCTCAAGAGAAATAGTGACAAGATATTATGACCTGGATGAAATGAAAGATATTAAAGAAGCAGACGAATTATTAAAGGAACTTAAATCCAGATACTACGAGAAAAGAGGTATACGTTGGGCAATAACTTTAAAAGAAAGCAATCAATATATCGGAGACTGCGGATTTAACGGCTGGGATTTCTGTAATTATAAAACATGGGTTGGATATGCTCTTATACCGGAGTTTTGGGGTAAAGGATATGCTTTTGAAGCAGTAAATGAGATATTAAATTATGGATTTAACACAACAGATATTATAGATTTACATAAAGTCTCGGCAACCGTTCAACCTCAGAACAAAAGATCAAAATCTTTATTAGAAAAACTGGGCTTTACATTTGAAGGAACGCTAAGAGAGAACATGTTTAAGATAGACAGATTCCTCGACGCAATGGTATACTCGATGCTAAAACGTGAATATAAGCATAAGAGAAAATAGGGTTAACCACGAAATACACAAAACAAACTAAATCTTAATTGTTTATCTAAAACCTAAGGCCGAAACCCTAATACCTGATTACTCACACAAAGCTCGTAAAGAACACAAAGTTGTTGTTTTTAATTAAACCTAACTACCTTGACAAGTTTTTAGAAATTGGTAAGATTTATATACCATGAAGATAGTTGAAAAACCCATTTTTATTATTCTTTTATTTTCCTCCTTCCCTATTTTTGCTGTTGAGGCTAAGAAAGAGATTCCTGAAATATTATTTCATGAATATAACCAGATTGCTTTCGATAGTTTGCCTGAGATGAGTATCGAAAAATTCGACTCTATAAGAAATATTCTCGAAATTTCTCCTGAATATGCCTATACATTTGAAACTGTTCTTCACCCAGAATATTCTGAGTGGCTCCCAATGAAATATAAGTTACTTGATTTCACGAATGATGGGAATAATGATCTCATTTATAATGGTGCTGGCGCAGGAGAGGAAAGATTATGTATTTTGTGGGAGAATTGTATTGATAAATTTAAAATAGGTGCAGTTCTTGGAGGAGATATAGCTAAAATTTTAGTCGACTCTACTAATGGAGCAAATTATACTTTCGTAGTTGTATTTGGTTTATGTTGTGATAGCGAATTGGGCAGTATAAAGGTCCTTTCGCCGGGATTTAAAGGCAACAGACTAAAATATATAGAATCTAAAATATATGAGTTTTTTAAATGGACTGATTTTCCGGATAACTACGAAAGAATCCCCCAAAAAAATTTTCATGTAAAATCTGACAGTACCTGTCTGCGAATGTCTCCGGAAGTAAATAATAAGTATAATGGACCATATGATGATTTTGATAATAAGCCTTTATATGGTAACATTATTGCCAAGTTGGCAAAAGGCGGTACAGGTACAGTCTATGCAAAATTTCAGGATAAATCTCAAAATCTTTGGTGGTTCGTTACCATGGACGCTAACGCCAAGTTTGTATACGATTATCAGAGCAGAGATAGCAGTGCTTGTAAATGTGGTTGGATAGAATCTATATTTTTGGAAATTATTGAATAAAAACTAATTTTCACAAAGAACACAAAGATTTTTGTTTTTACTATACCCTATACCCTAAACACTATACCCTTAATAATAGCCACAGATTTGCACGAGAAAATCAGCTATCAGCTGACCGCTTACGGCTCTCGGACAAGACATTTTAAAAAATGTGAGAGTAGATACGTTAGTTTAAAAGCCGTTAGCAGTCGGCTGTAAGCCGTGAGCTGTTTTGACTCACGACGCCTGACGCAAGACGCATTTTCCCCTTGATGTTTCTCTTAATTGTGAGTATACTTAAGATATAAGGGTTGGTATGTTTTATTGTATTTTTTTGTTGTTTTTTAATTTATTATTTAGTTCGTGTAAGGCTTTACGATTGCTGTCCCACTTAAGCAGATTACAAGCTTCTTCATAAGAAACCCATTTTATTTGGGTATGTTCTAACGAGAGTGTTATTTCTAAATTGGTAGCGTCGATAGCGAAACAGTGTTCGGGAATTTTATCAATATTTTTATCCCATGATTCCGATTCCGCAAAACAATTCTTAGGTATATTCGACATGGAATCGAGCTTCAACAATTCTCCTGTAATTCCAATTTCCTCTTGAGTCTCACGCCGGGCAGCTTCAATAATTGTCTCTAAATTTTCTCCACCTCCAGCCACAAACTGCCAGTAATTCTCATCTTTTCTTTTAAGCACGGCAAACTCAAATCCGGTAGAAGTATGACGGAAGGGAATAACTAAAACCTGGAATGGTTGTCTCATTATCTTCGCTTAGTCTCTTTGGTTTCCCGATGATCTTCAGTTTGATTAATTAATCTTTGAATCTGTTCTTTATTTTTGAATTTTATCATTTTTTTTAAAAAGATTTAATCTTCTCATTACGATCAATAAAAAGTTTCTGGCATGAATTCTTTGCCATCTGGAGTAAAAACCCACGTATCAGGAACATCGTACTTTTGCTTAAACTCATTATATGAATTCTTAAACTCCTTATCTAACCACTCGCCAATCTTTTTATGCAGACTTTCAATTTCGTTAGTAGTGTCACTATCAAGTTTAAATTTGCTCAAGGTAGGTGACCACTGGCAGTGAAAAATTGCATTACGAAAGTCTTTAAAACCACTTAATTTTATGTAAGGAAATTTGGTAATATTTTTAGGTACTCGAGGAAGCACTTCTGATATATCAACCTTCTCAGAGTCAGGTGTATCGTAGGAATCCAATCCTACTGTTATGCCTTCGTGGACGCTTTTTAGTAAAGCAATCCATAAACATAATCTCATATAACCTGGTCCAGGAAATAAAGTCCAACATTTAGGTTCGACTATATCCTCGGTATTTTCCTCTATTCTATGCGCTTCCTGGTAAAAAGAATCTGCCCATTTCCATTTTCGCCTAAGTTCCCAAAGAGCCCAAAATCTCCTCCAAACTTTTAAATCATCCTTATACTTTTCCCAGTCGTTTAAATATTTTGGTCTATCCATTTGTTTCTAATCCTTATTTATCTCAAAACCTTCCTTGCAAATGAAATTGTGAAGTATGCCATAAGGAATAAACCGAGAAATCCTTCTATGCTTGACCAGAGCCTAAGACTTCCCATAGGATATATATCTCCATAACCAATCGTAAGAAATGTAATTGCGCTGTGATACATTGAAAGCCCAAGTTTATTTATTAAATTTAAAGAACCTAGATTATGCCTTTTCATTCCGATTAAGTAAAACTTCCAAAGGTAAATCAAAGTCCATATCAACCAAACCGTAATCATACTTACGCCTACATTTCGAGGGCTAGTACCATATTTTCCCATTTTTTCGAAAAACGACCATTTGAAACCGTAGATAAGCGACTTTTTAATTTTATTACATAGAGAATCGCCTTTTCTAAATGCTTTCTCTGCTCGTATTTGATAATATTTAAACCAGTAGTAAGCTTTATCTTCATCATCATATTGCCCAAGACTACGAAGATTCTCTTTAAACAGTCGAAATTGTTCTGCTTTTTCTTTATGGGTTGTATTTTGCTTTTTAATTGAGTTCTCTAATCCAAATTCATCATAGTCCAAATATATTTTGCCTGTACATTTTGTATTTATGACTCTCAATTCTTCTATGTTAACTTTTTCTTCTGGTAATCCGATTAATATTCCTGTAAGACCTGGTATTTCGAACGGAGCAAGATAAGGATAAAAATCAATAGAACCTTTTATATTTGCAGACGATAAATCAATTAGATGAGATTTTAGACCTAAGTACCATATCCCTGAACCTCTTGTATCTTTTAAGTTGAGTCCATGCCTACCTATCGTAGCCGGAGAAAACAATAGATTGCTTTCTCCGAAGGTACTTCCCTCAAAGGTTATTCCCCAAAATCCTACAGAGGATCCTCTAAATGTTATGTCTCCTTCTTTAAATCTTGTTCCCTCGAAACTAACACTACAGTTGCCAAATGTAGTTTTTATAAAACTAATGCCTCCAGTCCCGAATCGGGCCAGCGAAAACTCCACTTTCCCGGATTTAAATGTTATTTGATTAAAGTTTTTATAACCATTACCAAACTGAGCATACTTAAAGTCTATTTCCTCTACTCCGGCAAAATCGGCTCCTGCGAATGTTGTTGCTCCATTCCCAAAACTTGCACGTTGAAAAGAAACAGCCTTATTAATAAATTGAGCTAATAAGAAAGAAATAATTCCGTCTTCTCCCACTTCAAAGAAAGTTCCTACTGCATTGAATTCTCTAAGAGGAACAAATTCATTTGGATTAATATTATATATTTTTCTATACTCAGAAAGAGAAAAACCTTCCACATATCTTCCGCTAATATCTATTGGTTTTCCTTCTTTTATTTTTTTATAAACATCTAATGCATTAACAACTTTAAATGTTTTACTTTGTACCCACTCCTTAACACCTAAATCCCATAAATCGTTTTCTCCGTACATTTTTATTGTAACCTTAGTTTTATCCTTATTAAATTTCTTTTTATATTCCATTTTTAATCTGTTCTCTATTTTTGAATTTTATCATTTTTAAAAGAAAACTTGACCTCTCTATACAATCATTTTCAACGAACCCACCAGAATGTTTATGATTTAAGACTATGTTTCTCAACATATTGCTTTCCCAGAACAAAATTTGGAATAAAATCTGTATGAGTTGTCAACCTAGTCCTTTCCTTATCTAAATAATTTAATGGTATTAAGGGTTCTCTTAAAATGGGAATAGCGCTTGAAATAGGAGGTTTATTTAATTCTATTTCAACATCGTGTGCCTTAAATCTTTTTATTATCGGAAAAATCAAAAGAAAGAAAATAAATAATTCGATACGATAAGCATTGCCTAGTTCAATATTTTTTAGATAACTAAAATCACCAAAGAAAACTTTAATCCAATCTACTGCAATTAAACTAACAAAAATAAATACTAGAAACAAAAAACAAGCCTTTTTAAATCGTGTAATTTTAACAGATGTTAAAGGCTTACACCACCAATCCCAGAAATTAAACTTTAAATGTTTAGTTATAACAAAGTCGAGGAGATTAACGATGTTTTCTCTATAGTATCCTTTATTTTCTAGCTTCAAGGCCTTTTCAAGTTCTTGTTTGGCAGCATTAACATCGTCAATTTTATTATAAAGATATCCCAGAAAATATAAAACATATTCGATTAGGTCTTCTCCTATTGAAGGTTCTATTTTTTTAAGTTTTGATATTAGGTTTCCTATTTTCGTTTCATACTTTTGCTTTTGATTTTGCGCATCAGAACTCTCAATGCTTAAAAATTTCGCATATTCTAACCACACCAATGATCGAACATATCCAGGGCTTCTGTCGTTAATTCCTTTTATTTCTCCAATCGCTTCATCGAATTTACATTCATCAATAAGTCGCTGTATCTTTATTATAGCTTCTTTGTTTTTTAAACTCGAAAGACCATTTTTTTCTGCGTCTTTTATTGTACTAAGAGCGTTATCAAAATCTCCAACATTATAATAAAGTTCAAGTAAATTTTCATATGGAATTACATCACCTTTACTTACACTTATGGCTTTTTTATAAGCATTTACCGCTTCAAGATTGTTTTTTAAATTTTTAAAAGCTATTCCCATGTTATTCCAAGCTTCCGCTTTAAAAAAATCAATTTTAACAGCCTTTTTATAGTTCCCTAATGCTTTTTTATAATCCTTTCGTTGCAAATGAACATTCCCAATATTATACAAGCAGTTTGATGCGTCATGATTAAGATTTAAAGCTTTATTATACGCTCGCAATGCTTTATTCGTCTTCTTTTGGGCAGCAAAAGCTATACCTTTATTGTACCAAATTTTTGAATCGTTTGGTTCTATTTTGGTTGCTTCGTTCAACGCTTTTAACGCTCTTTTGTAATCTTTAAGTTCAATATATGTAATGCCTATGTTATTCCATGCATCTGAATATTTTTTATTAAAGGTTAAAGATTTGTGGAACATTTCTAAAGCTTCTTCATATTTACCTAGTAAAGAAAGTATGTTCCCTTTATTGTTCCATATTCCTTGGTCTTTTGGATTTAAGTTTAAGGCTTTATTAACTCTTTCCGTCGCCTCCTTAAGATTCCCCTTTTTGTAAAAGATATAACTACTATTAACCCAAGGACTTGGGTATAATTCATTTAAATTGATCGCTTCCTGGAAAACTTCTAAAGCCTCATCAAATTTGTTAATATTAATAAGGGCCACACCTTTATTGTTTAAGCTTGCTTCAATTCTATAATCTAATTTAATTGCCGTGTTAAAATCCTCTATTGCATCTTCATATCTTTTCAAAAGTATCTTTGATAATCCTTTATTAAACCATGCACCCCCAAAAGTTTTATTAATTTCGACTGCTTTATTATAAGAATTAACTGCTTCCTCAAATCTTTTCAATGCGAAAAGAGCATTTCCTTTAGCTAACCAGACATCAGCAAACGCCGGATTTTTATTGATTGACGTTTCGCATGCTTTAACACTTTGCTCATATTTCCCTAATTTTTCTAATAGAATACCTCTTGTAAACCATAAAAAACAATTTTCTTTATCTATTTTTGTTGCCTTTTTAATTGTTTTTAAAGCGCTCTTAGTTTCCCCTAGTTCATATAAGATCTTACTTTTATCATTTAAATAAATAGCTTGCTTTGAATTTAGTTTGATCGCCGAATTTAAAAATCTTAAGGCTTCTTTATTTTTCCCTGTTAAGGCAAGAATTCTTCCTTTAGTATATAAAAATCGGTCGTTATTTGAGTTAATCTTGATTGCTTGTTCTACTGAATCCAAAGCGTCTTCATGCTTGCCTAGTTCAGAAAGTGTTAACGCCTTATAATTCCATACCTCCGCTAGATTTTTATCTATATTTAGAGCTTTTTCAAAACAGTATAGAGCCTTTTCAAGATTCTTTAGTCTTAAAAGAGCGATTCCCTTATTGTACCAAGCATCTTTGTCCTCAGGTCTAATCTTGAGGACTGTCTCATAAGTTTCTTTTGCTTGAGTATAATTATTCATTTCCATGAATATATTAGCTTTGTTAAACCAAGTGTCAGCATTATTTGGATTCAACTTAATAGCTTTGTCAATAAAATTTAAGGCCTCTACAAATTTTTTATTTTTGAAAAAAATAATTCCCCTACTACCCCAAGCACTAGAGTTATTTGGATTGATTTTTATAGCTCTATCATTTGCCACTAGAGCCTTATCGCTCTTACCCAACTTAAGTAAGCAATTTCCATAATTTGCCCAAGCATACACATTATTCTCATTTATCCCAATAGCTCTTAAGAAACATATTTCGGCTTCTTTATATGACCCCTTTTTGGCAAATTCAACACCTTCTTTAACTAAGTGGCCACTTTTTTCTTTAGAAGACATAAATTATAGTACACCGAGATCGTTCTTCAAATTCCAATAAACCTTCTTCATATTTAGTCGAAAAGTTAAATAGGAACATATAATCATAGTGTAAATTTAAAAAGATTGAGAAATTAGTCAAGGGGCGGTGCGTAGCACCGAGTCATCAGCCCACAGTCTCTGGTCATTAGTCGAATAGGAAAATTGAAAAATGGTCAAATGGGAAAAACGACAAAAAAGACAACTGGTGACGAATATATCTTGTATTTCCCTATCCAAAAGATTTAATAATTCTATCTCGGTTCTCATTTTCCTTATCTCCTTTATAATAAATTTCTATAAGTGTTATTTTATCTCTATCGTTTTCTTCTTCGCTGTACGCGTATATTACTCTAATTCCCGAATTGCTGCCTCCTCTTAGTGAGGGACAACTGAACCTTTTGGCTTTATAGATTTTTGGTTCCGTTATTCCTAAACCGGCAATCCTGTATAGCCCTTTAACGTCGTGCTTCTCAATGTGGTGCATATAGACCTGCGCCAGTAAAAATCTGCGCAAATCCTCTTCTAATGTTCTGTGTTTCTTCTTCAGCTTTTTTATATCTTTATCAAATTCAGGCACTCGGATAATTTCTAAATGTTCTTCAATCTTCAAAATCGTATTCTCTTACATTGTACGGCGGATTTCGGTAGAATACTAATTCATAATCTATTGGTTCTTCATCCTCTGTGGTTAGCCATGGAATATCTCCATGTGAATATTCGCTTATTTGATTCGCGTTCATATCGGAAAGCCTGTTAAGGACTTCATCTATAACCCCGATTTCGGGAGCGCTTAATTTTTTCAGGGCTGGTCTCCTTAAAGGAAGATATTTTGTCTGAGGATAGCTGTAATAATCGCTGTCGACTTTTTCGATTTCGCCTTCTTTAACCATTTCCTTAACAAGCTTCGCGAACTCTACAGGAGTAGGACCATATTTATTCTTAATATAAGAAGCTCCGATAAACTGTTCTTCGTATTTCTCGTAATAATCGAAATCTATAAAGTAAAGAAGCTTATAAATAACGGTTTCCCCCACATTAGCCTTGGACCCGACTTTGTTGAGAATATAAAGTAAAGCCTCTTTAAATTTTTCGAAATTTTTCTGAGGCACACTTATACGCATTACAGGAAGCTCGGAGGTTTTTTCTTTAGTTTTCTTCTTCTCTTCTAAAATTACTTCAACCCCTTTCTTCAAATCCATCAAATCATTAACATCGACCTCGAAAATTTCAGCCAATTTAAACAATTCCTCAGCACCCATTTTTCTTTCTCCTGTTTCTATTTGAGAATAAGCGGACCTGGATATTCCCAGTTCTTTTGCGACTTCTCTTTGACTAAAGTTCGCATTCATCCTCAAATCTTTTAGCCTCCTTCTTAAAACTTTATCTATCTTACCCATTGCACCTCCTAAGGGAAACCTCCCTAACCTTAGAATAAATTTAACTTACGTCTATAATATAATCAAGTTGGATAATCTGTCAAGGGGTTGTTAGATTTTTTAACAAAAAAGATTTTTGAATTAGTTTTAAAAGGTCGAGAAATTAGTCAAGGGGCGGTGCGTAGCACCGAGTCATCAGTCGGAAATTAGGATTTGGAAAAAGACGAAAAGAAAAACTACATTCCCTACATGTTCTACATGTGAAAAAAAAGGCTCTCAGCTTACTGCAACAAAAAATCCTGTAAATCTGCGTTTATCTGCGTGCTAATAGTTAATCCTTCGGATTAGTTGAATGGGGGAAAAGTGGCTGGAGCTTGACATATTCTTTATTGTTTTTATCATTAAGGTATATTCAGGAGGAAAAAATGAAGCGTAAAAAGTTACTTAAAAGGATAGTAATAGACCCAAAAATTATGGTCGGGAAACCAATTATCAAAGGAACAAGGCTCACAGTTCAGTATATTGTTGGTTTACTCGCAGAAGGCGCTACTATAGATGAAATACTTGAAGAATATAAGGGATTGGAAAAGGAAGATATTGAAGCCTGTCTGCTTTTCGCTTCTGAAGCTCTCGAAGATACTGCTTTTATGCCGTTGAAAGCGTAATTTTCCAATGAAATTTCTTGTCGATGAATGTACCGGACCAAAAGCAGCCCACTGGTTATCCGAAAAAGGACATGATGCGTTTTCGGTTTATGAAGAGGCAAGAGGGGCGGATGATGATTGGATAATAAATAAAGCTAACACTGAAAACAGAATTATCATAACGGTAGATAAGGATTTCGGAGAACTGGTTTTCCGTAAAGGCAAACCTCACAAAGGAATTATACTTTTAAGGTTGGAAAATCAAAGAGCAGAGAATAAAATAAACAAAATTGATGATTTATTAAAGCAGTATTCAGATAAAATTAAAGACAACTTTATAGCAGTTACAGAAGACGCTATTAGAATCGCGGGAAAAAATAAAAAACAATAAAATCGATTAATTCTTTAAGAGTGATATTTTATTCATCGAAAAATTCCAAACCACCTCTTTTGAAAACTTATACAAACCATTCGACATCCTTTCCCCAATGCTGTTTGCCGTATTTGATCCTGTCTTTCAACGACGTTGAATGTATCTCTAATTTATTGCCGCTTGGGTCAAGAAAATAAAACGAATCTCCTTCCGTTTTGTTTTCCTGCCATTCTTCTGCGCCATAATTTTTTATTCTGTTTTTTAAAGTATTAAAATTTTTAGAGTCAATGTTAAACGCTATATGGCTATAATCGCTTTTATTGGTTTTGCATTCATCTTTTGTGAGTGCTATCCAGGTGTTTCCGGCTGTAAAATACGCGCTTATTTTGGATTTCATAATTGGCTTTAACCCAAGAATCTCTTTGTAAAATTTGAAGGATTCATCTATATCTTTTACGGATAAAGTAATATGATTTATTCCATTTATCATTTAAGTTCCTTTTTAAACGGTATCAACGAGGCAGGCATTGAAATGCGAAATTAGATTATTTTTTAATATCAATCGATGGGGTTGTTTCAAGGTCAAGATATTTCTTAAATAATTTTCTTGCTTTTTTATGCCCTTCCTCTGTAAGGTAAACAGACTTAGCCTTTTTTGATTGCGATATTAAACTCGCTTCTTCCAGATTATTCAAAACTTCAAACTTATAACCTTTCCATGAGCGTATAATTTTAGAACCTTTCATTACTTCTTCTTTCCAACTTGTTAGGTAGAGTAACAGTAATGTAAGTTCTTCGACGCTTTTTTCTAGTAAATCTTTTTCCTTTTCTTCCATCTTTTAATAACGACTCTCTCGCCACTTACGGATAACCCCTACGCTGTCATAGCCATCTTCCACGTCACCATACTTTTCCCTGAGCGAATCTATCTTCTTAGACGCGGTACTTATGGAATTTTTGTCCTTAAGGCGCGCTCCGAGAAGTAACCCGAGCCGTTTCTTAATCAAGTCAACTGTTTCGAATGCTAAAGTACTTTTCTTAGACATAAAAATCACCTAATCAATTGTATTATAAAAGCATTTGTTTGTCAAGTGTTTGGCTCTTTCCCCATAGAACCCCCCAACAACCCTTCCGCTTACATATTCAACCACCCGAATCTCCGAACAGTTAAATAGGAACATATAATCATAGTGTTAAATTAAAAGATTGATTGAATGAATCAAGGGATTAATTCCAAATATCAATCTTTTGTTGGTTTGTTAGATGGTTAGAATAAAAAATAAAAAAGTCAAGGCTTTTTACCGGGTACCGGATGATAGTGACCATATACCATTAATAAAATTGACCGAAGACCGCAGACGAATACTCTTCCCATCAGTGAGTTAGTGAATTGGTTAATCAGTCAATCAGTAAATTAGTAAGAAACCTACAGGTACTACATGTGAAAATGTAGGGTGGGGGAAGGGAAAACAATATTGACAAATATAGAAATTACTTTTAACTTAATGAAAGGGAGGGTGTATGAAAAATTTCAAAACAAGAATTATTTTATCTGCTTTGATTTTTTTAGCTTTTGTATCTTTTTTAATATATTCTTTAACCGCGTTTCGAACTATTACCTGGTGGGATTCCAGTGAATATACTACTGCTGCAGTAACTCTCGGTGTTCCGCATCCACCGGGATCGCTTCTGTTGGTTCTGCTTGGATGGATAGTTAGCAAACTACCAGTTGGTATATCAAAGGTATTCTCTCTGAACCTTTTCGCCGGTTTAATGGCAGCATTTACTGTAGTAATAATCGGTTATCTTGCTACAAAATTAATTGATAAAAATTTCACAACAGATATATCAAATGAAAATCAATCGATCTTTATTGTTTCCGTAGCAGCTATTCTTTTTTCGTGCTTGATTTTTGCCTTCAGCGAAACATTATGGTTACATGCGACGAAATTTACGCCATATATATTAACAGCGCTATTTACTGCTCTAATTCTCTGGGCAATGATAAAATGGTGGGATAGGGCAGATCAGCAGGACGCGTATAAATGGCTTTTTTTAATCGCTCTACTTTTTGGATTAGATTTTAGTGTTCACCGAACGAATTTGTTAATGTTACCTGGATTATTCGTTTGGATTTACTTACGACATCCTAAAGCATTTTCATCGAAGAAAAACTGGTTATATGGTTCTTTAGGTATTCTTGCGGGACTGGCAGTCCATTTGTTATTAATTCCTATTGCTGCCAGGCAACCTTCAATTAATGCGGGAAACCCGAGTTCCGTTTCACGTTTCTGGGACTATATTTCTCTCAAACAATATAGTGGAAAATATGGCGGAAAGTTTTTAATAAATTTATATCCAAGAAAAGCACCGTTCTGGAGCTATCAGGTTGTTGACTACTTAACTGCTTTTAGCAAAAGCTTTTTTTCCTTCCATAAGAAATTAGGATTTCTCGGACTTTTTCCAGGATTATTAGGCTTATCTGGTTTAATATTTATATGGAAGAAAAATCGGAAATTTGCTTTGAGTTTACTTACATTGTTTTTTCTGAGCAGTATGGGTGCTGTTATTTACTTCAACATACCACTTAATTTTTTCCGTCCAATGCACAGACATTATCTTCCGTCCTTTGTAATATTTGCCTTGCTGATGGGATACGGAGCCGGATATATTTGTCTCACCATTTGGAAGGTTATTGGTAAATTTAGATATTTATACGTCGGGATTGCTGGCGTTCTTTTATTGATCACTCCAATCAGTCAGGTTACTAATAATTTTAGAAAATGCGATGGGCACAAAAGATATTTTACTGTAAACTATGGAAAAAATATATTTAACAGCCTTTCTTCCAATGCGATTATCTTAACCTTTGGAGATAACGATACATATCCTCTGTGGTATTTGCAAAAAGTTGAGGGAGTTAGACCGGACGTGACCATTTGCAATTTTCAACTGATGAACGCTTCCTGGTATATGTCTCAAATTCTGTCTCAGGATTCCAACTTTCCTTTATCTATGAGTATTGATACAATTTCGCAACTTCGCGTTATTCCCTGGGAAGAAAAGAATATTGTTGTTCCGATAGATGCCGAAAAGGAATTATTTCAATTGCCGGAAGATTTTAGATTAGCGGATTCTATTAATTTATATATTCCTTCTTCGACTGAATATCAATATTTGCCTCCTAACCACCAGTTGTTATTGCGAATAATAGAAGAAAACAGATGGAAACGACCGATTTATTTTTCCGGTCTATTTCCCTCGATAGGTTTTTGGGCAAGACCTTATTTTCGTTTTGAAGGTTTAGTAGGGCAATTGATTCCCGTGGATTCGGTTCCGATAAACAAAGGTATTCTAAGGAAAAACCTGTTTTCAGAATATAATTATCAAGGTTATGCAGACACATCTATTCAGCTTAAAAATCAGGATAGAACGGCAACAAATACATTATATTGGGCTTTTATTCAGCTCGCGCGTGAGGAAGAAATGAGCGGGAATAAGACTGCGTGTGTCGAAACAATACAGAAATTGACAGGATTTTTACCGCCTGAGCGCATAGATCCTCCAGCACAATTCAAAAATATGATTAAAGATTTAAGTGGAGATGAAAGTTTAAAGGAAGAATAAGCCAGGTGTTGAGGTCAAAAAACTACAATACCTACATGTGAAAAAAAGCTTTCCGTTTACGGTAATTAAGAATAACAAAAGAATCTCGTGAAAATTTGCGTAGTAGGTGACTTCTTTGTATTTATTTGCGATTTGCAATTAGATGCTCGGTGGTTATGGGTGGTACTCAGCGGTTTTTAAAACCCGAGCCCGTAGAGAACCACTGAAGCGTAAATATCGTGTAAAAAATCCCGGAAACTGTTTTCCCAGCCAATTCCAAAATTTAAGAAACTTGTATCCAGGAAAAACCCTGTAGAAAGTGAAAGGAATCTTGAATTTTCGTCAAAAAGAGTGGAAAAAGAATCCGATACCCTCCCTAAATATAAAGAGCCAATAAAGTGTAAATCTGTTTTTACTCCCAGAACCTGCATCTCGACAAGAGTCAATCTCGCGGAACCGCCAATTTTAAACAAATATGGCTCAATGAACTCATCCTGTCTGTAACCCGGGAGATCTTCAGAGTCGTATATTTTTAGCTGGTGGCTTCCGATGGGAGTAATGCCTCCCATACTGTATCTCTGCGTAGAGGGAGTAGTTTGGCTGCACCCGCTCAAATATATCTCGCCGGAAAGTACAGTCTTAAGCCGATTATATAATCTAAATCTTTTTGGAAAAATCCCTTTTATCTTTGCTTTTTTCCATGATTTTTCCTCTAAATCGGCGGCGGTTTCAAAACTAATCCTTATCCCCGAGGAAGGAAAAACGAATCGGTCGAGGTTATCAAAATGTATATTGCAAAACCCGATGATAGGACGCGGAAGCAAAGAATTATCGAGATACGCCCTGTAATAGGATTCCACGCCAAAACTAAGAGCAAAATCCTTGCTGTAAAAAGGATAGGATAAGCTTACAGAACCAAGTTCATCGTATCTCGTATTGTAAATATTCGAATTATCGGAACCCGGAGAGATTGATTTCCTGTTACCAAGAGACAAATCGGGCACTAATGACCACAAAGAAAAACGTAGTGTGGAACATTTGTTGAAGCCAATATTATAACTATATCCTCGAACCAGCTCTTGAGCCATTTTCAGCGGATAATTCTGAGAAAAAGTTACATAAAAAGAACGGCCTCCGAACCCTCTGATTCGCTTTGTGCGCAATTCGGCAGACAAATTGAGTCCCTGGTCTTTTTCAAGGGAAAAAACCGGAAATTCTAAACTGTGACCGGTTTTTGACCTGACTCTAATTATTAGCGAATCTTTTTTTAAGCCTTCAATGGAAATTGTTTTAAGTTGATATTCTCTGTATACCTCTCTGCTTTTCTTTAATATCTCTTCCGGAGACAACGGCATTTTGAACTCCTGCTGTATCGCTTTACGCATTCTTTTATCTTCATGCAAAATCTTAACTCCTTCAAGGTGTATGCCCCTGTTACCGTGAATGAAGAGAATATCTTTGTTATCAATAGAGGAAAATGAAGCTTCTTCAACGGAAGGCGCAATATAACCTCTTGCCACATATTTCTCTTCGACAAGTTCTTTTATTTCATAGAAACTCAATTTTCTTTTCTCTCTTTTTATACGATCGTGTACTTCTCCGGCAACAAGAGAATCATCATAATCGTTGCCTCCCATAATCATTCTAACATCAAAAGGCTTCAGATATTCATTCTTTTTCGTTAATAAGAATTCGATTGATAACCCTTCGGAATTTTTATCTATTCGCGCCTCAACATTTTTATATTTTCCTGTATTATAAATATTTCTCAGCACATAACATATATCATTTTTCTCGATATAACTGCCGACTTTTAATTTAATCGCTCTTTTTATAATTCCGCCCCTTTCGATCTTCAGGGTGTCGTCGTTTTTTATCTGAAAGATATTTATTGAAACAACCTTGAAAACCTCTCTCGATATATCGAGACCGTCTATACTGTCTTCCTTGGCTGATATTCTTTTTTTTATACTGTATATTTGATTCTTAGCTTCATCGTAACCTGCTTGAATCAGTTCTTTCAGTTTATCTTCTTTGAAATCGAAACCGCCTTTCACATCTATATCGATTTTGCCGTCAGCATTTCTCCAGCTATTCCACACATGAAATTCCCTTGCCAGAGAGTAAGTTTTCATCATAATACCAATACCGACCGATCCGGATATCGCTTCCCCGGTTTCTATCGGATTCTCTCCAGAGCAGGTCAATTTTGAAGGGTAAGAAGCAATCACAAATATATCTTCACCTTTATTTTTATCATATATATTCATAATGGTGTCAGGTTTTCTCAAAGAATCAAATTCCGGTAGAAAAGCATCGACAGGCAAGTTGTCAAGAATTCCTCCGTCGACATACTGGATATTATCTATGATCATCGGTTCGAAAGCGATGGGGAAAGAACCACTCGCCCTGAGAGCGGTAGAAAGAGCTCCGTTTATTTTTAATGTCGATGTTCCGCTGCTTAAATTTGTAAGTATAGCTCCGAACGGATACCTTAATTTAGAAAAATCAAAACCTGCTCTATAATCTGCATGTAATGTTTTATCTGCTATCTCATCGGTATATTTCTGAGCGACTCTTATTCCCGCGCCGAGCTTGTAGAAAATAAAAGGAAAGTCCCGGGACAGGTCGACTTCCAAAGCCGGAGATCGCGGCTTATTCCTTATCCGTTCCCAGATTGGTATATCATTTCTGATTTGCTGGTCTTGAAAGAATGTTTCCCAATCGATATCTTTTTTTACAATGAACTCTAAAGAATCTGGATGGTGCCCGCTTGCGTATAAACCGCCGATTACCGCTCCCATACTAGTACCCGAGATGCCATCTATCGGAATATAATTTTCTTCAAGTGCCCTTAAAACACCGATATGCGCGACACTTCTTACTATCCCTCCGCCAAGCGTTAAACCCACTTTTACTTTCTTTCGTAAACCGTAGACTTTTTCCCATTGACCACCTTTTATCTTCTGTTCGACTGGAAATTTCTCGAAAAAAAATTTTTTCTCCCAATGTAATGGGGAGCACTCATCATCAGGCTTTAGTCGAAACCGAACGGGAAACTCATTCGCATTTAGAGAAAACGAAGATAATACCGCCAAAAACACGAATTTATATGAAATAAATCGAAGATGATTCCCAATGTCGGTAATTACTGTTTCCGGGATCGAGTAGCTATTTAGTCTTCTTCTTGCCAGTAGAAACATTTCTTCCCCTCTCTTTAAGAATTTTCGCGGTGCCGTGGCACGAAAATATGGGATACATACAAAAAAATTAGCGATATTTGCCATTAAGTCAAGGGTATTTACCGGTACCGAAACCAGCCACCATTCAAACAAACTATAATCCCTGCATTTTCTACACGTAAAAAGTCGGATAAAGGGTTAGAAGATTAGTAAATTTAAAAATCAGGAAGGAGAATAGAAATTATTTGTGCTATTTGCTTGCTCTATGGAATAGGTGAATATCCTGGGAAAATCACTATTTCATTGGGCAAGCTCCGTAGGGAAGGATGACTCTGTTGGAGTTTGATTTGTTGTTTTTTTTCGGCTGAGAGCCCGCTCCTAAAGTAAAAATCAGTGTTCATCTGGGGAATTCTGTGTGAGACAAATTTGGTATGGAGGGTCGGGTTTTAAATAATAAAAATTCTATGTATGTTCTATGGTTAAATTTGTTTATTTTTTAGCGTAAACATTTATTCTTCTGAATGGTTCAAAATGTCTTCCGTCGTCGAGTTTTGTTCTTTCGACTATTTCTTTCTACGTTTGCTCTTAACTTTTCTTACCTTCTTTTTAACTTTCTTTTTTATCTTTTTGCTTACCACAAAGGGGAAAGCAAGCATGTTCCTCATACCTCCTGCGGTGGAAAGACTTCTAACCTCTCTTCTTGTTTCGAATAGAAATTCGCCTAATTCCACTCTATCTTTTATCTTACCCGTTTCTCGTACTGAAGCTAATTTATGTATGGAATAGAGCCCGATTACAAAAGAAAACATGAAGAAAAAATCCCATTGCTGCAGATTCAAAGTCGGAAGAACAAATTCCCCAGCCGGACTTTTCCAGAGCAGTGTCCACGAAAGCTCCCTTTCCGCGAAAAAATCGGCAAACATTCCGCCTAAAAGAGGGCCGATACCGGCGGCGATAAAAAATATAATATTTCTTGCCGCAAGATAGGCTGTAGCCTCGCCTCTGGGAGCGAGTTTAAATCCAAGATTACCGGAAGCAAGATTTACTCCAGCCAGAGAAATCCCCATAACTATATGTATGATTACTAAAAGAGGAATGGTTAAAAAATATTTTTCAGGCAAAGTCGTGAAAGTCCATCCGAGTATAGAAAAAATAAAAAGAGGACAATTCAAACCCAATACCGCTTTATTGCCGATTCTGTCCGAAAATCTTCCCCAGACTCTAAAGAAAAGAAAATTCATTATCTGACTCAACACGGAAAGCCCGATGACAAAAGACATGTTCAACTCCAGTCGTTTAAGCATATAAACGGTGAAAAAAGGCGCGGCAAGACTCACCGCGAAGCTCCACGCTCCCGAAAAGACGAGTAAATTTCTAAAATTCAAATCTTTAAAGGGTTTAATTATCCTTTTTAGAAAACTATCGGCTGCTTCCGACATTTCCATTTTAGGCTCGGGAGAAACGGCAAGAAAATACACGCCAATCATGCCCGCTATAAAACCCAGGAAAAACAAAATCGAATATCCGTAAATCTCGACTTCTCCGAAGTTAGTCTTCCACAAATCTATATATAAGGCACCTGCCAGGCTTAGAAAAATTCCAAGAGCGGTAGCCGCTCTCATCCGGGAGGAAAAATACGAACCCAGTATTTTCTGAGGAACGATATCTCTAATCCATGAATTCCAGCTGGCTGCGGAAATGGCGCTGAAAGCCGAGTTAAAAACAAGGAACACCGCAAGAAAAGTCAAACCGGCTTTATACCCGAAAAGAAACGGAATCAAGGTGATAAGGAGGAAGAAAACCCGGCTTAAAACAGATGCGTAAACGGTTATCGCTCTCCTATTTTTGACTTTTTCCACTAAATAGACCGCCGGGATCTGGAGAAGCTGGAGCAAAGGGGGGATGGCGGCTAAAAGACCTATTACAGTATTGGAGGCTCCGAGTTTAAGAGCGAAAGCCACAAGAAAAGCCCCTCCGGTAAAAATAACCATCGCCTGAGTGGCGAGCCCATCGTTCATCATCGCCCTGAGCCCTTTTTCTCTATCTTTTTCTGTAAGTGTGTCCTTTAATCTAAAAGGCATTTATCCTCCTAAAAATTCAATCAAAACATTTATAATAAAGTATAAAGAGAAAAAATCCTGTCAAGTTCCGACTGCCCTTCCCACCACCCACTTTTTACCACAGAGCACACAGAGAACACAAAACCCGACCACATCCCCAGAATTTTTTGTATTTTTCCCAAAGCACAGAGAAGTAATTAGAGTGTGCCTCGGATTCTTTGTAAATTTTTCACTCTCTCCGTGTTTGACAATTTTTTAAAAATCCTGTGGCAATCTGTGTAATCTGTGGTTTTATCCTCAATGTGGGTTGATTTTTGGATTTTTTTTATTAGAATTACACGGATAAACTTAAATTATTAATAATATGAGTCCGAGGAGGGTCTTATGAGTTTCGGTAAAGGGAAAATATGGTTCGATGGCAAATTCGTCGATTGGAAGGACGCGAAAATTCACGTTCTCTCTCACGTTATTCATTATGGTTCGAGCATCTTCGAGGGAACCAGATGTTACAACACGAAGAAAGGTCCTGCCATTTTTCGAAATGACGATCACATTAAAAGATTCTATGATTCCGCGAAAGTGTATCGAATGGAAATTCCTTACACTAAAGAGGAATTCGGAAAAGCCATTATCGAGACTATCAGAATAAACGAGCTTAAAGAATGCTACATAAGACCATTTGCTTTCAGAGGTTACGGAGCAATGGGGGTGAATCCTTTAAAGAACCCCGTCAACTGCGCGATAGCCGTCTGGGAATGGGGGGCGTATCTCGGTGAAGGAGTTCTGGAAAACGGAATATCCGTTCAGGTTTCCTCCTGGAACCGCTTCGCTCCGAATACTATGCCTTTTATGGCTAAAGCAGGTGGAAACTACCTGAACTCTCAGTTGATAAAAATGGAATCGTTAATGAACGGGTTCGACGAGGGTATCGCTCTCGATTCATTTGGATATGTTTGCGAAGGGTCAGGGGAAAATATCTTTGTTGTCAGAAACAACGTTATATACACACCCCCCTCCAACGCTGCGATACTACCGGGAGTAACACGTCACAGTATTTTTGCGCTCGCAAGAGATCTTAATCTTAGAATTGAAAAACATCTCATTCCGAGGGAAGCCTTATATATCGCGGATGAGGTATTTTTTACGGGAACCGCGGCAGAAATAACGCCCGTCACGAAAGTCGATAACATAGAAGTCGGAGACGGCAAAAGAGGACCGATTACCAAAAAACTCCAGGATGAATTTTTCGGCATCCTGAGAGGCGAAAAAGAAGACCGACATAATTGGCTGACTTTCGTTTACGATTGATCCTTTTTAATTTATTACACGGAGATACAGAGAACACAGAGAAAAAAACAAACTTTTTGTCTTTATACAAGCTTTTTTTTAGTTCAGCGGTAAACCTAAAGCGGAGATATGTTAGCCAATATTCTCCGCTTCTCTACAATTAAATACAGGGAGGTAAAAAATGAATAAATTCCTTTTATGTTTCTTATTGATTTCTCTTATCTTTACCATTTCTTGCTGTGAACAGGAAGAGAGGGTGAAGGAAACCCCAATAGAAATAGCGAACGAAGAAGAATTAATGGAAAAATACGGACCGAAAAACCTGACCGAAGAACAGGTCGATAGTATTATAGAATCGATCGAATGGGAAACGAACAAAAGCCCTTCGATTCTCGGCAGTAAAGAGGCGCAAAAGGGAGGAACATTAATCATAGGAGAAATAGGATATCCTGCCACTTTAAGAACTGTCGGAGAGAATTCCAGTTATGTTTTTAATTCTATTTTACAAAGCTTGCTATATGAAACGCTTCTGGACCTGGATCCTCTTACTCTGGAATATAAACCTTTACTCGCCGATAAATGGTTTGTCAGTAAAGATAAAAGAATTTATTTTTATCACATAAACAGCGAAGCGCAATGGAGCGATGGTTCACCGGTAACAACTTTTGACGTGGTTGCAACCTGGGACCTTTTAATAGACGAAGGCATTCGTGATCCCTTCCAAAATGATTTATGGGCCAAGTATGAGCAACCGGTAGCGTTATCAAAGAATGTACTCATGGTAAAGCCCAAAACTCTCGAATGGCGGAGATTTTTAGATCTCAGCCTAAATTTGTTTGTACTCCCAGAAAAAACCTTAAGAGGAATTTCTGTTGAAAAGTATATGTCTGATTATAACGATAAAGCAATGATTGGTTCGGGACCATATGTGTTTGAAAAAGCCGAAGTAAATCAGTTTGTCACCTTAAAAAGGAACGATTTCTGGTGGAGAAAAAACATCGAAGACAGTAGAGGCTTATTTAATTTTGATTTCCTTAAATTTGTATTCTATACCGAAGAAACAATAATGGACGAAAAGTTTAAAAAAGGTGATATCGATGTAATTTATGTAAGAGTCGCTAAAAAGTGGGTAAAGGATTTTACCCCAGAAAATATAGACGCAATAAAAAACAATCACATTATTAAACAAAAAGTATATGACGATTCGCCTGTCAGCATTTCCGGTTATCATTTTAACATGAGAAAACCTCCTTTTGATGATAAGGGAGTGAGAAAAGCGTTTTACCATATGCTAAACAGAAAGGAAATGATGGAAAAGTTGTTCTTTAATGAATATGATTATATGGATTCTTATTATCCCAATTCTCCTTATGAAAACAAAAACAATGTAAAGATTCGATATAATCCCGACGAAGCGATAAGATTGCTCGAAGAAACGGGTTATTCACAAAAAAACTTAAACGAAGAAGGATATATAGAAAAAAACGGAGAAGTTTTGGAACTGGAGCTTAATGACTATGATGGTGATACAAGAATAGAAACTATATATCAGGAAGATCTGAAAAGAATAGGAATTAAACTTAGTATCAAAAAAGTAACATGGGCTACTCATTTGAGAAGTCTGCACAATCATGACTTTAGAATTCTGAGTATTGCTTTTACTCGTACCTTGTTTCCTGAGCCCGAATCCTCATACCATTCTAAATATGCGGATAAGAAAAATACCAATAATATTTGGGGGTTAAAAAACAAAAGAGCTGACCAGATATGCGAAGAATACAGCAAGGAATTCGAAATAAAAAACAGAATAAACCTTTTGCAGGAGTTAGATTCAATATTGGCATCAGAGTACATGATGGCTATGTTTTGGGTTTCCGACAACGTAAGAATCCTGTACTGGAATAAGTTTGGAATGCCCGAATTTGTTCTGGGGCGTTTCGAAGGCTCTTCCTACTGGCAACTTTCTTGTATCAGATACTGGTGGTATGATGAAAAAGCCGATAAAAAGCTAAAAGAAGCGATAGAAAAAGACCTCCCTCTTCCAGCAAAACCCGCCGAAGTCAGATATTGGGAGAAATATCGTTAGGGCAAAGATTCTTAGAATCTCAGTCAAATAGTTAAATTAAAAATGGTCAAATGATTTTTTAGGGCTGTGGTTGTAGGGGCGTATTGCAATATCTCCGTAACGCTTGAGATTACTTCGCGGCAGTCAGGCAAGATGCCAAACTCGTAATGACATTTTTTGTGATGAAGTTGTCATTGCGGGCTTTGTGGTACATTTTATGTGTTAACTGTTTTACCGCGCTGTGTTCTCTGCAGTTTATTTTTTAAAACAACTTGTGTATTTTGTTTTTAAATTTCTTCTCTTAACGCACTTAACTATAGGACAAAATTGTGTGATTTACAAATCAAGAAGGATTTTCCAGAAACAAAACAAAATCTAAAGAACTAACTTTGTCAACTAACCTCTTATCTGCTGTTATAAAGTGGTAACCTATTTCTTTAGTAAGAGAAAGATAATAAGCATCATATATAGTTATATCATATTCTCTGGCAATATCTATAGCAGACTCCAGTATTTCAATAACTGGAGCAACAATATCTATTTCCATGTCGTAAAGACTTCTTATTGCCTTTTTGATTTCGTCATTAGAGTAATCAGTATTATATCTAAGCTCGTTTGAAAGTTCATAAATTAATAAATCGGGTATTAAAACACTATATTTGCTGGAAGCGACAAGATTTCTTATTTCTAAAGCTTGATTACTATACTCTTCCTCTATAAACCATTTATAGATTATAGAAGTATCGAGAACAAGCGAGAAATCTATACTCAATTTTTATCTCTTTCCCTCCATTTTCGAACCTCATCGGTACCTGTCCAGTTTTTTTTAAGATTCGAATGTTTGGAGCGAAGTTCGTTTTGCAGTTTCATTGCATCGGATGTTTTATACCTTTCTCTAATTTTGGCTCCGCCCAAAACCTCAAGCCTCTTTTGCATAAGTTTTAGCGTATCCATTACTTCTTTATAATCCGTAGGCATCAATTTCCTCCTTTTGTATATTATAATCAAAAAACTATAATTTTCAACACCGTTTTGAATATTGAGTTTTTGAGGTTTCTGGCAAAGAAAACAACACAACATTTTTTTCTACGGGTAGTTTCTGTGTTAGTCTGTGTAATTTGTGGTCCCTTTGTTTTTTCTGCGAATTAAATTTTGAAACATTCGTGCTATTTGTTGTTACTTAATTTAGTTGGTGCGTAAATGCGTAAAAGCGTTAGGGCGTTAAAACAACAAAAAAAATCCTTGTGCCTTTGTGGCAAAAAATCTTGTGATAATCTGTGACAATGCCATTGTTAGAAGGTTAGAACGTTGGGGGTAGTAAGGGGAAAAACAAACTACAATTTCTACATGTGAATATTCAGGGTGGGGTTGGTTTTGAAACAAAAATTTTTTCTCTGTTTTTCTTTGTGCTCTTTGTGTTTCAAATTGTCTGTTGCGGGTTGACGTTTCGCCGAAAAAAGCATAATATTGCGTAATGAAAAATTTAATTTCGATACGCGGGTGTTTTGCTTTTCTCGTTCCGGTCTTTATCCTGTTCTTAATTTCCAGCTGCAATCAAAAATCTTCTACTGAAACTTCAAAAATACATTTAACGGAAAAAGATTTAATGAAAAAATACGGACCCGTTGACTTAACGGCAGAGCAGGTCGACAGTATTGTAAAATCGATTAAATGGGAAACGAATGAAAATCAGACTATTCTCGTAAATAGTAAGGCAAAAAAGGGAGGAACCGTCGCTTTTGGATATTCTGCATATCCTCCCACGTTAAGAACCTACGGAGAGAATTCCAACGAATTAATAAATCAAATGATTACAAGAATAACATATGAATCTCTTTTAAAGATGGACCCTGTAACTTATGAATATATCCCCGGGCTTGCCGATAAATGGTCTATATCGGAAGATAAAATGACCTACTTTTTCCATATAAACGAAAAGGCAAAATGGCAGGACGGTGTGCCTGTTAGTGCGTTCGATGTCGTAGCCACTTATGACTTATTGGTCGACGAGGGAATCAGAGACCCTTATCATAATGACTTTTATAAAAGCAAATATGAACGCCCCATAGCTTTGACGCCAAATATTGTTATGGTTAAAGCAAAAATACTTCAGTGGAGTCTTTTTTTATATTTCAGCGCGTCGGATACCTATATTTTACCCGAACACATAATAGCAAAAATCGAACCCTCCGAATATCTCAGAAAATATAACAATGAAATGATGACAGGAAGCGGTCCTTATTTTTTTGAAAAAGCGGTTCCAAATCAGGTTGTTGCTCTTAAACGTGATACAAACTGGTGGGCTGCCGATATAACTTTAAATAAAAATTTATTTAATTTTGACGAGGTAAGAATTAATTTTTATACCGACGAAACAGTCCTGTTTGAAAACTTTAAAAAAGGAAATATCGATATAGCTCCCTATATTTATCCTCATACAATTAACAAGTGGGTCGAGGATTTTTCTCCTGATAAATCGGACGCGGTTAAAAACAATTACATAGTAAGACAGAAAATTTACTGCGGCAAACCGGCAGAAAAAGGAGGCTTCGCTTTTAATATGAGAGAAGAGCCTTTTAACGACATTAGAGTCAGAAAAGCTGTAAGCCTGCTTTTTAACAGAGAAAAAATAATAAACAAACTTTTTTACGATGAATATAAGCACATGGATTCATATTATTCAAATTCTATATATGAAAATAAAAATAATCCAAAAATAAGATATGACCCGCAAGAAGCTATCCGGCTTCTTGAGGAAGCGGGATATTCCCAGAAAAACTTAAACGAAGAAGGCTATATAGTTAAAGACGGCAAACCATTCGAACTTAACTTAAATTTTTATAGAAGCGACGATACCAGAATCGAAACTTTACTTCAGGAAGAACTCAAAAAAGCCGGAATTAAAATCGATTTGAAGAAAGTAACCTGGGCAACACACATCAAAGATATAGATGAAAGAAAATTTAAAATGATGTGGATAAACTATACAACCGATCTGTTCCCAAATCCCGAGCACGCCTACCATTCAAAATACGCGGACAAACAGAATACTAACAATATTTTCGGCTTTAAAAACAAAAAAATCGATGAACTTTGCGAAAAATATAACGACGAGTTCGATCTGGAAAAACGGGTAGCTCTTATTCAAGAACTCGATTCCATCCTCGTAAGCAACTACCTTATGGCTTTGAACTGGTATTCTGAAGATACAAAAATCTTATACTGGAATAAGTTCGGAATGCCTGAATTCGTCATTAGCGGAGTTTCATACTCGGGAAACGTAACCTTCAAATTTCTGGAAGTAATCACTACTTTCTGGTGGTACGACGCGGAGACGGACACAGCATTAAAAACCGCGAAAGAAAAAGGCTTTCCCCTTCCCGCGAAACCCGCCGAAGTCAGATATCAAGAGAAATATAGACAATAGTAAGTAGTGAGCAGAAAGAAGTAAGCAGTTATAAAAACAAAAAAAATCTTGCGATAATCCGTGTAAGTTCTTGGCCTCTTTTGGCGGGTGGAGTGGTTTTAAGAAACAAAATTTCGTTCTTCATTGTTCTTTTGTATCCTTCGCGCTCTTTGTGGTTCAATCTTCAAAATATTCTTGTAATTATCGCTATTTGTTGTTACTTGTTTTTCAAGGATGGAGGTTGTTTTTAATCAACAATATTAATTTTGTTTTTTTCTCCGTGTATTAGTCCCTCTGCGGCTAAAAAAACCTCTTGACTTACACAATGTAATGTGTTATTTTTTGTGTAAAAGGAGGTGTGTCTATGCCCACAAATTTGCATTTGGATGATAGTCTAATAAAACAAGCGCAAAAGCTGGGACACCATAAGAGCAAAAAAGAAGCTGTGACAAAAGCGTTGAAAGAATACATATCACATAAAAAACAGCAAAAGATTGTAGATATGTTTGGGAAGATAGAATTTGATGAAAGCTATGACTATAAAAAAGCCAGAAAAAGATGAAAGTTCTGGTCGATACTTGTGTCTGGTCCAGAGTTCTACGATACAAAAAAGCTGACAAAGATTTAGCCAAAAAACTAACAAATTTGATTTCAGACGGAAGAGTTGTAATTGTATGCCCGATTAGGCAGGAGCTCCTTTCCGGAGTTTCGAAAGAAAAACAGTTTCAAGAATTAAAAGAACACCTTTCTTCTTTTGATTCTATATCGCTAAAAAAAGAACATTTTGAGAAAGCAGCCGAATTTTGCAATATCTGTAGAAGAAATGGCATCCAGGGTTCAACCACGGATTTTTTAATCTGCGCCGTCTCTTTTCTGGAAAATCTTTTAATTTTTACTGTTGATAAGGATTTCAAAAAATATCAGAAATTTTTACCCATAAAAATCTTCGAGTAATATTTTTATGGGTAACATAATTCTTTCTCTCTGTAGTACTACCGGTCAACTTTTTGTTTTTTTTGTAAAAGAGTAGACACGAAGACACAAGGTTTTTAATTGTTGTTTATTAATATTGGAGTTGTCGTTGCGAACTCTTCTTCCTGCCGTTCCCCAGCTTGCCCCATGAAATAGAAGCACAATCAGGTAGGCAAGCTATTTCATGGGGTAAAGCAATCTCACTCGTAAAATAAAAAGCATGATTGGGTTGGGTGATGTAAAAACACATTCTTTATTTTTTTTCTCTGCGACCTTTGTCGGCCCCATGGAATAGAAGATACCACTTGGAATACATTCTATTCTACCGGGCAAGCTTGAGTCGAGCAAGATTCCAAACTCGTAATGACTTTTTCTTCGGGATTGGGAAATCCCTCCTACATATATCGTTGTAGGAGCGGCTTCCCAGCCGCGATCATTAAAAAAAACACTACGTGTTCTACATGTGAAAAATAGGTCATGAGTTTTAGGTTTTAGTTAAAAAATATCCTGTAAATCTGCGTTCATCTGCGTCCCATTTTGGTTGGGTAAGGGGAACAAACAATATATTTTTCTCTGCGTCCTCCGCGTCTTTGCGGTGAATATTAGCGGTTTTACCGCGCTGTGCTCTCTGTGTGAGAATAATTTGTTGGGAGGGGTGGGTTGACGTTTTAACGAAAAATTATAATATTGCGTGATGGTTAACTATTTCATCCGCCGTCTTTTAATGATAATACCGACGTTTTTAGGCGTGACGTTTATCGTTTTCACAATCACCAGGTTCGCTCCCGGAGGTCCGGTGGAAATGGCAATACTCCGTTATAAACAGATGCAGATGGAAGGAGGTGGCGGGGCGATGGGATCTCAGGGCACGGCGATATCCGAGGAAATGGTCGAGAAACTAAAAAAAATATACGGGTTCGATAAGCCTTTTTATGTTTCATATTTCATCTGGCTCGGCAATGTTGTTCAATTCGACCTGGGAGAATCATATACCTATTCGAAACCGGTCTGGGATGTAATAAAGGCTCGATTCCCCATTTCTCTTCGTTTCGGGGTGGCGGGGTTCCTGCTGGCATATCTTGTTTGTATACCCCTGGGGGTTTTTAAAGCCATTAAGCACGGCTCGACTTTCGACTTTGTGAGTTCCTCTCTGGTTTTTATGGGTTATGCTATTCCCGGATGGGTGGCGGGTATCGTCCTTCTCGTCCTTTTGGGCGGAGGCTCTTTTTTTAATGTTTTTCCTCTGGGTGGAATCCACTCCATGAATTACGAAACGCTTTCTTTCTGGGGTAAATTCTGGGATAACATCTATCACATGATTTTACCCGTATTTTGCTATACTCTCGGCTCTTTCGCGTCTCTCACCATTTTAATGAAAAATTCGCTGATTGAAAATCTCGGCAAGGATTACGTCAGGACCGCTTTCGCTAAAGGGTTATCCGAAAAAACAGTTATCTTTAAACACACTCTCCGCAATTCCCTGATACCCATAGCCACGGGACTGGGAAGCGTTTTTTATATCGTTATCTCAGGTTCCCTCTTAATAGAAAAAGTCTTTAATATACACGGCTTCGGGCTTTTAGGTTACAACTCGATTTTAGACAGGGATTATCCGGTTATGCTGGGAATACTCGTATTTTCTTCTATTCTTTATATGCTGGGAAACATTTTCTCGGATTTCCTGTACTGCGTCATAGACCCGCGGATAAGGCTGGACTAGTTTTACAATGAGCAGAATGAGAAAATCTTTCTTTTCTCCGCTGTTTATAAAAAGAATAAAAAAATTCAAGAGTTTTAAAAGAGGATATTATTCTCTTTTAATTATCGGGATAACTTATTTGTTGTCTTTTTTCGCGGAATTTATAATAAACGACAACGCTCTGCTTATTAACTTCGACGGAAAAAAATTTATTACTCTCTACAGCGACGTTTCTTTTAAGCAATATATCTTCGCGAAAGCGATCGAGACACGTGATAAATATTTTGAATATAAAGCTTCTCTGGGAGAAGATACTTTAACCTCGAACAACGAAAAATTGATTTCTCTAAAATCCGAATATGAGCTTTACGATAGGATAAAAAAAGACTTCGACAACCACCGCGCACTGCGAAAAATTTTCGTGGAACAAAAAATAGGAAATTGGGCAATACTCGCTCCCTATCCCTACGGACCTAATGAAAACTTACTCGATGAACTGGGGGATAGAAACCCGCCGACGGCACCGGACGGAAAAAATTTCCTTGGAACGGACGACAGGGGACGAGATGTTTTCGCCAGACTGGTTTATGGTTTTCGTATTTATATGACTTTTTCACTACTTTTAACTTTAACCAGTTACGTAATCGGAATATTATTCGGAGCCGTGCTCGGCTATTACGGCGGAAAAGTAGATTTTCTGGGCTTACGGTTTATCGAGATATGGGCTTCGATTCCTTTTTTATTTACAGTAATGGTTATCTCATCGATAATGATTCCGAATTTTACAATTCTTATTGTGATTCTTTCTCTTTTCGGATGGATATCGATGGCGAGATATATAAGAGCCGAGTTCTTCCGAGAAAAATCGAACGAATACGTACAGGCTGCCCAGGCTGTGGGGGTAAGCGACAGAAGAATAATCCTCTCTCATATTCTGCCAAACTCGTTGACGCCGGCAATTTCTTTCCTTCCTTTTACCATTATTTCAGGAATATCCGTCCTGGCGTCTCTGGACTTTTTAGGATTCGGCTTGCCGGAACCGACTCCCAGCTGGGGGCAGCTCTTATCTCAGGGTATTTCCAACTTGAGTTCCTGGTGGCTGACTTTTTCTCCCATGGCTGCCATGTTTATAACTTTAATGCTGATTGCTTTCATAGGGGAAGCGGTTAGAGAAGCTCTGGATCCGAAAGTTTACTCCAGGATGAGATAATTAAACCATGGCGAAAAAAGAGCAAAAGGAATTATTAAAAGTCGAAAACCTTAAAACTCATTTTATGCTCGAAGAGAAAAAGGCTCAGGCTGTCGATGGTCTGAATTTCAACGTTTTTAAAGGAGAATTTTTCGGAATAGTTGGAGAATCCGGTTCGGGCAAATCCGTTACAGCCCTATCTATTTTGCGACTCATCCCGGACCCTCCCGGAAAAATCTCTCACGGTAAAATATTTTTCAAAAATAAAGACCTTTTAAGCCTTTCATGGGAAGACATGCGAAAGATTCGGGGAAATGAAATTTCCATGATTTTCCAGGAACCCATGACCTCTCTAAATCCCATCTTTACCATCGGATTTCAAATAATGGAGCCTTTAATGATACACAGAAATATGGATAAAAAAGAGGCAAAAAAAGCCGCGATAGAATTGCTTCGGAAAGTGGGAATTCCTTCTCCCGAACAGAGGGTAAACGATTATCCGCACCAGTTTTCAGGCGGAATGAGACAAAGAGTAATGATTGCAATAGCTTTATCCTGCGACCCCAGTCTTTTGATAGCAGACGAACCAACGACAGCTCTCGACGTAACCGTACAGTCTCAAATCCTGGAATTGATGAATGAAATAAAGAACAAAAGAAAAGAATCCGCCATTATACTTATCACCCACGATCTGGCGGTTATAGCGGAAACCTGCGATAGAGTTATGGTTATGTACTGCGGTAAAATACAGGAAGTGGCAAGCACAGTTAATCTGTTCGAAAACCCTCTTCATCCATATACAAAAGGCTTGATGACGTCGATTCCTTCTTTAATCAAAAAACAAAAAAGATTGAACGCTATTAAGGGAAATGTCCCGGGGATTTTGAACTTCCCTCCGGGGTGTCCTTTTCACCCCAGATGTGAATACAGAATGCCTGTATGCGAGAAGGTGGTGCCGGAATTATTGGAAGTCGAGAAGGGACATTTTGTTCGATGCCATCTTTATAACGATAAAGGCAAGCGAAATGACTGATTTCAAAAAAACGAGATTAAATTTATTGGAAGAAAAGAAGAAACTCATAAGGGTGAATAACGAGGACAAAAAAACTTTCATCGAAGTTCAAAATTTAAAAACATATTTCCCGGTTGTGGGAGGGGTTTTAAGAAAAGTTACGGGATACATTAAAGCTGTCGACGGTGTAAGTTTTTCAATAAACAAAGGAGAAGTCTTCGGTCTGGTGGGAGAAACCGGCTGCGGAAAATCTACAATAGGGAAAACTCTCGTAAGGATTCTCGATCCTAATTCAGGAAGCATATATTACTACGATGAAGCTGAGCTTCAAAACAATAAAAAACAAAGAGTGAAAATAGATTTAGCCAAACTGAACAGAAAAGAACTGATGCCTTACCGCTCCAAAATTCAGATGATATTTCAAGATCCTTATTCCTCGCTTAATCCGAGATTTACAGTGGGAGACATTATAGAAGAACCCTTAACCGTTCACAGGGGGGAAAGAAAAGAAAACAAAGATATTGTAAAGGGACTTTTAGAAAAAGTGGGGATGAGTGAAGAACACATGTACAGATACCCGCATGAGTTTTCGGGAGGGCAGAGACAGCGGATAGGAATAGCACGGGCCTTGTCCACGAACCCGGAACTTATTATAGCGGACGAACCTGTTTCCGCCCTCGACGTTTCGGTTCAGGCGCAGGTAATAAATTTGATGCAGGATTTACAGGACGAATTCCAAGTTACCTACATTTTTATCTCTCACGATTTATCTGTTGTTAAACACATAGCGCACCGGATTGCCGTAATGTACCTGGGTTTCATTATGGAAATGGGACCGGCGGAGCAAATTTACAATAATCCTCTTAATCCCTATACAAAGGTTTTGTTATCGGCGGTACCGGAAGCGAATCCAAGAACAAAAGTCAAAAGACAACCGCTCAGAGGAGAAGTGCCTTCTTCTTTGCATAAGCCTGAAGGCTGCTGTTTTCATCCCCGATGCCCTATCGCTCGGGAGATTTGTAAAAAAGAGGAGCCTGTGTTGGAAGAAAAAGAAAAGGGTGTTTTCGTTAAATGCCATTTCCCGGGTAAGTTTTAAGAGAACTGAACTTTTTATCTTATCGATGAGACTGTGCCAAAACCCCTATTTTTCAATGTAGGGCAAACCTTTAGGTTTGCAAAATAATTGATTACCAGTATCTTAGCACGGCTAAAGCCGTGCCCTACGAGCGAAATCTATAATTTTGACCCAGTCTCCGATTAAAGATTACGGGAATACCCGATTTTCGCGAAAATACTTCTGTCGGTTTGTGCGGTACTTGTAAAATCATTCCCGTAATAGTTATCGGTATATCCTATGTAAAAGGCTGTGTGCGGATTGATTTTATAAGAAAGCAGAATCTGGCTTAATAAATCCCTTTCTTCCGGCAGAACTTCATCGGTGTAAAAATCCGGATTTTTTTTATAAACCGCGTATTGAAAAATCGTTCGGATATAGAGTCTTTTGTTTACATGATAAATCAACTTAACATACTCTCTGTTTGCCGTATACAGTCTACCGCCGGTTACGTCCAAATGCTCAGAATAATGATCGAGGTTAACCGAAAGGCGGTATCCTATTTTAAAAGTCGCGCTCACGCCTAACTGCAAACCCTTCCCCTGTCTTACATTGTCGTAATCGATTCTGTCGCCGAAAACGCTCCACAGATTGCAGGTAAGCCATTTCGCCGGTTGCCCTCCGATCCAGTAATTCAAATAACCGGTACTAAATTCCTCTCCCTCGTAGCGATCCTTCGACAATTGTCCGTAAACACCACAATATGACTGAAAGGGACCATTGTAGTTAATATTCGCTTTTAATTCTTTTCGAGCCGTATTGCCTTCATAATCCTTTCCAAAATCGGCGCCGAGGTAAATATTTATCCAGTTAAACCAGTGCCCCGGTCCGGCTCTCCAGATATACTCTCCTCCCGCATCGGCGTACCTGTAACCGACCTGATTAACAAAACCGAGGTCGGAGCGAAAGTCCGGATTCATCTGTTGATAAGTACCGAATAAGTTGTACTTTTCGGTATTATGCGAATAATT